>DATBAW010000149.1:0-2617 GCA_036271335.1 Thermoanaerobaculia bacterium
GCGACCCACGACGAGCTCTGGAACGCCGCCCAGGGTCAGCTCCGCACGGACGGCCGCATCCACAACTATCTCCGCATGCTGTGGGGAAAAAAGGTTCTGGAGTGGTCGGCCTCGCCGCGCGAGGCGCTCGAGGTCCTGATCGATCTCAACAACAAATACGCCCTGGACGGCCGCGATCCCAACTCCTACACCGGCATCTTCTGGACCCTCGGCCGCTACGACCGCCCCTGGCCGCCGGAGCGCCCGGTCTTCGGGGTCGTCCGCTACATGAGCTCGGACAGCACGCGGCGGAAGTTCAAGGTGGACGGCTACGTAGAGCGCTACGGGAAGATGGCGCAGATGTCGCTGCCGGGCTGAAGGCGCCTCCGACCGGCTCGAAGGCAGAAACCAGGGAGTGGAGCCGGCTTCAGCCGGCTTCGTTTTTGGAACGTAGCCCGGGCATTGATGCCCGGGCGGGGTGGCGCGGCAACCCCGCCAAGCCGGCCGGGCTGACAGTGAGGACGAACCATGAAGCGATTCGCATTCGCCATCCTATCCATCCTCCTCATCCTCCCCCTCCTCTCCTGCGCCTCGCTGGCTTCGAAGGTCGGGATCACGCCGCTCGCCCGCCGTCTCGACCGCTATCTCCACCCGCCCGGCGGGACGATCGGCGTCTCCTACATGAACCTGGAGACCGGCGTCACCTTCGTCCACGACGACGACGCGGTCTTCCACGCGGCGAGCACGGTGAAGGTGCCGCTGATGATGGGCCTCTTCCAGGCGATCGACGACAAGCAGCTCCGGCTCGATCAGCCGATCGCCATCCGCAATCAGTTCCCGAGCTTGATCGACGGCTCGAATTTCACCCTCGATCCCAAGGAGGACGGCGATCCGGATCTCTATCAGGCGATCGGCTCCACCCGCACGGTCGAGGAGCTGATCCGGCGCATGATCGTCCGCAGCTCGAACCTCGCGACCAATCTCCTGATCGAACAGATCGGCGCCTCGCGCGTCCGGGACCTGATGCTGACCCTCGGCGCCTACCGCATCCAGATCCTGCGCGGCGTCGAGGACGACAAGGCCTATCAGGCGGGGATCAACAACATCACTACCGCCGGGGATCTCGCCACCCTCCTCGGCGCCCTGGTCAAGGAGGACACCTTCAAGCCGGCCTCGACCGCCAGGATGCTCGAGATCCTCAAGGCGCAGGAGTTCAACGAGAAGATCCCCGCCGGCCTGCCGCCGGGCACCGTGGTCGCCCACAAGACCGGCGACATCACGGGCACCCACCACGACGCCGCCATCGTCTTCCCGCCGGGGGTGAAGCCCTACATCCTGGTCGTCCTCACCGAGGGCTACCCGGACGAGGCGTCCGCGGACCACGCGATCGCCGAGATCTCGCGGGTGGTCTGGGAGGAGCGCGCCGACCTCCCCCTCGCGCGGCCGGGCAAGGAGAAGGAGAAGACCGACGAGAAGGAGCATCGCTCCGGAGAGGCGGAGCACCGCGATGGCTGAGCGGCCGCAACCGGAACCGGAGACCGACGCCGGGCTCCTCCGGCGCACCGCCGAGCTCGCCCTCGAATTCCTGGACGGCCTCCCCCGCCGGCCGGTCGGCGCGGCCGCCTCGATCGAGGAGCTGCGGGCGGCGTTCGGCGGTCCGCTGCCGGAGCGTGGCGAAGCGGCCCGCGAGGTGGTCGAGACGCTCGTCCGCGCGGCGGATCCCGGGCTGATCGGCATGGCCGGTCCGCGCTATTTCGGCTTCGTCATCGGCGGCCATCTCTCCGCCGCGCTGGCCGCCGACTGGCTGACCTCGACGTGGGACCAGAATGCCACCCTCTACGTCTCCGCCCCCGCCAACTCGGTCGCCGAGGAGGCCGCGGCCGGCTGGCTGCTCGAGATCCTCGGGCTCCCGCGCACGGCGAGCGTCGGCTTCACCACCGGCTGCATGATGGCCAACTTCACCGCCCTGGCCGCCGCCCGCCACGCCGTCCTCGCCAAGAGAGGCTGGGACGTCGAGACCCGCGGCCTCTACGGCGCTCCGGAGATCGACGTGGTGATCGGCGCCGAGGCGCACGTAACCATCCACGCCGCCCTCCAGATGCTCGGCCTCGGCCGCGAGCGGGTGAAGAAGGTGCCGACCGACGCTCAAGGGAGGATGGAGGCCGCGGCTCTGCGCGACGTCCTGGCGGCCTGCGACGGTCCCCTGATCGTCTGCGCCCAGGCGGGGAACGTGAACACCGGCGCCTTCGATCCTCTCGACGAGATCGCCGCCGCCGTCCATGCCTCCCAAGGCTGGCTCCACGTCGACGGCGCCTTCGGCCTCTGGGCCAACGCGTCCCCATCTCTCGCCCATCTCGCGAAAGGCGCCGAGCGGGCCGACTCCTGGGCGACCGACGGCCACAAGTGGCTCAACGTCCCCTACGACTGCGGGATCGTGATCGTGAACGATCCCGAATCCCATCGCGCCGCCATGACCATCGCCGCCCCTTATCTCGTGCAGACCGGCGGCCACGAGCGCGACCCCTTCGACTACGTCCCCGAGTTCTCCCGCCGCGCCCGCGGCTTCACCGTCTGGGCCGCCCTCCGCTCCCTCGGCCGCGCCGGCGCCGGCGATCTCGTCGACCGCTGCTGCGCCCTG
>DATBAW010000150.1:0-3854 GCA_036271335.1 Thermoanaerobaculia bacterium
GTTCTTCTGGACCAGGGTGTCGAGGCCGGGCTCGTAGATCGGCACCTTGCCGTTCAAGAGGCCTTCGACCTTGGCGTGGTCCTTGTCGACCCCGACGACGTTCATGCCGAAGTCCGCCAGGCAGGCGCCCGTCACCAGTCCGACGTAACCGCTACCTATGACGCAGATGTTCATCGACGATCTCGCTTGAGTAGTTTGATGAATATGGAAGCTTGTCAGAGTCAGCGCCCCTCGGCGCGCTCGCCTTGCTCGCCTCGTTCGCGGTACCAGGAGACGAAGCGGCGCAGGCCTTCGCGGATGGGGACTTTCGGGGAGTACCCCAAGAGGCGCGCCGCCTTGGAAACGTCGGCGTAGGTGATCGGCACGTCCCCCGGTTGCGTCGGAAGATATTCGATCCGGGGCTCGACGGCAAGCTCTTCGCCGATCCACTGAACGAGGTCGGCCAGCGCGGTGGTGTCGGCGCCGCCGAGATTGAGGATCTCGAAGCCGGGCGCCAGCGCCAGCGTCGCCAGCAGGCCGTCCACGATGTCGTCGACGTAGGTGTAGTCGCGCCGGCTGCCGCCGTCCCCGTACATCGGCACGGCCGCGCCCCGCGCGATCAGGTCGGTGAACTTGTGGATCGCCATCTCCGGCCGCTGCGCCGGGCCGTAGACGGTGAAGAAGCGCAGGCAGGCGGTGCGGAAGCCGTAGAGGTGATGGTAGTTGTAGCAGAGCAGCTCGCCCGCCCGCTTGGTGGTGGCGTAGGGGCTGATCGGCTGGTTGACCAGGTCGTCCTCGGCGAAGGGGATCTTCTCGTTGATCCCGTAGACCGAGGAGGAGGAGCCGAAGAGGAAGAGCTTCGGTCCGTGGCGGCGGGCGGCCTCGAGCAGGCGCAGGGTGCCGATGCAGTTGACGTCCTCGTAGAGGATCGGCTCCGCCAGGCTCGGCCGCACACCGGCCCGCGCCGCCAGATGGATCACGGCGTCGAACCGCCCCTCGGCATACAGGCGATCCACCAGACCGGCGTCGCGGATGTCCCCCTCGGCGACCTGGTAACGCTCCCGGAAGCCGTCGGTCGCGAGCAGCGAGGCCACGTTCTCGCGCTTGCGGGCGGGGTCGTAATAGTCGTTGAAGTCGTCGAGCACCGTCACCCGGTCTCCCCGGGCGAGCAGGCGCCGCGTGAGGTGCGAGCCGATGAACCCCGCGCCTCCGGTCACCAGGATGTGAGATGGCATCAGCGAACTCTAACTCTCATTCGGTGGCGGCGGCGAGGGTGCCGGAGGCCTCGAGGTCAGATCGGCCGGCGGCGGCGCTTGCGGTGGAGATGGCCCTCCAGCCGGCGGCGCCTTGTCGTCGTCGGGCCCCGGGTCCAGCGGCTCCGGCGTGCCTCCGGACTCCTCGATCGCCTTCCGGGTGTCCTCGTAGCGCTTGTCGATCCCCTTCTTCTGGCGGTTGCGGAGCAGCCAGCGCAGCGTCCTCGACTGGTTGACGCCGACCACGATGTCGTTGACCGCGTCGTAGATCTTGGGGTCGTTGATCAGCTTCGCCGCCGAGCCGTTGCCGCGGTCGAGCTTGGCCGACACCTCGTTCAGGCTCTTCACCATCTGGCGGATCTGCTCGGTGATCTCGCGGCCATACTCCTTGTCTTTGACGAGCCGGGGGAGCAGAGCGTCGCTGGAGTCGAGACCGGCGGTGAACCCCTGGAGGTCTTTCGACACCTGATGGAGCGACGCGAGGGTGTCGTTGAGCTCGGTGCGGGCGGCCGGGTCGTTGATCAGGCCGGGGAGGATTCCGGGGCCGTGCTGCGCCTGGTCGAGCAGATTCTGGAAGCGGTCGAGCGACTGCGCGAGCTGGTCGCCCATGGCGCGGTCGTTGAGCAGCCGCGGGATCAGCCCTTTGCCGTTCTCCACCTGGCTGGTGATCCGGTTGAGGCTGTCGGCGGCACTGGTGAGCGAGTCGAGCAGCCGCCGCCCCTCGGGGCTGTCGCTGGTGAGCTGGCCCAGCAGCCCCTGCCCCTTCTCCATGCGGCTGAGGATGGTGTTGAGCGAGTGGGTGATCTCGACCACGTTGTCCATCACGTCCTCGCCCGAGGCGAACAGGGCGTCGACGTTGGTGGGCGGCGCGGCGGGGATCTTCCCGTCCTCGGGGATCGGCGGGTAGGCGGCCGAGCCGGAGTTGATGTCGATGTACTTGTCGCCCAGCAGCCCGATGGTCTTGATGCGGACGCGCGAGGGGACCAGCCCCTTCTGGACGGCGGTGGGATCGAGCGGGCCGCGGATACGCGCCTCGTACTCCTCGTCGAGGCGGATCCAGACCCGGATCTCCGTCTTCCGCGGGTCCTCGGAGAGGATCACCCGCTCGATCGTCCCCACGTCGACGCCGTCGAGCTGGACGGGGCTGTTGCGCTTCAGGCCCGAGACCGAGCTGAGCTCGGTGTAGTAGTGGGTCTTGTGCTTGAACAGGTTCTTCTTCGAGCCGAGCACGAAGATCCCTCCGGTCAACACCACGATCGCGACGAGGATCAACAGGCCGACGCGGACCTCCTGCCCTTTAGGCGACATTCTCTACCTCCTCCTCGCGGCCGGCGAGGAAATCCGCCAGCCGCGGGTCACTGCTGCTCTCGGCCTCCTGCCAGTCGCCGAGGAAGGCGAGCTTGCCGTCGACGAGCAGCGCGATGCGGTCCCCGACCCGGCGGGCCAGGGGGATGTCGTGGGTGACGACGACGGCGGTGACGCCGAGCTCGGTGCGGATCGAGTTGATCAGCTTGCCGATGGTCGCCGAGGTGATCGGGTCGAGGCCGGTGGTCGGCTCGTCGAACAGCATCACCTCCGGCTCGAGGGCGAGGGAGCGGGCGAGGGCGACGCGCTTCCTCATCCCTCCGGAGAGGTCGGAGGGCATCTTCTCGTCGATCCCCTTGAGCCCCACCTGGCCGAGCTTGTGCCGCACGGTCTCGGCGATCTCCGCCTCGGAGGATGCGGAGTGCTCGCGCAGGGGGAAGGCGACGTTGTCGAACACGTTCATCGAGTCGAACAGAGCGCCGCTCTGGAACAGCATGGCGATCCGCCGGCGGAAGGGGTAGAGGTCGCGCTCGGTGAGCGTGGTCAGGTCGGTGCCGTCGAAGGTGACGGTGCCGGCCTCCGGCTTCTCCAGGCCGTTGAGCTGCCGCAGGGTCACGCTCTTGCCGGTCCCCGAGCGGCCGAGGATGACCAGGCACTCGCCCTTGCGGATGTCGAAGTCGAGGGCGTCGAGGATCACCCGCTCGCCGTACCGCTTGGTCAGGCCGCGGATCTCGAAGAGCTTTTCCGGAGAGTTTTTCTGGGGCTCGGGCATCAGGCGATCAGCAGGTAGAAGAGCTTGGTGATGAAGAAGTCGGAGACCAGCACCAGGATGGCGGCGAGCACCACCGTGTTGGTCGTCGCCCGCCCCACGCCGTCGGCGCCGCCGGTGGTGTTGAGGCCGTTGTAGCAGCCGATGATGGCGATGAAGTAGGCGAAGAAGAAGGACTTGGTGACGCCGCTGAGAACGTCGCTGATGGCGAGCTTCGCGAAGACGTCGTTGAGGTAGATCCCGGACGTGACGTTGAGGGTGGCGACGGCGACGATCAGGCCGCCGAGGATGCCGAGGGCGTCGCCGATCACGGTCAGCGCCGGCAGCATGACCAGGGTGGCCGCCAGCTTGGGGGCGACCAGCTTCTTGACCGGATCGGCGGCCATCGAGCGCAGGGCGTCGATCTGCTCGGTGACCTTCATGGTGCCGATCTCGGCGGTCATCCCCGAGCCGATCCGGCCGCCCACGATCAGCGCCGTCAGCACCGGCCCCAGCTCGCGCACCAGCGACTTGGCCACCACCGAGCCGATGTAGTACTTGACCCCCAG
>DATBAW010000151.1:0-4839 GCA_036271335.1 Thermoanaerobaculia bacterium
AGTCCGCGTGCAATCTGTTCAAAGCGCTCCGGGTCGCGCGGCAGGCGCTCGCCCTTCTCGTAGACGCTCCAGGTCGACGAGTCGAAACCGGCCCTCTCAGCGACTTCCTTCTGGGGACGCCTGGCTCTCAGCTTCCTGATCGCACGTGCCAGATCCTTGGGATCTCTCATGAGAGAAATCATAGGCCTTGACGCGTTGCTGCGCAATCCAAACTCAACGTTATCAATAGGTTACGCTGAGAGCAGGAAAATTGTCACTCGGCGTCACCAACCCGCCGGTCGTCACGGCGCTCACCGTAGAGCGCGGTTTCTCAACGGCGTCTCCGTGGCGTTCGGCATCGAACTCAAAAGACGCGATTTGTTCGATCTCGAAGACACGGCTCTCCCCTGAGCATGGGGAAGCGCGGTTCAGAAGGAGGAGGAAAAGGAGAGGAAATGGTGGAGCAGAAGGGACTCGAACCCTCGACCCCCACGTTGCGAACGTGGTGCTCTCCCAGCTGAGCTACTGCCCCACGGTGCTGGAGGGCGGTATTGTACGCACCGTGGCCTCCGGGGGCAAGGAGGAGATTGCAGGGGATGAGATTGGGGCCGTTCCGGTCTCCAGCAGGCCGGCCACGGTGAGGTCCCCCAGCGTGCCGGCGCGGATCGCCGCCAGCTCGCCGATCAGCGTCTGGAGGTGAGCCGCGATCTCGCCGTTCACCAGCCCGGCGCCGCGGCGCGCCCGGTGGTCGTAGGCGGCGAGGACCTCCTCGACCTTGATCTGCCGCGGGTCGGCGGTGAGCGCGTAGCCATGATCCCCTACCAGCTCCAGAGGTCCCGAGATCGCCAGCGGCCGCAGGATGCGCTCGAGCTCGGTGGTCGGCAGACACATGCGGTCGGCCAGGGCCTCGCGGGAGAGGGGCGGCTCGCCGCCGTTGAAGCGGCGGGCGATCAGGGCGAGCGTGGCGAGCCCCACCCAGGCCGCCTGCACCGGCGGATGGCGGTGCAGGCCGCGCGAGAGCAGGGCGAAATGCTGGGCGGTGTAGGTGGCCACGGCGCCGAACAGGATGATCGTCCAGGTGAGGTCGATCGAGATCATGAACAGCAGGGCGAAGGCGTAGCTGCCGTAGACGATGCTGACGTTGCGGAAGACCTCGACGTAGGAGCCGAACCCCTCGCGCAGGATCTCCAGCAGAATGCCGGTGAGCAGTCCGCCGGCGAGCGCGTTGCGCAGGCGCACGTTGGTGTAGGGCACCCGCCAGTAGAGGATGGTCAGGCCCACCACGGTAGCGAGGAAGGGGAGCAGGTTGAGCAGGAACGATTCCTGGAGGAGCCGGCGGAAGGCCGGGCTCTGCCGCAGCACGATCAGGCTGGAGAAGGTCGCGCCGATCAGCAGCGGACCCCAGAAGATCAGCAGGATGAACGAGATCAGCCGCGCCCGGATGGGGCGCCGGCGCGACACGTTCCAGATCCGGTTGAACGTCTCCTCGACGGTCGCGAAGAGATAGATGGAGGTGACGAAGAAGGCGATCACGCCGACGCCGTGAATGGTCTCCGCCTGATCGAGGAACTCGGCGATGGCGTCGACCACGCTCTTGTCGGAGTAGGGGAGGATCTGGACGAAGATCTCCAGGCTCCGCTGCGGATACTGGCTGAACACCCGCGCGCCGACGAACGAGAGGGCGGTGAGCAGCGGGATCAGCGACAGGACGGTGACGAAGGCGAGCGCCGAGGCGGTGAGCAGCACGCCGTCCTCGTAGGTCACCCGGAAGGCGAGATGGAAATAGCGCGCCAGCTTGCCGGCGAACGAGGGCCCGCCGTCGTCGCGGCGTACGGGCAGGCGCGTCCGGTCGACGTGGGTGGAGTCGAGGTCTTCCACGGGAGCCCGATCTTAGCATCGGGCCGGCACGGCCTCAGAGCGGCACGATTCCTGCTAGATTGTTCGGGTGACTCCTGCCGGCGTTCTGGCGACTCCTGCCGGAAGAGCGGCAGATCCGATTCTTTTCCATTTCCCCTTTCCCAGTTAACGGAGGCCAGCCATGGCGGATCTCAAGGATATCAAGTCGAACCTGGAAGACAGTGCCGAAACGGCGCAGGAAGCGGTCGCGGACGGCGTGGACGCGGCCCGCAAGCGGTTCCAGAAGCTGGGCGACCAGGCCCAGGATCACTACCAGCGGGTGTCCGAGCAGGTCCAGGACCGCTACAAGAAGGTCTCCAGCGACGTCCGCCGCGGCGCCGAACGCGCCTCGAAGGAGATCCGCCGGGGCGCCGAGCGGGCTCGCGAGACCTACGGCGACGTCTCGGAGAACGCCCAGAAGACCTACACCCGGGTCCGCTCGCAGGCCGGCAACCTGTCGCGGGAGGTCAGCCTGTACGTGCGGGACAATCCGGCCAAGTCGGTGATGATCGCCGCCGGCGTCGGTTTCCTGCTCGGCCTGGTGGTCCGCCGCGGCAGCCGGGACGACGAGGAATAGAGGACCGACGAGGAATAGACTGACGCAAGCGACGAAGGAGACGAGATGAGCGAGCTGCAGGAGAGCGAAGGCTTCGTCGAGGAGATCCTCGACGAGCTGATTCCGGAAGGGGTGGAGTGGCAGCGGCTGGTGGTGCGCTATCCGCTCCCGTCGTTGCTGGTCGCCGCGGTGGGCGGCTTCTTCATCGGCCGCCGGCATGGGCCGGAGATCCTCGCGGCGCTGACGAGCTTCGTCTCGGGCGAGGTCTCGCGCAACGTCGATCAGCTCCTCTCCCGGGAAGGTTGACCGGAGCGCGACGAGTCTGCGCTCCATCCTCCACATCTCCGACGTCCACTTCGGACCCCCGCATCTGCCGCGGGTGTCCGAAGGGGTCCTCGCGTTCGTCGATCGCCACCGCCCCGATCTGGTCATCGTCTCGGGTGACCTGACGCAGCGCGCGAAGCCGGAGCAGTTCCGGCAGGCCCGCGCCTTCGTCGACGGCATCGAGGCGCTCGGAGCGCCGACGATCACCGTGCCGGGCAACCACGACGTGCCGCTCTACCGCGTCTGGGAACGCGTCTTCAACCCGTTCGGCTGCTACAAGCGCTGGTTCAGCCCCGAGCTGGAGCCGACCTACCGCGACGACGAGCTGCTGGTGGTGGGCATCAACACGGCGTTCGGCTGGACGCTCAAGGACGGCCGCATCACCCTGCGCCGGCTGCTCGAGGTGGAGAAGCTCCTGCGGGCTACGCCCGACGAGGTGCTCAAGGTCGTGGTCGCCCACCATCATCTGATCCCGCCGCCCAACTTCGGCACCCAGCGGGTGCTCGCCAACGCCTACGAGGCGATCGACCTGTTCTCCAGCGCCGGCGTCGACCTGATCCTCTCCGGGCACCTCCACCAGGCGTACATCGGCAACTCCGAGGAGTTCTATCCCAAGGGGCGGCCGCCGGTGGTGATCCTGCATTCGGGGACCACCACCTCGAACCGGGGGCGCGGCGGCGAGCGGGAGGCGAACACCTGCAACTGGATCGAGGCGGACGGCAAGTCGATGGTCGTCTCGCACTACCGCTGGCACCACCGTCTCGGCCGCTTCGCCGAGCACAGCCGGCACTGGTACCCCCGCCAGGAGCTCGTCCCCTATACGCTCGAAGGGCTGACGGCGCCAGGGCGGCGAAATGCCGAGCCGGTCCCGTCGCGACCCCCCGTCGCCCCGACGGCTACGCTATGATCAACTTTTGAGTGGAGGGAGCTGATGGCCGAAGAGTGGGAAATCGTGAAGATCGTGGGCACCACCGAAGAGGCGACCATCGTCGTCGGCTTCCTGCAGAGCAGCGGCATCGAGTCGGAGGCGGAGTCCCTGCACTCCAGCGAGTTCCCGGCCGACATCGGGGAGCTGGCGAGCATCAACATCCGCGTCCCGGCCGAGCGCGCCGAAGAGGCGAAGGCCCTGCTCAATCAGCGGGAGGACGTGGCGACCGGGGATGAGGGGGCGATGTCCGGCGAGCCGCTCTCCGAGAGCGTGCCGGCGGACGGGGGCACGATCGAGCGGTGAACGGACTGGACGGCGGCCATCTCGTCGGCCGCTACCGCATCCTCAGCTTCCTGGGCGCCGGCGCCATGGGCGAGGTCTATCTCGCCGAGGACCCGCAGATCGACCGCCGCCTGGCGATCAAGACCGTCCGCTTGGTCGGCCGCCCGCAGGAGATCGAGGATCGCAAGAAGCGCCTGCTGCGCGAGGCCCGCGCCGCCGGGCGGCTGCTGCATCCCAACGTCGTGACCCTGTTCGACGCCGGCGAGGCCGAGGGGATGCTCTACCTCGCCTTCGAGTACGTCGAGGGGACCGACCTCGCGCACCGCCTCGACAAGGGGCCGCGGATGAGCCTGCGCGAGGCCCTGCGCGCCGTCCGTCAGGCGGCCGAGGCGCTCGACTACGCGCACCGGCAGGGGATTGTCCACCGCGACATCAAGCCGAGCAACATCCTGCTCGACACCGTGGGCCGGGTGAAGGTCGCCGACTTCGGCATCGCCAAGATGGCCGGGCAGAGCACCGAGCTGACCATGGCCGGCTCGGTGATGGGCTCGCCCCAGTACCTCTCCCCCGAGCAGATCCGCGGCGAGGATCTCGACGGCCGGAGCGACATCTTCTCGCTCGGCGTCGTCTTCTACGAGATCCTCTCCGGCAAGCGGCCGTTCGAGGGGGACACGATCACCACCCTGGTCTACCAGATCCTGCACAAGGAGCCGCCGCCGGTCTCCGCCCTGCGCGCCGTGCCGCCGCGGGTCGAGACGCTGCTGCGCGGCATGCTGGCGAAGGGGCACGACGAGCGGATCGCCACGGCCGGCGCGGTCGCCGCCGAGCTGGCGCTGATCGAGGCCGAGCTCTCCGATGAAACGCTCTCGGCGCC
>DATBAW010000152.1:0-12109 GCA_036271335.1 Thermoanaerobaculia bacterium
GGCAGGTTGAACGGGCCGCCCAGCGGGTGCGCGAAGACGATCCGGTGGAGCTTCCCCCAACGGTAGTCGCCCAGGCTCGTCGAATGGTTGAAGGCCGGCGCGAAGTCGTCGCCGGCCAGCAGGTCGAGGGTGCCCTTGAGGCTCTGGAGGAGTACGAAGTCGCGCGCCGAGTCCGGCGAGGGCAGGCCGGTACCGGCGAAGAAGTCGACTCCCGAGACGCCGTGACCCTGCGCGGTGGGGAAGACCTCCAGCAGGTGGCGGAGATCGGCCAGCGCCACGTCCCCCGGCGGCACGTAGCTGCCGAGGCCGAGCCCTTTGAGCGGCGTGTCGATGATCCGGATCACCGCCTGGCCGCGCCAGACCGAGTAGATCGTGGCCGCCACGCTGTTGGCGACCTCCGTCGTGGAAGGCGTCGGGAGGGCGAGGGGGTTGTCGCCCGGGTCCCACCCCTCGGGGATGCCGGTGGGCGTGCTGAAATCCCACGCCTTGAGCCGGCCGACCGCCTCGGCGATCCGGGGATCGGCGGCGAGGGCGGCGAGGGCCGCCGGCGCGCCCGCGGCGGTGGCGTGATCGAAGGCGGCCGCCAGGTACGGGGTGAAGACTTCGGCGTCCAGCAGCTGGTTGTTGGCCTGGATGCGCTCGAAGTCCTGCATCGTGAAGCTGCCCGCCGTCTTGAGCTGCGCCTCCAGCTGCTTCTCGATCTGGCCGATGCGGTAGCCGCGGTCGTAGCCGGTGCCGAGATAGAAGACGCCGCCGTCGTGGCGGAGCTGGTCGATGGGATCGTTGTCGTTGCTCGTCCCCACCGGATCGTTGTTGGCGTTGACGATGAAGCCGCGCTGCGGATTGACCACCTGCGGCATCTCCGCGAACGGCAGGATCTGGTAGGGGAAGCCGGTCTCGATCTGCGGCGGCGGCGGCGGGAGGGCGAGCCATTCGTGCTTCAGCGTGTGGGTGCCGTCGCGGATGAACCAGGGGGGGATGCCGCCGTCGGCGTGGCCGAGGGTCTGGAGATCCTCGCGCAGGGGGAGCCAGCCGCTGGTGAAATAGGCGATGTTGCCGTCGACGTCCGCGTACGACCAGTTCTGCGAGCCGAAGTCGAAGGACTGCAGCCCCAGCTTGAACTGGTCGAGGTTCGCCGCCCGGTCCCAGGCCCGGAAGGCGTCGAGCTCCTTGGTCGTCCCCCAGCCGGTGTACTGGACGGAGAGGCCGATCGGGTTGGCCGGATCGGAGAGGTCGACGGCCACGATCGGCCCGTGGTTGCGCCGCGGCACTACCAGGGTGAGGCCGCCGTCGAGCGGACCGATCCCGGCGTCCACGAGGTCGTCCACGACGCCGTTCCCCACCTGGTTGACGAGATAGATCTGGGGGATCAGCGTCAGCGGCTCGGGCTTCCCCTCGAAGGTCGTGGCCACGGGCGCGCCGCTGGTGGGATCGATCACCAGCTTCTCCTGGTAGACGTCGGTGACGTCCATCTCGTTGGTGGTGGCCCCCCAGCAGATCCGCGGGTTGCAGCCGAGGATGATCCCGGGCACGCCGGGGAAGGTGATGCCGAAGGCGTTCATGGTGCCGCCGTCGGCGCTGCCGGGCACGACGCGGAGCTGCGCCTCGTAGAAGGTGCTGGGGTTGCCGAGCGCCAGGTGGGGGTCGTTGGCGAGGATCGGCCGGCCGGAGGCGGTGACCTTGCCGCTCGCCACCCACCAGTTGCTGCCGCGCCCGCTCTGCCGCCGCTCCAGGGCGTCGCGGAGGAGCGGCACCTGCGCCGCCTTGGCGCGATAGCGGGAGGCGAGGGCCGCCGCGCGCGTCGTCTCTGGTCGGGGTGAAACGGCCGGGCGCAGCCGCTTGTCCGTCTGCACCGCGCCCCCCTGGCCGCCGCCGCCGCTGGCGGGGAGCGAGTGGGTGGGATCGAAGGGCGCGGCGCGATAGACGTCCTGGGAGAACAGCGTCGGGCCGTCGAAGTTGCCGGCCGTCCCCGCCGTGGTGAACGCCGTCAGGGCGGTGGTGTTGTCGATGTCGCTGAGGTCGAAGGAGAGTCCGAAGGCGAGCCCCTTGCCGATCGTCAGGCTGTCGAGGGCCGTCCAGGGGTGGAGGCTGGCGCGGGTGAGCTCGAGCGCCGCGTACTCGGGCGGCAGCGGATTGGCGGCGTCGAGGATGTAGCTGTTGACGCCGTCGGCGTAGGCGCTGAGCCACCCCTGCGTCTGCGCGGAGATCGCCCCTACCGACAGCTCGGCCGCCCGGCGCAGCCCGAGCGTGCGCAGCTGGACGTCCGACGCCAGCGCCGCCGGACCGACCAGCTCGGCGAGCGTGCCGCTGAACTCATGGCGCAGCACGTCCATCTGAAAGAAGCGGTCGCGCGCATGCGCCCGTCCGAGGGCGTAGAGCGCGTCGTGGTCGTTGGTCGCGAAGATGTGCGGAACGTCGAGGGAATCCCGGATCGTGCGGACCGCTGCGGTCACGCCGGCCTTGCCGGCCGGTGGCGAAGCGGCGAACGCTGGCGGCAGAACGGTGACGGCCAGGAGGGCGGCGAGCTGTCGAACCAGGGGTCTCCTCACGGGCAAACTCCTTTCAGCAGAACCGCCTTAAGGATAGCCGAAAGAAGAGGTTTCGTCGCGCGTCCAGCTTCGAGGCCTACCTTCCCGTAGGGGCACAGCATGCTGCGCCCTCCAACGCAAGGTCGTCCTGATCGTCGCCTTTTTCCTTCGGCGTTGCGCTGGCGGGCGCAGCATGCTGCGCCCCTACGAATTCGTGCAGCCACCTCGTCGGCTTGTCGGTCAGGCCACCCCCCCATACCGCATCACCACCTCGCCCCCCTCCGCGTCCACCGTCGCCGTGCCGCCGTTCTCCAGGGCTCCGAACAGCAGCTCGTCGGTCAGCGGGCGCTTGATCTTCTCCTCGATCACGCGGCCCAGCGGGCGGGCGCCGAAGGCGGGATCGAAGCCTTTCTCGGCGAGCAGCTTGCGGGCGGCGGGGGTGAGCTCCACCATCACGTTCTTCTCGGCGAGCTGGGCCGACAGCTCGCGGATGAACTTGTCCACGATCTGCTCCATCACCGCCGGCGACAGCGGGTTGAAGCGCAGGCGGGCGTCCAGGCGGTTGCGGAACTCGGGGCTGAACAGGCGCTCGATCGCCTTGTCGGAGTCGGTGTCCTTGGCGGTCCGCAAGGGGAGGCCCTCGCCCTGATCGCCATGGTCCGTGAAGCCGAGGGCGCGCGCCGCTAGCTCGCGGGCGCCGACGTTCGAGGTCATCAGCAGGATGACGTGGCGGAAATCGGTCGGCTTGCCGTTGGCGTCGGTCAGCGTGCCGTGGTCCATCACCTGGAGCAGGATGTTGAAGATGTCCGGATGGGCCTTCTCGATCTCGTCCAGCAGCAGCACCGCGTGCGGGCTCTTGGCGATCGCCTCGGTCAGCAGGCCGCCGCGGTCGTAGCCGACGTAGCCCGGCGGGGCGCCGACCAGCCGCGACACCGTGTGCGCCTCCATGTACTCGCTCATGTCGAAGCGCAGGAAGGAGATCCCCAGCACCTCGGCGAGCCGCTTGGCGACCTCGGTCTTGCCGACGCCGGTGGGGCCGGTGAGCAGGAACGAGCCCACCGGCTTTTGCGCGTCGCGCAGGCCGGCGCGCGAGACCTTGATCGCCGACACCAGCCGCTCGATCGCCTCCGTCTGGCCGAAGACGTGACCCTTCAGCTCCTCCTCCAGCTTGCGGAGCTGCTCCTTGTCGTTCCCCTTCACCCGCCGCGGCGGGATCTGCGCCATCGTGGCCAGCACCTCCTCGAGGTCCGCCTCGGTGACCTCCTTCGGCTCGGTGCCCCGCAACGCCACGGCGGCGCCGGCCTCGTCGAGCAGATCGATCGCCTTGTCGGGGAGCTTGCGGTCCTTCAGGTAGCGCTCGGCGAGCAGGGCGGCGCCGGCGATCGCCTCCGGCGAGTAGGTGACGCCGTGGTGGGTCTCGTAACGGCTCTTGAGGCCGAGGAGGATCTGGGTGGTCTCGGCGGCCGAGGGCTCGGTGACCTCGACCTTCTGGAAGCGGCGGGCGAGCGCCTGGTCGCTGGAGAAGGTCTGGCGGTACTCCTCCCAGGTGGTGGCGCCGATGCAGCGCAGGGTGCCGTCCTGAAGCGCGGGCTTGAGCAGGTTCGAGGCGTCCATGGTGCCGCGACCGGCGCTGCCGGCGCCGACCACGGTGTGGATCTCGTCGATGAACAGGATCGGGCTCGCCTGCCCGGCGAGCGCCGTGAGCACCGCCTTCAGCCGGTTCTCGAAGTCGCCGCGGTAGCGGGTGCCGGCGATCAGCGAGCCCATGTCGAGCCGGTAGACCTTGGTTTCGCGGAAGGCCGCCGGCACCTCGCCCGTGGAGATCCGCAGCGCCAGCCCCTCGACCAGCGCGGTCTTGCCGACGCCCGGGTCGCCGACGTAGATCGGGTTGTTCTTCCGCCGCCGCTGGAGGATGTGGAGGGTGCGCAGGATCTCCTTGTCGCGGCCGATCAGCGGATCGATCCCCCCCTTCCGAGCCAGCTCGGTGAGGTCCTGGGTGAAGGCCTTGAGCGGATCGCTCGCCGCCGCGCCGCCGTTGCGGCCTCCCCCTTCGTCCTCGTCGTCCTCTTCGCCGGCCGGCTGCCCCGCGGCGCCGCGGCCGCCGAAGTAGGGGGGCTGGATGCGGGAGACGCCGTGGGCGATGAAGCTCACCACGTCGAGCCGGCCGACGCCCGCGCTCTCCAGCACCTGGACGGCGTAGGAATCGGCCTCGTCGTAGAGGGCGACCAGCACGTCCGGGCCGTTGATCTCCTCCCGTCCGGAGCTCTCGACGCGGGCGGCGGCCAGCGCCAGGACGCGCTGGACGCCGAGGGTCAGGCGGGGCTGCCGGCCGCCGTGCTCGGTCGATTCGAGCTCCTCGGCGAGGTACTCGGTGAGAGTCTCGCGGACGTTGTCGAGGTCGGCGCCGGCGTGCTTGAGTACCTCGGCAGTGTCGTCGTCGAAGGTCAGGGCATAGAGCAGGTGCTCCAGGCCGGCGTATTCATGGCCCATCCGTTCCGCCTCGGAGATGGCGACGGTGATGGAGATCTGCAGATCGGCGGAGATTTTCATTCGTCCTCGTCTCTTCCTTCGTCCGCGGGCTCGGCGGTCAGCTTGAGCGGCATGCCCTCGGCCCGGGCCTCGTCGGTGACCTCGGCCACTTTGGTTTCGGCCACCTCCTTGGAGTAAACACCGGCGACCCCCACTCCCTTCCTGTGCACCTGCAGCATGATGTGGGTCGCCTCCGCCGGCGGCTTCTGGAAGTGGAGGATCAGCACGTGGATGACGAACTCCATGGAGGTGAACTCGTCGTTGTGGAGCAGCACCTTCCACTTCCGCGGCCGCCGCGCCTTCCGCCGCTCCTCGAGTCCGAGCTCCTCGTCCCGCTCGGGGTCGTCGTTCCAGGGGGTGGGCATGGCTCAGACCCAATTCTCGGTGCGCAGAGCCGGCACCCGGTCGAACTCCCGGAGGTTGTTGGTGACCAGGATCAGATCTTGAGCCAGAGCCTGGGCCGCGATCAGACTGTCCAGATCTCCGATCCGCCGGCCCTGGCGTTCCAAGCCCGCGCGGAGGCGTGCGGCGATGACCGCGGTGTCCTCTTCGAAGGGGAGCGCCCGGATCGAGGAGAGGAAGAAATCGAGCTTCTGGTGGGCCCTTTCCGGATCACGGCTCTTCTCGGCCCCCTGCCGGAGCTCCAGGACGGTGATCACGCTGACTGCGACCATCGAACGGCTCACCGATCTGAGCTTTTCCAGAACCTCGGGAGGACGACGGTTGAGGGTGTAGATACAGATATTGGTGTCAAGCAAATAGATCAAAGATCGAGATCCTCTCGCTCTTGAAAGACCTGGGCCGGCCGCTCGAACCCTTCCGGCATCCCTTCGAAGGCCCGCCAGAAATCCTCAGGCCACTCCTCGGACTTGACCGGTTCGAGGATGATCTGCTCCCCTTCGCGTCGGATCGACACTTCTTCGGTTCCGGACTCGAAACGGAACTCCTTGGGCAGGCGAACGGCTTGGCTGTTGCCACTCCAAAAAATCCTGGCGGTCATGACTCCTCCTCGTGATCAGTATACACCTGTATATACACAAGGAGAAAGGGCCGGGAATCCACCGTCCCGGTCCCTTTTGCCGTTCCCTCAGTGCCCCCGCACCCAGTCCAGAATCGTCTGCCAGACCAGCGTGTGGGCGTCCCGCGCCTGGAAGAGATCGGCGTGGCCGAAGTCGGCGAGGCGGACCGGATTCAGGCTGGTGATGTGCGTCGTCACGTCCGTGCTGCCGAGCAGGCTCAGGGTGTAGAGGCCGTACGGTCCGAAGCCGCCGCCGGCGCCGATGAAGAGGATCGGCACCTTGATCTGCGCCAGATGATCGGCGAAGGGCACGTGGGTCTGGCCGCAGGTGAAGGCGTCGGCGTCCGCCAGCTCCTGGTTGGGCTGGAAGGGCGCGGCGCCGCTCGCGAAGTGGAAGAGGTTGGCCTCGTCCGTGTAGATGAGGCCGTTGGGAAGGCCGTTGGCGTCGAAGGTGCCGGCGGTGAAGTGATAGGACGGCACCGGCTCCAGGCCGCCGAGGAACGCGAAGGTCTCCTCGCCCAGGAGCAGGCCGGCCTGATAGTTGGTCAGACCGGGAAAGAGGGCCGAGGCGCCGTTGGGGTCCGCGACCGCCTCGTCGCCCAGCTCCTTGATCAGCTCGCCGGACGTCGCCGCGTAGGTCCCCGCCGCGATCGCCGCCTCCGAGGCCTGCTGGCGCGCGCAGGCCTTCGACTGGAGGTCCGCCACGTCCGTCTTCAGATAGATGTCCACCGGGATGAACGCCTTCACCTGGCGCAGCGCGGCCGGGATCTGCGTCTCGCCGTTCACGTAGTCGTAGCCGATCTGGCCGCCGCGGCTCCAGCCGAGCAGGAAGATCTTGCCGATGCCGCTGCCGGTGAGCCCCCGCGTCACGCGCGCCGCGGCGATCGCCACGCCGACGTCGCGCGCGTCCTGATCGATCCCCCATGTCTTCATGAACGAAAGGTCGGTCACGCTCGCCGGCACGAACGTCCACCGGTAGTCGATCCCCCAGACGTCGATGCCGTTCTGGGCGAGGAACACCGGGATCGGCGTCGAGCCGGTGAGGAAGGCCACGCGGAAATTCCAGATGTCGCCGGGGGCCATGAACACCGCCCGCGACGCGTGCACCGGCACGTTCGGCGCCGTCTCCTTGACGATGCGGTGCACGCCGATCTGATCGTAGGGCCCGGAACCGACGCGGAGGGTGAAGAAGTACTCGGCGATGCCCGGCGCCAGCACGCTGCGCTCGATGGGGGAGACCGGCGAGGAAGCCGCGGCGAGCGCGGGGAGGGCCAGGACGGCGGCGAGGAGCAGGATCGACATCCTTCTGAGCTTGACCATGGGCAGAAGTCTCCTTGAAGAATCGACGGCTGAGCGGGTGGAGTCCCTTAAAGAATTGTGTGGCGGGGGCGGGAAAGGGAGACGGGGGCGTTTGTGGGAGCTCAGGGCCGCCTAACCAAAACTGTCCACTCATTCCGGGCAAGACCACGTCACCACCTCCCTTTTGACGGGAACCTACCTACCAATAGCGGCGGCCCTTCCCCCGGCTGAAGATGCCAAGGCGCCAATGTAGGGGAAATAGGAGGGACTTCCTAGCGTCAGATTGAGCCGAGGCGGTAGTAGGGCGGATGGACGGGCGCGGCGGCCGCGAGAGAGAATTCCGGTTTCACCTTCTTGCCACTGTCTCCGCGTCGTGGTCGCAGAGGAGGGATGTCCTGATGAAGACAAGGGAGAGAAATGACATGGTGAAGAGCTTTCTGGTCGTGGTCGGCATCGCCGCTGTTGGTGCCTTCTCCGCCTCCGCGCAAGTCACCGGAGGCCACGTCGACCCGGCCGCTCTGGCTGCTGCTTCCGGGAAGACCGATGTCCAGTCCCCCATGAAGCTGACCATCGCCTTAGGTCCAGACGCGAAGCATCCCGGCGCCGTCTTGGATCTGCCGGACGGCTACAGCCGCAAATTCACCCAGACGGCACAGTTCGTGATGGAGGAGGCGAGCGTGCCCGAGGTGCGGATCGGAAAGCGCGGCTCCGGCAAGAAGGAATCGCTGAATGTCACGGTCCAGTTCGCCACGACGAAGTTCCGCCAGAAGCTCAGCCTAAGGGTGGCGCTCGTGGGCGATGGCGGAGAGGTCTGGCAGTGGGCGGATCCGGCCTACGTGCTCGGCTTTACGGCGGGAGACGCGGTCTTCGGCGGCGGGCTCGGCGTGGCGAGTAGCGCCGCGAGCGCGAAGACGGCCAAGATCGAGCAGTCGATCCCTTTGACTCCAGAGATGAGGAAGTCCTTGGGCTCGAATCCCCGCCTGGAGATCGTGGTGGCGACGGTCGAATAACGGGCCTCCCGGGGTGCTATCCTAGACCTCGCCATGGAGACCCCGACGCATCCACGCGAGATCCGGCTCCGCGCCGTCATCGTCCACCGCGGCGAGTGGTGGGTAGGTGGATGCCTGGAGCACGCCATCGGCTCCCAGGCCCGGACGCGAGAGGCGCTGATCGCCGACCTCGAGCGGATGGTGCGGTTCCACCTCCAGCGGGCGGAGGACAAGGGGCTTGCCGAGCCGTTCGCGGCGATCCCGCAGTCACCCAAGGTCTTCCGAGAGCTCTACGAGAGCGGCGCCGGCGAGCGCCTCGCGGTGGTGATCCACCCAAGCCCCTCGGCTACGGCGACGGTCGAGCTTCTGGCCGCTTAGGTGATGTCCTGCTTCGATGTGGGTATATTTTAAGCTAGTTCAGAAATACACCTGCCCCCCCGGTTCCCCTGCTAGAATCCTCGTCCAGGCGCGGCTAGGTTTGGCCGCCGAAAGCCGGGGCACCCCAGCCCGCCGCGCCCAGTTTCCCCTTCTTCCATGCGGAGCACCAGAGCGGAGGGTGCGATGCCGGTCCTGCCTATCGAGGACGCGCCGAACGACGGGTTTATGGCAGCCGTGGTTTACGCCTTAGCCACGTACCCAAAGCCCTCGGATGAAGCAAAGCGCGATGAGGTAATCGCTACATTCTTCGGCCGCGTTTTCACGCAAAGGCCAGAATATCGGCCAGTGTTGGAGGACTTCACCGCTAAAAACCCTTGGTTCTTTCCCGCCGCCCTTCGTGCCGGAACGCCTGAGGAGGTAATGAAGGAGACAGCAGTGGAGCATGTCTCGGGTTGGGCATGCGGAGAACTGCTCCTGCTGATGCTCAGTGCGGCGGCGCACCACCCGGATTTGGAGGTCACGACTACCAAAGCACTGTGGGTGATGTCGGAGCTATACAGGGGCGCCAAATCTCGAACGGGCACAACCGTCTCCGCGTCGCCCCGCTACTTCTGGAAAGCTTGGGGCAAGTTCAAGACAGTTGCTCACTTCCACGCCGTTCGCCCAGTCTGGATGGACCACTTCGGCGATTACAGCATTCTCACTCCCGAAGTGATCCGGGAGTATCTCGCCATTGCGGAATCCATTCGCCACCAAGCCGTTGCTCGTCGCTTCCTTCCCTACGCGAAGACATGGAGTGTTCCCAAATCCCTGGAGCTTCCCGACATCACTTACCATCCTGACCCGCTTGAGCCCAAGGAGATAGACCTCTTCCGGCGCTACAAGCCGGAACACAGTCGCTGCTGATTGTCAACTGCACGTTTGCCCGTGCAGTGCTGCGCGGTGTTGCTGTGGTCTTTCAGCTCCAGTAGGGGCTCGCCTCCAAGGGCGCGCCAGCACGTCTCGTGGGCGTCTTGCAGGTAGGCGTTCACCTGCGCGAACCGGTTCGGATTCCGGTCGTTGTTCGCCGCCATAGCGCGCCCGATCAGGTCTTGAAGGCGCTGAACGGTCTTCACGGGACAGCGCAGAGTGGAGCGCGGCCGGCTCACGGCTCCGGCTCCACGCCTACCGCCCGCAGGGCGCACAGGCAGATGGCCCGAGGCGCCGTCGTGGCAAGGGCCGATCCAGGCAGAGGGGGCAAGCGTTGGGCGTTCGTCTGCGGTAGCCGGACGCAGGCCGCTTGCGGGGTGTAGACGGCATGCTCGATTCCGGAGGCGCAGAAAAGTGAGAAGTCGCCGCCCGTGGCCAGCCGATCGCGCACCATCCAGGCGTCAGCGATCGACTCCAGCGGCCTCCACTTCTTCGCGTGCTCCTCTTCGCCAAGCCAGTGGGCGAAGCGCTCCTCGGCCGTACCGTACCAGCCGTACTTGGCCTGCAACTCCCAGCCCATGACCATCTCGGCGAGCTGCCGGGTGATCTCCTCGTCACTGAGCGACATCGGGGTGCTCCTCCTTAGAGAGCTGGTCGAAAGCGCACGTGCGAGCGCTCCTACGATCGGGGTGAGCGTGCGGGCAAAGCCAAGGGTCGAGAGATCCGCCAATCAGCTCGCCTTGGAGTGGCCTGCGACCTCACCCCCGGTCCCTTCCTAAAGGAGAGGGAGGGCCCAATGCGGACCGCATCGCAGTCGCCCCCCTTCTCCTTTAGGAGAAGGGACGGGGATGAGGTCGCAGGCCACCGAGGCCGATTGAGGCGAGGAGATATTCATACCCCTACTGCACCTGCTCCTTCGTCTTCAAAAACTTCAGATCCGGCCACTCCTCGCCCGTCGTCTTCAGATGCCAGGCGTTGCGCGCCAGGAAGACCGGCGAGCCGTTGTGGTCCTCGGCCATGGCGCCCTGGTTGGCATTGGTGAACTTCTTGAGCAGCTGGTGGTCGCCGGAGTCCACCCAGCGGGCGGTGAACAGCGTCGTCCCCTCGAAGTGGACGGGGATGTTGTACTCCGTGCGGATGCGGTCCGCCAGCACGTCGAACTGGAGGGCGCCGGCCACCCCCACGATCCACTCGTTGCCGAAGGTCGGCCGGAACACCTGCGCGGCTCCCTCCTCGGCGAGCTGGAGCAGGGCGCGGCCGAGGTGCTTCGAGCGCATCGGGTCCTCGGCGCGGACCTTCTTCAGCAGCTCCGGCGCGAAGCTCGGGATGCCGGTGAAGCGGAGCTCCTCCCCCTCGGTCAGCGCGTCGCCGATCCGCAGGTTGCCATGGTTCGGGATGCCCAGAATGTCCCCGGCGAAGGCCTCCTCCGCCAGCTCGCGCTCGCGGGCCAGGAAGAGCACCGGGTTGTGGATCGCCATCGTCTTCCCCGAACGCACGTGCAGCAGCTTCATCCCCCGCTCGAAGCGCCCCGAGCAGAGGCGGACGAAGGCGATGCGGTCGCGGTGCTTGGGGTCCATGTTCGCCTGGATCTTGAAGACGAAGCCGCTGACCTTCTCCTCGTGCGGATCGACCGTGCGCGTCTCCGTGGGCGCCGGGCGCGGCGGCGGCGCCAGCTCGACCAGCCCCTGGAGCAGCTCTCGGACGCCGAAGTTGTTCACCGCGCTGCCGAAGAAGACCGGCGTCAGGTGCCCCTCGCGGTAGGCCTCGAGATCGAGCGGCGGGCAGAGGCCGCGGACCATCTCGATCTCCTCGCGCAGCTTGGCGACGGCATAACCAGGAAGAAGCGCGTCGAGCTTGGGATCGTCCAGGCCCTGCACCACCTCGCCGTCGCGCACCACGTCGCGGCGCGCGCGGTCCATCAGCACCAGGCGGTCCCGGCGCAGGTCGTAGGCGCCGAGGAAGGCCTGGCCCATGCCGATCGGCCAGGCGGCGGGGGTGACGTGGAGCTGGAGGTCCTGCTCGACCTCGCTCATCAGATCGAAGGGATCGCGCCCCTCGCGGTCGAGCTTGTTGATGAAGGTGACGATCGGTACGTTGCGCAGCCGGCAGACCTCGAACAGCTTGCGCGTCTGCGCCTCGATCCCCTTGGCGGCGTCGATCACCATCACCGCCGAGTCGACGGCGGTCAGCGTGCGGTAGGTATCCTCGCTGAAGTCCTCGTGGCCGGGGGTGTCGAGCAGGTTGAAGGTGCAGCCGCCGTACTCGAAGGTCATCACCGACGACGTCACCGAGATGCCGCGCTCCTGCTCGACCTTCATCCAGTCCGACCGCGCCCGCCGCGCCTCGCCGCGCGCCTTGACCGCGCCGGCCAGCTGAATGGCGCCGCCGAACAGCAGCAGCTTCTCCGTCAGCGTGGTCTTGCCCGCGTCGGGATGCGAGATGATGGCGAAGGTCCGCCG
>DATBAW010000153.1:0-23494 GCA_036271335.1 Thermoanaerobaculia bacterium
CGCGCCGACTTCACCTCGTCGAGCTTCTCCAGCCTTTCCAGCAGCTCCGGCGTGGGCTCCTGGTCGAGACGGAGGACGGCGAGGGAGTCCTTGCCGCGGCGGGCGAGGTGGATGTCGGCGATGTTGATGTTCGACTCGGCGAGCAGGGTGCCGATCTTGCCGACCACGCCGGGCTTGTCGAGGTTCTCCATCACCAGGAGATTGCCGGCGGGCCGGAACTCCAGCGGATAGTTCTCGAAGCGCACCACCCGCGGATCGGACTCGCCGAACAGCGTGCCGCCCAGCTCGATGCTGCGGCCGCCGCCGGAGAGGGTGACGTCCACCAGCTGCGGATATTCGCTGCGCGCGCTGTGCGTGGAGCGGACGACCGCGATTCCCCGCGTGCCGGCGATCTTCTCGGCGTTGACGTAGTTGACCCCCTCGCCGAGGAAGGGGGTGAGCACCCCCTTGAGCACGGCGATGGTCACCGGCGCCCGCAGCGAGTCGTCGACGCCCCAGACGTCCACCTGCACGCTCTGCGGCGCGGCGCCGAGGAGCGAGCCGGCCATGCGGCCGAGCGTCTCGCCGAGCGCCATCAGCGGCTCCGCGCCACCGCCGGTCGGGCGGAACGGCAGGTTGACGGCGGCGACGGCGAGCGAGCCGGAGAGGGCGGCGAGCACCATCTCGGCGGTCTGGATCGAGATCCGCTCCTGGGCCTCGCGGGTCTGCGCGCCGAGGTGGGGCGTGACGACAACCTTTTTGTGGCGCACCAGCTTGAGGTCTTTCGGCGGCTCCTCGGCGAAGACGTCGAGCGCCGCGCCGCCGATGTGGCCGGACTCCAGCGCGTCGTACAGCGCCTCCTCGTCGATCACCCCGCCGCGGCCGCAGTTGACGATCAGCGCCCCCTTCTTCATCTTCGCCAGGCGCTCGCGATTCAAAAGGTTTTTCGATTCCTTGGTGAGCGGCGTATGGAACGTGATCACATCGGCGACGGCCAGAAGATCGTCGATCGGCAGCAGCTCGACGTCGAGCTTGCGTGCCGCGGCGGCGTCGAGGAAGGGATCGTAGGCGACGATCTTCATCTCGAAGGCGCGGGCGCGGTCGGCCACCCGCTGGCCGATGCGGCCGAAGCCGATCACGCCGAGGGTCTTGCCCTGGAGCTCGACGCCGGTGATCTTGCGGTCCCAGCCGCCGGCCTTGGTCGAGGCGTCCGCCTCGGGCACCTTGCGGGCGAGCGAGAGGAGGAGCGCGAAGGTGTGCTCGGTGGCCGACATCAGGTTGGCCGTGGGCGCGTTGACCACCAGGATGCCGAGCTCGGTGGCGGCGGCCACGTCGACGTTGTCGACGCCGATGCCGGCGCGCCCCACCACCTTGAGCTTCTTGCCGGCGCGCAGCAGCTCGGCGGTGGCCTGGGTGGAGCTGCGCACCACCAGGGCGTCGAAGTCGGCGAGGATCTCGGGGAGGCGCGGGCGCTCCTCCGCCTTGAGCTGGTAGACCTCCACCCCGGCGTCGGCGAACAGCGAGAGGCCGGAGGGGTCGAGGGTGTCCGCGATCAGGATTTTCGTCATGCGTTTGACAGCCTTCAGTGGGCCGCCGGAGCGGCGACTTTCTCCAGGATCTGATCGATCACGGGGAGCAGCGCGTCGAGGTCGCTCTCGCGCACCTCGCCCATGTGGCCGATGCGGAAGGTGGTCGGCTTCCAGTCGCCGTAGCCGCCGCCGATGGTGTAGCCCTGCGCGGTGCACCCCTTGACGATCGCCTGCGGATCGACGCCGGCCGGCGGGAAGAAGCAGCTGACGGTGATCGAGCGGGCGTTCTCCGCCGAGGCGTACGGGCAGCCGCGGGAGGCCGCCCAGGCCGCCGTCTTCTCCTGGAGCTTCTGGTGACGCGCCCAGCGCGCCTCCATCCCCTCGGCGAGCATGCGGTCGAGCTGGACGTCGAGCGCCCAGAGCAGCGGGATGGCGGGGGTGGTGATGAAGCCCCCCTCCTTGTGCTTGTCGACGTAGCGCAGGAGGTCGGTGTAGAAGCCGCGGTGCGGGACCTGCTTGGCCCGCTCGGCGGCGCGGTCCGAGAGGGTGAAGACGGTGAGGCCCGGCGGCACGGCGATCGCTTTCTGGGTGCCGGCGAGGCAGATGTCGAGCCCCCAGGCGTCGGTCTCGACGGGCGCGCCGCCGAGCGACGACACGGCGTCGACGATCACCAGGGCGTCCCCCTCCTCGCGTACGACGCGGGCGAGGTCGGCGATCGGGTTCATCACGCCGGTCGAGGTCTCGTTGTGGACCACGGTGATCGCCTCGTACTTCTTGCGGCGCAGGGCGGCGCGCAGCGTCTCGGGATCGATCGCCTGTCCCCAGGGAGCGGCCAGCTGATCGGCGTTCTTGCCGACCGACTTGGCGATCGAGTGCCAGCGCTCGGAGAAGGCGCCGTTGGTCAGGCAGAGCACGTCCTGCTTGACGCAGGAGATGACGGCGCTCTCCATGATCAGCGTCGAGCTGCCGGTCGCGACCATCACGTCGCCGGCGGTGCGGAGCATCTTCGGCAGCTTGGCGGAGAGCTTGATATAGAAGTCTTTGAAGCCCGGCGACCGGTGACCCACCATGGGCTGCGTCATCGCCTGGCGGGCATCCTCGGGGACGTACGTCGGGCCGGGAAGGAAGAACTTGATGGGCTCAGTCATAAGGAAACTTCTCCTGTCGGGGGACCTGGAGGGGTCCCTGAAAGATGCCGCATTGTGGCAAATGCGGGTAGGGGTGGCAAGGGCGGCTAGAAAACAGCGGAGTTAGTTAACAGCGGAGTTAGCTAACAGCGGAGTTAGAGCCGGCGGGACGCCGGCGGTCCCAGGAAGTTGCCTCTCCGGCTCTGATTTCGGAAATTTCGGCCGATCTTCCTGGACAACGGCCACCCTTCCGCCGACCCTAAACCCCGTCCCGAAGCGGAACCCTCCTGGGACCGCCGGCGTCCCGCCGGCTCTAACTCCGCTGTTTCCAGGGGTGAGCCTTCCGCAAGAATGACGCCAGCTGGTCCGTGGTCAGCAGGCGCGGCGCGACACCCGGGAGGGTGAACCGCCACCCCTCGCCTTCGGCCGCCAGCGACGGCGCGTCCACCTCCCCCCGCACCAGCACCAGCGCGCACCCCCGGAAGTGCTCGCGCAGCAAATCCTCGAGGACCGCCGCGCCGCGCATCGGTTTCACCGCGACCGTCCGCCCGTCCCCGACCTCGACGGCCCGCATCACGCCGAGGCCCGCGGCCACTTCCAGGAACGGCGGCACCGGATGGGCCTTGCCGGCCAGCTCCAGCCAGCCGACCCGCAGGCCCAGGGCGCGGGCGGCGGCGATCAGCGGCGCGAACTTTTCGGGTGATTCCTCGACGCGCAGGAGATGGGGCGCTCTCAAGTCCGGTCCTCCGGGTACAGAAGGATGTCGCGGCGCTCGTCGCGGAACGCCCTCTCGTCCTGGCTCCACCCCGCGATCCAGTCCGCCAGTCCTTCCCCGCTCTCGACGCCCAACCGGCACTCGGAGCCGCCGGTGAGGAGGTCGATCGCCGGGCGGTCGGAGACGAACTCGTAAGGGGCCGCGCGCCAGGCGAAGCGGTCGGGCCAGAGTCGGTGGACCGCGGCGAGCAGCTCGACGCCGGCGCGGTAGGAGGGGAAGGCGCGCGCGTCGGTCAGCAGCAGCTCGACGCCGCCGCAGACCTCGCCGCGATGCTTCTGGAACTGCGGCCGGTAGTAGGTGGGGACGAAGATGACGCCGGGGATCGCGCGGCCGTTGAGCTCGTCGGCCAGCCGCTTGGGCTCGACGAACGGCGCACCGGTGAGCTGGAAGGGGCGGGTGGTGCCGCGCCCCTCGGAGAGCTCGGTAGCCTCGACCAGGCAGCCGCCGGGATAGACCACGGCCGTGGTCGGCGTCGGCATGTTGGGCGACGGCGCGATCCAGGGGAGGCCGGTCTCCTCCCAGCTCATCGCGCGCGTCCACCCCTCCATGTACCAGACCGTGAAGAACGCCTTGGTGGCGTTCCAGGCGCGACGCCGGGCCTCCAGACGGAAGAGCTCGCCGAGGGTGAGGCCGTGACGGACGGGGAGGCGGAAGGCGCCGACGAACGACTCGTAGCCGGCACCGAGCAGATTGCCCTCGAGGACCTCGCCCCCCAGCGGGTTGGGACGGTCGAGCACCCAGACCTCGCAGCCGGCCGTCATCGCCGCCTCGGCCGCCCAGATCGCGGTGGCGGCGTAGGTGTAGTAGCGCGAGCCGATGTCCTGGAGGTCGATCAGCAGCAGGTCGAGCCCGGCGAAGGCCTCGGGCGACGGCCGCAGGGTGTGCTCGGCGTCGCCATAGAGCGAGAGGATGGGCGCGCCGGTCCACGGATCGCTGCCGCCCTCGGCGGGGATCATGTCCTGCTCGATGCCGTAGTAGCCGTGCTCGGGGCCGAACAACGCGCGCGGCAGCCCGGCCGAGCTGGCAGCGAGCGCCAGGTGGATCGGCCACCCCTCGCGGGTGATCGAGGCGCCGTGGGCGAGGATGCCGTAGCGCCGGCCGGCGAGGCGCGAAGGATCGGCGAGGAGGCGGTCGAGGCCGGTGAGGACGCTCATGGCTGCCTCATCCTTCCCTCCGGAAAACACCCGTCCGCCCACCGCTCTTGGTCTCCAGGCGGAGGTCGGTGATCACCACCCCCTTCTCCACCGCCTTGACCATGTCGTAGAGGGCGAGGGCGGCGGTCGAGCAGGCGAGCAGGGCTTCCATCTCGGCGCCGGTGCGGGCGTTGACCACGACGAGGCTGCGGATCGCGACCCCCTCGGGGATCGGCTGGATGTCGATCTCCACCTGGTCGAGCGGGATCTGGTGCGCCAGCGGGATCAGCTCGGCGGTGCGCTTGGCGCCCTGGATGCCGGCGAGGCGGGCGACGGCGAAAGCATCGCCCTTGGGGAGGTTGGCCAGGCGGATCAGGGTCTGGGCCGAGAGCAGCACGCGGCAGGAGGCCTCGGCCACCCGGCGGGTGACGGCCTTCTCGGACACGTCCACCATGTGGGCGCTCCCCTGCGAATCGAGATGGCTGAACGAACCGTTCGTGCTCATGGGCTTCGAAGTCTCCGGACGGCGCTCCGAGCCCGTCCCCTGGCGCCCGTATGCTAGAGCATTTCGTGCGCCCAGGACCTGGCGGGGCCCCAAAAACACCAAAGCCCCGACGCGGGCGCACGCGCGGGGCTTCCGAGGAGCGGCGACGACGAGCTCGGGGGGGATCGCTTACGACTTGCGGCCGCGCTTCTTGGTGTTGACCGCTTCCTTGAGGTCCTTGCCGGCCTTGAAACGGACGGTCTTGCTGGCCTTGATGGTGATCGATTCACCGGTGGCGGGGTTGCGCCCCTTGCGGGCGCCGCGCTCGGCGACGGCGAAGCTGCCGAGGCCGGGGATCTTCACCGACTCACCGGCCTTCAGCGAGTCCGAGACCGCGCCGACGACCGCTTCGAAAGCTGCAGCGGCCTGCCGCCGAGTCATTCCCTCGACGGAGTCCACAATACTATTCACGAGATCAGCCTTACCAGCCATCGCTCTCCTCCTCTAAGTCGTTTTTTTGAACGAAAGTGACTGGCGGAAACGATAAGGCAACCGGGGTGGGCTGTCAATACGGGCCGAAGGGCTCAGAACCGCTCTAAATCCGGGCTTTGGCGAGCACCTGGACGGTGAAGCCGTCGTGCTCCCCGCCGGTCAGGATCCGCCACGTTCCGGGGCCCGTAACACCCGTCGCCACAGGGTTTTCCAGCAATCCTTCAAGTGGCGCCGGAGAGAGCTCCGGATGCGTCGCCAGAAAGCGTGCCATGACGTCCTCGTTCTCCTCGCGTTCGAGCGAGCAGGTGATGGCGACCAGGTGGCCGCCCGGGGCCACCAGCGGCGCCGCGCCTTCGAGCAGCCGCAGCGCCTGGCGCGACAGGCGGCCGATCTCGCTCTCGCTGATCCGCCACTTGATCTCGGGGTGGCGGCGCAGGGTGCCGGTGCCGGTGCAGGGGAGGTCGAGCACCACGCGGTCGAACGGGCCGGCGAACGGGGGCGTGCCGGCGTCGGCCACGGCGAGCGGCAGCGACCGTCCCAGGCGCCGCTGGTTGGCCATCACCACGGCGGCGCGGGGGAGGGCGATGTCGGCCATGGTGATCCGCACGCCCGGCTCCCAGGCGAGCAGCGCGAAGCTCTTGCCGCCGGGGGCCGCCGCGGCGTCGAGCACGGTCTCGTCGCGCCGCGGCGGCGGGATCAGCGCGGCGGCCTGGCTCGCCTCGTCCTGGATGTAGAAGTCGCCGCGCCGGAAGGCCGCCGAGGCCAGCGGATTGCCGCGCCGCACGATCAGCCCGAGCGGCGAGAGCGAGGTCGGCTCGACCTCCAGCCCCTCGTCGATCAGCGCCTCGGCCAGCAGCTCGCGGCCGCCGCGGTCGCGGAAGGCGAGCAGGTGCATCGGCTTGGCGCGGTTGTTGGCGTCGAGCAGGTCGAGCGTGCGGGCGGTGCCGAAGCTCTTCAGCCAGCGGGCGACGAGGAAGTCGGGATGGCTCTTCTCCACGCCCAGCCGCCGCGCCGGATCGGCCTCCTCGACCGGCCAGTCCTCCAGGCGCGGCGCGCGCGCGATCCGCCGCAGCACGCCGTTGACGAAGCTGGCGCCGCCGCGATGGGTGAGCTGGTGCGCCTGCTCCACCGCCTCGTGCACGGCGGCATGCGCCGGCACCCGGTCGAGGAAGAGGAGCTGGTAGGTGGCGATGCGCAGCGGCGAGCGGAGCACCTCCTCGATCTGGTCGAACGAGCGGCTGCTGGCGGCGGCGATCACGTGGTCGAGGCGGCGCAGCCAGCGCAGGCTCCCCATCACCAGCTCGCGCAGCAGCCCCTGGTCGCGGTCGTCGAAGCGCGGCAGGGCGCTGTCGAGGAAGGCGTCGGCCGGCGCCAGGGACGCCAGGGTGCGCTCGAGCACCCAGGCGGCGGCGGCGCGCACGTTGTCCTGGCGGGAGCTCTGGCGGCGGCTGCGGCCGGGGCCCGTCTGGGCGGACGACGGCGGAAGGAAGTGGCGCTTGGACATAGTCCCCGAGCCGGTCAGGTGAAGCTCTCGCCGGGCCGCAGCCGCTCGCCGTTCGCGAAGTCCGCCGCGCGCAGCGCCCGCTTGCCCGGCCGCTGCAATTCGGCCAGACCGAGCGCGCTGCCGCCGCCGCAGCGGACGGCCAGCAGGCGGCCGCCGCGCAGCCCGAGGATCGCCCCGGGCGCCTCGGCGCCGGGCTCGTCGAGCGGTTCCGCGGCGACGATCTTCACCGGCTCCCCGCGCAGCGCGGCGGAAAGGCCCGGCCAGGGCGTGTAGGCGCGGCCGCGGTCGTGGATCTCGCGCGCCGTCAGCGTCCAGTCCACGCGGCCGCTGTCGCGGGTGAGGCGGGGCGCGTAGGTCACCCCTTCGGCGCCTTGCGGCCGGGGCTCGATCGCGCCGCGCTCCAGGAGGTCGAGGGTGCGCACCACCAGCGGACCGCCGAGCGCCGCCAGCCGCCGCGCCAGCGCGTCCGCGGTCTCCATAGGGCCGATCTCGACGGGCTCCTCGAGCAGGATCGGCCCGGTGTCGAGCCCCTCGTCCATCCGCATCGTCGTCACTCCTGTGCGGCCGTCGCCGGCGGCGACGGCCGCCTGGATGGGCGAGGCGCCGCGCCAGCGCGGCAGCAGGGAGGCGTGGAGGTTGATGCAGCCGTGGCGCGGCAGATCGAGCAGGGCGCGCGGGAAGATCTGGCCGAAGGCGACCACGATCGCGACGTCGGCGGCGAGCGCTTCCGCCTCGGCGAGGAACTCGGTGCGGCGGACGCGCTCAGGGCTCGTCACCTCGATACCGTGCTCGCGCGCCCAGACGGCGACCGGCGGCTCCTGGGCGTGGCGGCCGCGGCCGGCGGGGCGGGCGGGCTGGGTGACGACGCGCACGGGCGTCCGCCCGGCCGCCACCAGCGCGGCCAGCGTCGGAACGGCGAATTCGGGTGTGCCGAAGAAAAGGATGCGCTCGATCCCGGGCATGGCTGCGAAGGATAGCACCGGGGAGGCGGCAGGCCCGTCAGGGAGGCTGCCGGACGATCACGGACGGACAGAGACAGGCACCGACGAACACCGACAGCAGGCAAGTCCCTCTGCCTTCAGTCCGTGTTCGTCCGTGATCGTCCGTGTGAGTCCGTGTCCCGGTTTTCTAGCCGCCGACGTTGTTGACCACGATCCGCCGCTTGCCGATATAGGTCACGGCGCCCAGCCGGTCGGTGACGACGACGTCGATGAAGTGCTCGCCGTTGGCGAGCTTGGTGGTGTCGAGCGCGAACGTCCAGCCGGGGTCGACCACGTTCGGATAGCCCGGGTAGTACGACAGGGCGAAGACGTCCGGCCGGGGGAAGCCGTAGTTGGCGGTGCCGAAGAACTGGCCGTCGACGAGGACCTGGACGCTGTTCACGCCCTCCCAGTCGAGCGCCCAGCCGGTGGCGTTGATCACGCCGTGGTAGAGCAGGCCGTTGACCGGCAGGTCGATGTCCCCCACCGAGCCCTCGTCGAACTGGTTCTGGTCGCAGGAGAAGGTGACCGGGATCTCGGCGATGTTGCTGACCTGGCTGGCGTGATCGCCGGAGCGGATGGTCAGCACGTGCGCGCCCTGCGTGTAGGTGTTGCTGGCGATCAGGGCGCCGACGTCGAGGACGAAGCGGAAGCCGCTGTGCGGGCTGTCCTTGAGGGTCGGGTAGACCTGCTCGATGTCGAGGCGGCGGATGCCGTAGCAGTTGGAGAAGCCGCCGGCCGCGGCGTCGAAGGTGCAGTCGGTCAAGCTGTTGGCGACCAGGGCGCGGTCGATCTCCAGCTCGACGTAGGCGACGCCGGTATCGGCGTCGGTGGTGCCGGCGTCGAGCGCATAGCCGGAGACGACGGAGAGGCGCCGCGCGTCGTCGGGGTTCAGGGTGCAGGTGCCGCGCATCTCGGCCTGGTTCTTGGGGAACTCGATCATGCCGAACGGCGTCAGATCGGCCTGGACGTTGGTGAAGCTGATCTGCTGGGGGGGCAGGAACACCACCTCGCCGGCGCGGCTCTTCAGCCGGATGGCGACGGTGTGCACGCCGTTCAGGTAGTGGGTGGTGTCGAGCTGGACGCCCCAACCGGGGTTCGCCGAGTCCGGGTAGTTGGGGAACCGCGCCGAGACGCCGGCGCGCGCCCGGCCGTAGAAGGCGCGGGTGGCGACGAGGCCGTCGACCAGGACGTCCACCGCCAGGATCCCGTTGTCGTCGAGCGCCCAGCCGGTGAGCGGCAGGAGGCCGCCTCCCGAGTTGCCGCCTCCCACGATGCCGCCGAACGAGCCGAACGGGGGCGCGGCCCAGCCGGCGGCCGCGGACAGCACGGACATCAGGGCCACCGCGATCAGGGACACGATGACATTGCGCTTCATGCTTCCTACCTCCTCCACAGCTGAAACGTCGGAAACAGCCGAAGGACGCGGACCTTTGCCGGCCACCCTTCAAGTAATGCGTGAACTTTCGCGGATTTTACGGGCTCCCGGAGGAGAAAGTCAATCATTGGCTTTCTTCTATAGCTTGAAGGGGCCGTCCGTCCGCCAGCCCTTCGAGATGGGCCTCGACCAGGAGCGGCAGGCTCTGCAGGTCGTATCCCCCTTCGAGCAGGGCGAGCAGGCGGCCGCCGCAGACCTCGGCGGCGAGATCGCGCAGCCAGTCCCCCCAGGCGCGGAACCCCTCCGCCGTCACCCGCATGCCGCCGAGGGGATCGCGCTGCCAGGCGTCGAAGCCGGCGGAGACGATCAGGGCGTCGGGGGCGAAGCTGCGCAGGGCGGGGAGGATCCTGCCGCGGATCGCCTCCTCGTAGCCCTCGTCGCCGGTGCCGGCGGGGAGCGGCACGTTGACGGTGAAGCCCTCGCCGGCGTCGAGCCCCCGCTCGCCCGTGCCGCCGGTGCCGGGATAGAACGGGTACTGGTGGGTGCTGGCGTAGAGCACGTCGGCGCGGTCCTCGAAGATGTGCTGGGTGCCGTTGCCGTGGTGGACGTCGAAATCGAAGATCGCCACCCGCCCGGCGCCATGCCGGCGGCGCAGGTGCTCGGCGGCCACCGCCGCGTTGTTGAAGAAGCAGAAGCCCATGGCGAGCTCGCTCTCGGCGTGATGGCCCGGCGGGCGCACCGCCGTGAAGGCCGCGCGGCCGTTCGCCGCCGCCATCCAGTCCGTCGCCGCCAGGGTGGTCGCGACCGCCCCCCAGGCCGCGTCCCAGGTGCCGGCGGAGAGCGGGTTGTCCGCCGAATCGAGCAGCGAGTCCCCCCGCGCCGCGGAGCGCTCGAAGCGCTCCACGTACTCGGCCTCGTGCACGGCGGCGACCGCCTCCCGCGCGGTATCGGGCGCGCCGGCCGGCGGCGGCTCCGCGATCGGCCAGCCGCGCGCGCGGAGGTGGGCGACTACCCCCGCGAGCCGCTCGGGGCATTCGGGGTAGCCGGCGGGCGCCTGGTGAAGGAGACAGGCCGGGTCGGTGAAGATGCGGATCATGGAAGGAATGATATCGCTCCAAGGAAGCCAAGGACCCAAAGGACTGCAAGGACCAAAACAACAAAGCCGCCCCAAGCGCGTCCTTGGTCCTTTGTCTTTAGTCCCTGCAGTCCCTTGGGTCCCTTGTCCTTTCTGCTATGCCGCCGGCCTGCCGCTCCCCCAGCCACGGGCCACCAGCCGCCGCCGCACGCGGTGCACCAGCGAGTGGATCGTGCTCGCCGCCAGGCGCCCGCCCTCGGCCTGGCGGATCTCCTCGCCGGTCCAGCCGTCGAGCAGGGCCCGGCGGAGGATGCGCAGCGAGCGCCGGCGGTCCTCCTGACCGAGGTTGGGATCGAGCAGCGAGCGGCAGCGCGCCAGCACCACCCGCCGCCCGTCGCGCAGCAGGGCGTCGTCCTCGGGCGTGCCGCGCGGATCGACCGCCCGCTCGGCGATCTCACAGAGGCGCGCCACGGCCCGGCCGCCGCCGCCGCGCTTGATCGCCGCCCGGGCGCGGATCTCGTCGGCGATCACCCCTCGCACGATCCGCGTCATGTAGCTCACCACCTGCCCCTCGCTCGACCGCCGGAGCAGCCGCAGCCGGCGCGATCCGCCGGCCAGCAGGCGGCAGTAGACCTCCTGCGCCCGCTCGTCCACCTGCTCCGGCTCGGGGGGCGGGCCGCCGCCGCGCAGCCGCCGGTGCAACTGCCCCCGCACGAGCGGGTCGTACCTATGGATCAGCTCCTCCCAGGCGGAGCGGAGCTTCGCCTCCTGGAGCGTCTCGAATCGATGCATGACCTCTCCTTGGTTGTAGGAGAGGGGAACGCCTCGAGAGGCGCCTGGGCACAACAATTTCGCCGGGCCAGGCCCGGGACGGAAAGGGGAGACGATTTATAGCGTGATCCGGTGATCTGGCGCAAGGGAGCGCGAGGGAAAAGCCATCCGGTCTAGAATCGCCGCGCCATGCGACGTCTCCTTTTCCCCATCCTCTTCCTTCTTCTTCCCATCCTCGCCGCCTGCGGGAAGGGGAAGCCGGAGGCCGCCCGCCCGCTCGCCGGCGCGGCCAAGGGGTGGAACGTGGTGCTGCTGACCGTCGACACGCTACGGGCGGATCGCCTCGGCAGCTATGGCTATACGGCCCGGCCGAACAGCCCGCGGATCGACGCGCAGCTCGCCTCGGGGGTCACCTTCGCCAGCGCCATGTCGCAGCGCGCCTCGACCTGGCCGTCGCTCGCCTCGGTGCTCACCGGTCTCTATCCGAGCGCGCACGGGGTCAACGAGAACGGCTACGGCTTCCCCGACGACCTGCCGACCCTCCCCAAGCTGCTGCACGCCGCCGGCTACCAGACCGGCGCGTTCCTCAGCAACATGTGCCAGGCGAACCATCAGGGGTGGGATTCCTTCTCCTGCTCCGGCGGCCAGGACGGCAAAGACGTTCGCCGGGCGCTCGAATGGGCCCACGGCGTGAACGCGAAGCGGCCGTTCCTCCTCTGGGTCCACCTGTTCGGCGCCCATCCCCCCTATTACAACGGCGGCGGCGGGGCAGACGAGATGGACCCCGGCTACCCGGGGACGCTCGGGCCGCGCAAGAAGCTGCTCGATCCGGTGATGACGACGCCGGTGGCGCTCAATCCCCGCGACGTCCAGCACCTCAATGCCCTCTACGACGCCGCCGTCCAGGGGAGCGACCGGATCAGCGGCTCGCTGCTGGCGGGGCTGCGCGACGCCGGCCGGCTCGACCACACGATCGTGATCTTCGCCGCCGACCACGGCGAGGAGCTCTACCAGCACAACCGCTATCTCTACCACTCGTGCTCGGTCTACCAGACGACGCTGCACGTGCCGTTCGGGATCGCGGCGCCGGGGCTGGTCCCCGCCGGCGGGAAGGTGCCGCAGATCGTCGAGCTGATCGACATCCTCCCCACCCTCCTCGACCTCGTGGGCGTGGCGAAACCCGCCGAGCAGCACGGCCGGTCGCTGGTGCCCTATCTCGAGCATCCCGGCAAGGAAGGAAGGGGGCTGCCGGCATTCTCCGAGTATGGATCGAGCCCCATCCACACCGTGCTGCAGGACCAGTGGAAGCTGGTCGACAACCCGACGAGCTTCGCGCCCATCTGCATCCCCAACGCGCCGCCGGGCCACTACCCGATCGCGAAGGAGGAGCTCTATGACCTGTCGCGCGATCCGGGGGAGAAGAACAACCTGGCCGCCCAGGAGCCGGCGAAGGTGGCCGAGCTCGCCCGCCTGATCGGCCGCCGCTTCGCCGGCCTGAAGAACCGCGTGCACGACCAGAAGCTCCCCGACGAGCTCAAGAAGGAGCTGAACTCGCTCGGCTACGTGGCGCACTAGCTCTCCCGGGTGGGGGACCGCCCTGAAAGGGCGGGCTTTGATCAGCCTGGGGTTTCAACCCCAGGCGCGAGGCACGGATACGGTGGCTTGCCGGTGCTCGGCTCGCGGGTCCGCCTGGACCGATACGCTCCTCGGCTCGCGGGTCCGCCTGGACGACACGCTCCTCGGCTCGGCGGTCCGCTTGGCCCCACGATCTCCTCGCCTCGCCGGGTCCGCCTGGCCCCACGATCTCCTTGGCTCGCCGGTCCGCTTGGCCCCACGATCTCCTCGCCTCGCGGGTCCGCCTGGGGTTGAAACCCCAGGCTCTTCAAAAGCCGCCCCTCCAGGGCGGAAACGTGTGACTCCACGTCCTCCTGTTGACAACCCTCACCGCCCTACCTATCATTAGCGCTCCTTGGCGGCAGAGGGAGGTTAGCTCAGCGGTTAGAGCACCTGCCTTACACGCAGGGGGTCGCGGGTTCAAATCCCTCACCTCCCACCATCGCAGGGCACCGCGGAGTGGGAATGCTGTCCAGGAAAAAGCTCTTTGCGGGGCTGTAGTTCAGTTGGTTAGAACGCCGGCCTGTCACGCCGGAGGTCGCGGGTTCGAGCCCCGTCGGCCCCGCCATTCAACTTAAGAGAGACTCACACGATGCGCGAGAAGATCAAGTTGGTTTCGTCCGCCGGTACCGGCTACTTCTATACGACCAGCAAGAACAAGAAGCTGTCGACCGAGAAGCTGCGGATGAAGAAGTACGACCCCAAGGTCCGCAAGCACGTCGAGTTCGTCGAAGAGAAGCTGCGGTAGTAGGGGCGCCCCTGTGTGGGCGCCCTTCTGGCAAGCAGGGCGGCCACCTAGGGCCGCCCCTACGACCTTCTCCTTTATCCGGGCCCCCCTCGCGGGGGCCTTGGCATTTCTGGAAGAAAATCTGCAAGAATGAGGTCCCGGGCCGGGGGGCGAAGATCCTCAACGCCTCACCCGCCCCCCGCCTGCCCCATCCAACGAGACTGCAAGGAGGGACGTCACCATGCCGTATCAGCTGCCCCCGCTTCCCTATGCCTTCGACGCGCTCGAGCCCCACATCGACGCGAAGACGATGGAGATCCATCACGACAAGCACCACGCCACCTACGTCACCAAGCTGAACGAGGCGCTGGCCAGCCACCCCGACCTCCAAGCGAAGTCGGTGGAGGACCTGCTGCGCGGCTTCGACCAGATTCCGGAGGCGATCCGCGGCGCCGTCAAGAACCACGGCGGCGGCCACGCCAACCACTCGCTGTTCTGGGAGGTCATGGGCCCGAACGCCGGCGGCGCCCCCACCGGCGAGATCGCCGACGCCCTGACGTCCACCTTCGGCACCTTCGAGAGCTTCAAGGAGAAGCTGACCAACGCCGCCGCCAACCAGTTCGGCTCCGGCTGGGGATGGCTGGTGGTGAGCGCCGGCAAGCTCGAGGTGATCGCCAAGCCCAACCAGGACAGCCCGCTGATGGAAGGGAAGACCCCGCTCCTCGGCGTCGACGTCTGGGAGCACGCCTACTACCTCAAGTACCAGAACCGGCGCCCCGACTACCTGTCCGCGTGGTGGAACACCGTCAACTGGCAGGCCGTGGCCCAGCGCTACAGCGCCGCTCGCTAGCGGCTGCTCACGGAGAGGGCAGGGGCGGCCACGAAAAGCCGCCCTTGCTCCCTGATTTCTCCCTTTCAAGGCTCCCGGCTTCGGGAGCCTTGTCCCGTTTCGGGCACGTGAAGCTACTCCGACACCACTCCATCACAAAGACGTAACGTGCGGTTATAGAGAAGTTTGCACGTGTGTGCTCACTATGTGGGCATCGACGTGCATTCAATACCGCGCACTTTCAAGTCTCTTTCAAGGTTAGAGCCCTTACAATGTGTTCATCAGAGGCGGTGAAGTAACAAACCCCCGCTTAAGGAGAACAGAAGGCCATGGCTAACATCGACCGCGTCACCCCCAACTTCCGGCGTGAGGAGCGGCATCTGACCAAGGTGTTCAAGGCGCTGTCGGACGGCACGCGCCAGGAAATCTTGCGCCTGCTCGAAGGGCACCAGCGTACGGTCGGGGAGATCGTCGGCAACTTCAATCTCTCGCAGCCCACCATCTCGCGTCATCTGTCGGTCCTCAAGGAAGCGGATCTGGTCGTCGATCAGCGGCAGGGACAGAATGTCATCTACCGCCTGAACGAGCCCGCGCTGTCGACCTCGATGCAGGAATTCTTCGGTCAGTTCCGTAGCTGCCAGGATGTGATGCGGTAGATCTTCTGTCGGACGAGGAGGCCGGGCCTGCGGTGCGCCGCTGGCGGATCACCCCCTCTAGGAGATGATCGCCGGGCGGAGATGGCTGACTGAAATCAACATCGCGGTCCCATTCGGGCCGGTCTCGGGTATAATCCCGCCCGCGTTGAAGGGCCGCCGTTCCAGGGCGGCCGTTCCCCTATCTCTCTCGTAGTTTCCATGGCGGTCGTAGTTCCATGGCGGTGTAGCTCAGCTGGTTAGAGCGAGCGACTCATAATCGCTAGGTCATGGGTTCAAGTCCCTTCACCGCTACCATTCATTCGCCTTTGTCTGGCTCCCCGTTGCCGGATCCCGTGGATCTCCTCGACGCCCTCGCGGCCTTCTTCCGGGACGACGCGCCGCTCGCCCGCGGCGAGGGCGTGGTCGTCGCCTTCTCAGGCGGCCCCGATTCGACCGCCCTGCTCTGGGGGATGTCCCGCCTGGCCGCCGAACGCGGCTTCCGGCTCGCCGCCGCCCATCTCGATCACGCCCTCGATCCCGGCTCCGCCGCCCGGGCCGCCGCCGCCGCGCGCCTCGCCGGCCGGCTGGCGGTCCCCCTGGTGGCCGCGCGCCGCGCGGCCTTTCCCGCCAGCCCCGCCGGTCCGCCGGAGAGCGCTGAAGCCGCCGGCCGCCGGGCGCGCTACGACTTCCTGGAACGCACCCGCCGCGAGCTCGGCGCCCGCTACGTCGCCACCGCCCATCATCGCGACGACCAGGCGGAGACCGTGCTGCTCCGGCTCCTCTTCGGCAGTGGCGTCGAGGGGCTGGCGGGGATCCGCCCCGTCCATGGCAAGGTGGTGCGGCCGCTGCTCGCGCTCCCCCGCGCCAGCCTGCTCGCCGCCCTGGCCGCCGCCGGCCTCGACCCGGTCGACGATCCCACCAACCGCGACCTCGCCGTGCCGCGCAACCGCGTGCGCCACCGGCTGCTGCCGGCGCTCGCCGCGGACGACCGGCAGGTCGCCGAACGCCTCGCCCGGCTGGCGGCACGGGCCCGCGGCGCCGCCGGCGCCCTCGACCGGACCTTGAGCCAACGGCTGACCGGCACGCCGGTCGACGGCGGGATCGCGATCGACCGCGCCGCCCTCGCGGCGCTGCCCGAGAGCCTGCGGCCGTTCGCCTTCGCCTGGCTCCACCGCCAGGCCGGCGCGCCCTATCCGGCGAGCGAGGCGGCGCGCGCGGAGCTGCTGCGCCAGCTCTCCAGCCAGGGCTCCGCCGCCGGCGCCGCCTGTGCTGCCTGCGATTGCGGCGACGGCTGGCGCTGGCAGACCGCCGGCGACCAGTTGATCCTGCGCCGTCCGCAGGCGTCGCGGGAGCGGGTGCGGGATTTCACTTATACTCTTGAGGTTCCGGGAGAGTTGGAGATCCCGGAGATCGCCGTCCGGGTGCGCCTCACCCGCGGCGCCGTCGAGCCCTGGATGTTCGCGGGGGAGGCCGGCCGCGCGGGATTGGCGCTCCCTTTGCTAGAGGGAGACCTCGTCACGATCCGCAACCGCCGGCCGGGAGACCGTATCCACCCGCTGGGAGCGCGGGGCAGCCGGCGATTGAAAGAGGTGCTGATCGACCGTCGCGTGCCGTGGCACGTCCGGGAGCGGATGCCGCTCCTGGTGGTGGGCGAGCGTATCGCCTGGGCGCCCGGGGTGACCATCGACCAGCGATTCCGTCTTGCCGGACACGCGACCGCCTGGGTCGCCGAGGTCGCGACCGTATGAGCCTGAAAACGAGCCCAGACTCTTCCTCACCCGCCATCGAGACCCTCTTCACCGCCGAGGAGGTGCGCGACAGCGTCACCGCCCTCGGGCGCCGGATCGACGAGGAGATCGGCGGCGAGAACCCGCTCCTGATCGCCCTGCTCGGCGGCTCCGTGATCTTCCTCGCCGACCTCGTGCGGGCCATCCCGCGGCCGGTGCGCTACGAGTTCATCGACGTCGGCTATCACGTCGACCCCGCCGCCAGCGCCGAGACCGACGAGGTGATGCGGATCGAGTATCCGATCCCCATCGAGATCGCCGGCCAGAGCGTGCTGGTGCTCAAGGACGTGGTCTCCTCCGGGGTGACCGAGCCCTATCTCGAACAGCAGCTCCGCGACCATGGCGCCGCCACGGTGCGCTTCGCGGCGCTGATCGACCTGCCGGACGAGCGCAAGACCGCCTTCCACCTCCCCTACCGCGCCCTCACCACGCGCCGCCACGGCGGCGTCATCGTCGGCTACGGCCTCAAGATCGACGGGCGCTACGGCAACCTCGCCTACGTCGGCCGCCTGCCGGGGGCCGAAAGTTGAGGACCGGAGACGCAAGGAGGGAATCGATGCGGCGCGCCACCGGTTTGCACAGGGAAGGGACGTTCCGTCCCTCCGCGATCGAAAGAAAGAGCGTCCCGGGCCGTGTCGCCTTCGCGGGCGCTTCCTATGAGGTAGCCGAGCTTTGAACTCTACTGTCAAAACCCTGATTCTCTGGATGGCGATCTTCGGGGTGGTGATCCTGCTCTGGAACGCGTTCCAGGGCGGCAAGGCCGCCCAGAAGGATCTGACCTACTCCGACTTCATGACGGCCGTCCAGCAGGGGAAGGTCGCCGAGGTCACCATCCGCGGCAAGCAGCTCACCGGCAAGTACAAGGGCGAGGCCCTGAGCGGCGGGCAGGAATTCAAGACCACTCTGCTCGACGACGACCCGGACCTCGCCAAGCTGCTCCGCCAGTCCGCCATCCGGATCAGCGCCGAGGAGCCGCACGAGAACTTCTTCCTCTCCGCGCTGCTGACCTATGCCCCGGTGCTGCTGCTGATCGGCCTCTGGATCTTCTTCATGCGCCAGATGCAGACCGGCGGCAACAAGGCCCTCTCGTTCGGCAAGAGCAAGGCCAAGCTGCTCAACACCTCCGGCAAGAAGGTGACGTTCAAGGACGTCGCCGGCATCGAGGAGGCCAAGGAGGAGCTGCAGGAGATCGTCGAGTTCCTCAAGGAGCCCCAGAAGTTCCAGAAGCTGGGCGGCCGCATCCCCAAGGGCGTGCTGCTGATGGGCCCGCCGGGAACCGGCAAGACCCTGCTCGCCCGCGCCATCGCCGGCGAGGCCAACGTGCCCTTCTTCTCCATCTCCGGCTCCGACTTCGTCGAGATGTTCGTCGGCGTCGGCGCCTCGCGCGTCCGCGACCTCTTCGAGCAGGGGAAGAAGAACGCCCCCTGCATCATCTTCATCGACGAGATCGACGCCGTCGGCCGCCATCGCGGCGCCGGCCTGGGCGGCGGCCACGACGAGCGCGAGCAGACCCTCAACCAGCTGCTGGTCGAGATGGACGGCTTCGAGTCGAACGAAGGGGTGATCCTGATCGCCGCCACCAACCGCCCCGACGTGCTCGATCCGGCCCTGCTGCGCCCCGGCCGCTTCGACCGCCGCGTGGTGGTCGACCGCCCCGACATCAACGGCCGCCTGGGGATCCTCAAGGTCCATACCCGCAACATCCCGCTCGACGAGAACGTCAACCTCTCCGTGATCGCCCGCGGCACTCCGGGCTTCGCCGGCGCCGACCTCTCCAACCTGGTCAACGAGGCGGCCCTGATCGCCGCCCGCCGCAACAAGAAGAAGGTCGACATGACCGACTTCGAGTTCGCCAAGGACAAGGTCATCATGGGCGTCGAGCGCAAGACGATGATGCTGACCGACGACGAGAAGTCGATCACCGCCTACCACGAGGCCGGGCATGCCCTGGTGGCCTGCTTCACGGCGGGAGCGGACCCGCTGCACAAGGTCACCATCATCCCCCGCGGCCGGGCGCTCGGCCTCACCATGCAGCTGCCGACCGAGGACAAGTACACCTACAAGAAGAACTACGTCGAGTCGCAGATCGCCATCCTGATGGGCGGCCGGGTGGCCGAGGAGCTGACCCAGGACGACATCACCACCGGCGCCGGCAACGACATCGAGCGTGCCACCGAGATGGCCCGCCGGATGGTCTGCGAATGGGGCATGTCCGAGCTCGGCCCCCTCGCCTACGGCAGCAAGGACGAGCCGGTCTTCCTCGGCCGCGAGTTCGCCCAGCGCGCCGACTACAGCCAGGACACGGCGATCCGCATCGACCACGAGGTCACCCGGATCGTGCAGAGCGGCTACGAGCGGGCCCGGGCGGTGCTCACCCGCTACCGGGAGGTCCTCGACCGCATCGCCCGCGACCTGCTGGAGCGCGAGACCCTCGACGGCGAGGAGGTCTACAACACGATCCGCGAGATGACCGGCCAGGAGCCCCCGCCGCACCGCGAAGTCCCTCCGGGCGAGGGCCTGGTCATCGGCGGCCAGCAGGTGCCGGAGGTCGAGGTGGTGAACGCCGGCCGCGGCGACGGCTCCTACCCCGATGCCGGCAACGCCACCAAGGGCGACGTCCACGTCGAGGTCCGCGACGACGCCGCGGTCCCGGCCGAGGCGGAGATCGCCGGCGCCCGGCGGCGCACCGCCCAGCCGGTGGCCGAGCCCGGAAAGTCGACATAAAGGCTGATTCGTAGGGGCGCAGCATGCTGCGCCCGCAACCTTGGGCCTGAATCAACCTTGGGGCCGACTCCAGAGGGCGCAGCATGCTGCGCCCCTACAACACCTCCAGAAAAATGTCGCGGGGTGGTGAGGGCCTCCGTCCCACGATAGACTTGAGATCCCGGGGCCCGCCTCGCCCCACACCCTGGATGGAGACCCCGACCGTCACCGACACCGCCCGGACCTGGACCTTGCGGCTACCGCGTGGCCGCTCTCTCGCCCTGGGAGAGCGGACGCGGGTGATGGGCGTTCTCAATCTCACTCCCGATTCCTTCAGCGACGGCGGCCGCTGGGTCGAGCCCGAGCGCGCCGTGGAGCACGGCCTGCGCCTGCTCGCCGAGGGGGCCGACCTGCTCGACCTCGGCGCCGAATCGACTCGCCCGGGGGGCGGCGTCTACGGCGAGGGGGCCCACACGGTGCCCGCCGACGAGGAGTGCGCCCGCCTTCTCCCCGTGCTCGCCGCCCTGCGCGCCGCCACCGACGCGCCGCTCTCGGTGGACACCCGCAAAGCCGAGGTGGCGGCTCAGGCTCTGGCCGCCGGCGCCGACCTGATCAACGACGTCACCGCCCTCTCCGATCCACGCCTCGGCGAGGCCGTAGCCGCCGCCGGCTGCCCGCTGATCCTGATGCACAGCCGCGGCGAGCTCGCCAGCATGCAGCGAGGGATCCACTTCGACGACCTCGTCGGCGAGGTGCGCGCCGAGCTGGCGGCGGCCATGGCGCGCGCTACGGCGGCCGGGATCGATCCCTCCCAGCTCGTGCTCGATCCCGGCATCGGCTTCGGCAAGACCTGGGAGCAGAACGTCGAGCTGATCCGCCGGCTCGACGAGCTTGGCGTCCTCGGCCGCCCACTCCTCCTGGGCGCCAGCCGCAAGAGCTTCCTCGCCCGCGCCGCCGCCCATGCCGGCCGGCCCGACGCCTCTCCGGACGCCCGCCTGGGCGGCAGCCTCGCCGCCGTCGCCTGGGCCGCGGCCCGGAACGTCGCCCTGGTCCGGGTCCACGACGTGGCCGAGACGGCGCAGCTGCTCGACGTCTGGTACGCCGTGGCGCGGCAGTCCCCCTCCCGCGAGGCGGCCGCCTGATGCTGCGCTTCCTGGAGATCCTCACCTGGCGCGACGCCGTCGACGTCCTGGCCGTCGCCATCATCATCTACAACCTGCTGCTGCTGATCCGCGGCACCCGCGCCGTGCAGATGGTGCTCGGCCTGGTGTTCATCGGGCTGGTCTACTACACCGCCATCCTCGCCGAGCTGCCGACCCTGCAGCGCATCCTCGAAAACCTGCTGATCGTGCTCCCCTTCGCCGTCATCGTGCTCTTCCAGCAGGAGATCCGCCGCGCCCTCGCCGACTTCGGGCGCAACCCGCTCTGGGGGCTCGCCAAGCAGCAGAAAGTGGTGGCCTCGTCCAGCGAGATCGTGCTGGCGGCGACCACTCTGTCGAGCCGCCGGATCGGCGCCCTCATCGTCATCGAGCGGCTGCACGGCCTGCGCACCTACATCGAGAACGGCATCCTGATCGACGCCGTGGTCTCCTACGACCTGCTGATCAACCTGTTCCAGCCCGACACGCCGCTTCACGACGGCGCGGTGATCATCCAGGAGGACCGTCTGGCCGCCGCCGGCTGCTTCCTGCCGCTCACCGCCAACCCCCAGCTCTCCAAGGAGCTCGGCACCCGCCACCGCTCCGCCGTCGGCATCACCGAGGAGACCGACGCCGTGGCCGTGGTGGTCTCCGAAGAGACCGGCACGATCTCGATCGCCTTCAACGGCGTGCTCACGCCGGACCTCGACAGCAACAGCCTGCGCAACGCCCTCCACCGCTACCTGGTGGCCGACCTCGACCTCTACCCTCCGAAGGGGGCCCGGCTGTGAACGAATGGGCGCGCACCTGGGGATTGCGGCTGCTGGCGCTCGGCATCGCCATCGGCATCTGGTTCAACGCCTCGGTCGAGGACCGTCTGGTCTCCAGCGAGAAAGTCGTCGAGTCGGCGGTCAGCTACAACCGCTCGCGCGGCTTCCTGGTGACCAACCCGGTGGCCACCGTCAACGTCCGCCTCAGCGGCAGCAAAAAGGCGATCCGCCAGCTCATCCCCTACATGGTGAGCGTGCAGATCGACCTCTCGCAGCGCCAGGTGGGGCTGACTTCCATCCCTCTCAGCGCCGAGAACGTGCTGGTGCCGGACGGCCTCGAGGTGGTCTCGATCGAGCCCAACACGGTGCAGGTGGATCTCGAGCGCGAGGTGGCGCAGCGGCTGCCGGTGTTCCCCAAGCTGACCGGCGAGCCGGCGGCGGGCTCGACCGTCGGCGAGCCCGAGGTCTTCCCCAACCAGGTGCTGGTCTCCGGCCCCGAGCCGATGCTGGCGCGCATCGACTCCCTCTCGACCCGTCCGATCAGCCTCGACGGCCACGCCCTCACCTTCGAGGAGACGGTGGCCGTGGTCTCCCCCGATCCGCTGATCCAGATCAGCCAACCCACCAAGGTGACCGTCAAGGTGCCGATGCAGCAGCCGGCCGAGGCGCCGCCGACCGCCAAACCCCGCACCGACAAGAAAAAAGGACCGCCTTGAGCCAAGACTCGCCCCGCCTCTTCGGAACCGACGGCATCCGCGGCCACTTCGGCGAGCCGCCGCTCGACCGCGCCACGGTCGGCGCCCTCGCCATCGCCCTCGCCGCCACCCTGCGCGCGCGCGGCGCTGGCGGCAACGGCACGCCCCCCCGCGTGGTGCTCGGCGGCGATACCCGCGAGAGCACCCCCGAGATCTGCCGCTGGCTCGCCACCGGCCTCACCGCCGGCGGCATCGACGTGCGCTACGCGGGGGTCATTCCCACCCCCGGCGTCGCCCACCTCGCGCGCGAGACCGGCGCCGCCGCCGGCGTGGTCGTCTCGGCGAGCCACAACCCCTATCCGGACAACGGCATCAAGCTGATCGACCCGCAGGGCTCGAAATGGAGCGACGACGACGAGCTGGCCCTTGAAGACCGCCTGAAGGCCCGTCTCGCCAGTGGCCCCCTCGACGACATTACGGCGGATCTGCCCGAGGGCTGGCCCCTTGCCGATCCCGACCTGCGCGAGCGCTACCTCCGCCACCTCGCCGCCACCCTCCCCGAAGGCACGCCCCTGGACGGCCTGAAGGTGGTGCTCGATGCCGGCAACGGCGCCGCCTCCGGGTATGCCCGCGAGCTTTTCGAGCGCCTCGGCGCCCGCGTCACCCTGCTCCATGCCGACCCCGACGGCCGCAACGTCAACGAAGGGTGCGGCTCGACCGCGCCGGCCGGGATGGCCGCGCGGGTGGTCGCCGAAAAAGCCGACCTCGGCGCCGCCTTCGACGGCGACGCCGACCGCTGCGTCCTCGCCGACGAGCAGGGCACGGTGCGCGACGGCGACGCCATCCTCTATCTCTGGGCGACCTGCCTCCACCGCAGCGGCCACCTGGAACCGCCAAAAATCGTGGCCACCTCGATGAGCAACCTCGGCCTGGAACGGGCTCTGGCGGCAGAGGGAATCGGCATCGTCCGCTGCAACGTCGGCGACCGCTACGTGGTTGAGGCGATGCGCAAGGAGGGGATCCTCCTCGGCGGCGAACAGTCCGGCCACATCGTGCAGAGCCACCTCGCCAGCACCGGCGACGGCCTGTTGACCGCCCTCCAGATGGCCTGGCTCCGCCATCAGGACGGCCGCCCCCTGACCGCCATGCTTGCCCGCTTCCGGCGCTACCCCCAGATCCTGCTGAACGTCCGCGTCCAGCGCAAAGTCGCCTTCGATGCCCTCCCCGCCGTCACCACCGCCGCCCGCGCCGTCACCGACCGCCTCGGCGACGACGGCCGCCTCGTCCTTCGCTACAGCGGCACCGAGCCCCTCGCGCGCATCATGATCGAAGGCCCCGAGCAGGGCGAGATCAACGCCCTGGCCGAGC
>DATBAW010000154.1:0-22192 GCA_036271335.1 Thermoanaerobaculia bacterium
TCGCCCCGCCTCCGCGCAAACCCTGGTACCGCCTGTCGCAGACCACCTGGATCATGGTCGGTCTGGTCGTGGGCGGGGTGATCGGATGGCTGCGGCCCGACTGGGGAAACAAGGTCTACTTCCTCCGCGACATCTTCCTGAACCTGATCAAGTCGGTGATCGCGCCCCTGGTCTTCTCGACCCTGGTGGTCGGTATCGCCGGCGGCGGCGACCTCAAAAAGGTCGGGGTGATGGGCGCCAAGGCGCTGCTCTACTTCGAGGTGGTGACCACGTTCGCGCTGGTGATCGGCCTCGCCGTCGTCAACCTGACCCGGCCGGGGATCGGCGTCGCCCTGGTGGCGCCGGTCACGGAAACCGTTCAGAAGGTGGCCGAGACCCAGCCGAAGACGATCGTCGAGACGCTGGTGCACATCTTCCCCGCCAGCGTGGTCGACGCGATGGTGCGCGGCGACGTGCTCCAGATCGTCGCCTTCGCGGTGATTTTCGCCATGGCCCTCTCCGCCATCGGCGAGAAGGGCAAGCCGATGCTGCGGGTGATGGAGAGCCTGTCGCAGATCATGTTCCGCTTCACCAGCTACGTGATGATGTTCGCCCCCATCGGCGTCGGCGCGGCCATGGCCCACACGATCGGCACCCAGGGGCTCGGAGTGCTGGTCAACCTCGGAAAGCTGATCGGTTCGCTCTATCTGGCGCTGATCCTCTTCATCGTCCTGGTGCTTGGCGCGGTGGCGATGCTCTTCCGCATCCCGATCGGCAAGTTCCTCAAGGCCGTGCGCGAGCCGGCCACGATCGCCTTCGCCACCACCAGCAGCGAGTCGGCCCTCCCCAAGGCGATGGAGGTGATGGAGCGTCTGGGCGTGCCACCGCGGATCGTCGGCTTCGTGATGCCCACCGGCTACAGCTTCAACCTCGCCGGCACCACGCTCTACCTGGCGATGGCCTCCGTCTTCGTCTCCCAGGCGGCGGAGGCGACGACCGGCATCCACATGGGCGTCGGCCAGCAGATCATCATGATGCTGACGCTGATGGTCACCTCGAAGGGGGTGGCCGCCGTGCCCCGCGCCTCGCTGGTGATCCTGCTCGCCACCCTCAACGCCTTCGTGCCCGGAGGACTCGGTCCGATCGGCGTCGCCGTCATCTTCGGCGTCGACGAATTGATGGACATGGGGCGCACCTGCGTCAACGTCGTCGGCAACTGCCTCGCCACCTGCGTCGTGGCCCGCTGGGAAGGCGAGTTCGACGATCGGCGGGCCGCCGCCTTCGGCACGCCCGCGGAAGCCACCCTCGACCTCGCCGCCGGCGAGCCCGCCTTCGCGCGGTCGGCGCAAACAAGCGTCTGAGCCCGAGGAACGGCGAGCAACGCCCAGCGCTTCCGTTCTGGACGCTGCGCGGTAGACTTCAGCGATGAGCGGCAGAGTCGAGTGGGTGCTTACGGCCCTGGAAGAGGCGGCGGTCCGTTATCTGGTGGTGGGCGGAGTTGCCGTCGTGCTTCATGGGTACCTGCGGACAACCCTTGACCTGGACCTGGTCCTTCAACTCGATCCCTCCAATCTGGAGCGCGCCTTGAATGCTTTTGGCACTCTTGGTTTCCGCCCACAGGTGCCGGTTCCGCTCAGCTCTTTCGCCGACCCTCAGAATCGCGAAGCTTGGCTGCGAGAGAAAAACATGACGGTCTTTTCCCTCTGGCATCCGGATCATCAGGGGTTCGCCGTAGACCTGTTCATTCAGGAGCCTTTCGACTTCGAAGCCGTCTATCGCCGCTCCCTGAGAGTGCCGCTCCAGGGAACTCAGGCTACAGTCGTATCGCGCGCCGATCTGATCGCAATGAAGCGTGCTACCGGACGAGCACGGGACCTGGACGACATTGAGGCTCTTTCCGGCCTACCGGAGGACAGAGCATGATCGAGCCGCTCCCCGAGGCCCAAGCCGACCTCGAAGACGCTTGGGATTTTGCCGGAACCCGCCGTCATCACCTCCGGCGCGGCTTGCGGATGACGCCTGCGGAACGCCTCCGCTGGTTGGAGGAGACAGTCGACGAGATGCGGCAGCTCCAAGGGCTCGCCCGGTTGGGCCGTACAGTCGGCGACGCGGAACGCTGAACGAACGAACGAACGGAGACAGAGGGCATCCTCACGGCTGCCCCGCATTCCTGGGATGCTTCATTTTCCCTGGTTCAGGGTAGTTTAAGGAGGTATACAAACAACTCTGTTCATTTTTTGAGGGAGCCTTTCTATGCAGAGTGAAAGAGCCGTACCGGCGCTGCACCCGAGGATTGCCGTGGCGGCGATCACCTTCTGCCTGGGCGTCGTGGGAGCCGCCCTGCCCGCCGGCGCCCAGAGCACCAATCTGACGGTCTCGACCGCCGCCGACCACAACATCGCCCTGACGCCGGCCATCCACCCCACGGGTCCCGGCGCCAACCTGAACGTCACCACGCTCGTCAACGCGGTCCAGGCGGGACAGGTCTCGGTCCTGACCTACGGCCCCGAGGGTACCCCCGACAGCGGCGAGCCGGGGAACATCGTCATCAACTCCCCCATCGCCTATACCAACGAGGATGGCATCGAGCTCTTGATCGGCTCCAGGGGTGATATCACCGTCAATCAGCCGATCACCCCTTCCGGCCAGACCTTCCTGACCTTCGCGCCGTTCGGCTCCGTCGACGTCGAGGCCGCCCTGACCGCCGGCTCGGGCGACGTCGGCTTCGAGTTCACCCCCCAGAACCAGCTCACCGTCAATGCCCCGATCACGACGACCGGTGGCGCCCGCGGTATCTTCATCAGCGCCGAGAGCAACGACCAGCTGACGGGTGACGTGACGATCAACAAGCCATTGACGCTGGGACCGGGACAGGCGTCGCTCACGATTTTTGCCGAGGGCACGGTCAAGGTCACCGCGGCCCTGACCGTCGATCAAGGGTGGGCGTCGGTCTTCGCGAATCACGGCCCGGCCGTGGTCTCCGACGGCGCCGTGCTCTCGGCGACTGCGCTCAACATCCGGCCCGGTCCCGCCGGCGAGCAGATCTCCGTGGCCTCCGGCGGCGCCAGCGTGACGATCGGCGGGATCAGCGGCAGCGGCGCGACGGTCAAGGTCAAGACCCTGAACGGCGTGCTCTTCCTCCAGTCCCCCGTCGACCTGGACCTCACCAACACCGTGATCACCGCCGGTGGCGCCTTCATCGCCATGGCCGGCGGCGACGTCATCCTGGACGGCCAGATCAGCGCCGGCGGCGCCGCGGACCAGGTCGTGCAGATCCTCGCCGGCAAGAACTTCCAGAACAATCCCACCGGCGTGCTCCAGGCGACCGGCGGCGCCAGCGCCGACATCATCGTCGACTACCTCAACCCCACGCGTCCCAACCTGAGCCTCCAGGCGCAACTGGTCAACTCTGGAACTCTCGACCTCGGGCCGAATGGCGCCCTTTTCGCCGTCCACCCCTCCGACGTCCTCCTCGGCACCTTCGTCCCTGCCCATACTCGCTTCAACGTCTGGTTTGGGGAGCCGGAGGCGGTCGCCGGCATCAACTACAAGGTCCTTGACCCCAACGGCACCCCCGCCATCCCCACCCTCTCCACGGTCGGCCTCGCCGCCCTCGTCAGCCTGCTGGCGCTCGCCTCGCTCTGGATGCTGCGCCGCCAGAGCGCCTGAGCCCGCCGCGACCGGACCCCGAGGCCGAGTGTCATAGACTCGGCCTCATGGACCCCCAACGAAAGCGCGTGGTGATCGTCGGCGGCGGCTTCGGCGGCCTCTACGCGGCGAAGGGGCTGGCGGGCAAGCCGGTCGACGTGACGCTGATCGACCGCAAGAACCATCACACCTTCCAGCCCCTGCTCTATCAGGTCGCCACCGCCGTCCTCTCGCCCGGCGAGATCGCGGCGCCCCTGCGGCGCATCCTGCATGGCGCCGCCAACACCGAGGTGATCCTCGGCGAGGTCACCGGCTTCGACCTCGCCGCGCGGAAGGTGCTCCTCAACCAGGGCGACGAGCTTTCCTATGACGTTCTGATCGTCGCCGCCGGCGCGCGGCACTCCTATTTCGGACACGACGACTGGGCGGCCGACGCGCCCGGTCTGAAGACGCTGGAGGACGCGCTCGAGATCCGCCGCCGCGTATTGCTCGCCTTCGAGATCGCCGAGCGTCAGGCGTCGCTGACCGGCAAACACGAGCCTTTGCGCTTCGCCGTCGTCGGCGGCGGCCCGACCGGCGTCGAGATCGCCGGCGCCATCTCCGACATCGCCCGGCGCGCCCTGGCGAACGATTTCAAGGCCATCCAGACGGCCGACGCGCGCGTCACCCTCTTCGAGGGCGCCAACCGCGTCCTCGGCGCGTATCCGGAAGACCTGTCGCGCAAGGCCGAGACGCAATTGAAAGAGCTGGGCGTGGAGCTGCGCCTCAACAGCCTGGTCTCGGCGGTCGAGCCGGGACGGATCAAGGTCGGCGACGAATGGATCGACGCCAGCGTGATCGTCTGGGCGACCGGCGTCGCCGCCTCACCCCTCGGCAAGGCCCTCGGCGCGCCGACCGACCGGGCGGGACGCGTCCTCGTCACGCCCGACCTCAACCTCCCTGGCCACGGGGAAGTCTTCGTGCTCGGCGACCTCGCATGGCTCAAGGACGCCAACGGCCGCGAGGTCCCCGGCCTCGGCGCCGCCGCGATCCAGGAAGGCACGGCGACGGCGAAGAACATCCTGCGCGATCTGCGCGGCGAGCCCCGCGTTCCGTTCAAATATTGGGACAAGGGGAGCATGGCCACCATCGGCCGCAACCGCGCCGTGGCCGAGATCGGCCGCTGGCACGTGTCGGGTCTGCTCGCCTGGCTGATGTGGGCGCTGGTCCACGTCTTCCTGCTGATCGGCTTCCGCAACCGCCTGGCCGTCATGCGCGAATGGATGTGGGCCTACTTCACGCGCGAGCGCAGCGCCCGATTGATCACCGATCTGGCGGATGAGCCGGCAGCACCCCGGAAATCAAATACGTAGGGGCGCAGCATGCTGCGCCCTCAACGTCGCCGTGACGGGAAAAGGGCGCAGCATGCTGCGCCCCTACGAACAGCCCCTCTCCCGGTGGAAGTTTACAACGCCGCCGGATACGCGATCTCGCCATGCAGCGCGCTGTCCAGCCCCTGCGCCTCCTGCTCCGCCCCGACCTTCACCGGAGTGATCCGATCGATCAGCCAGAGCATGCCCAGCGTGAACACGAACGCCCAGATCGACGAGATCGCCACCGCCGCGAGCTGCACCAGGAAAAAGTGCGTGTTCCCGCGCAGCAGCCCGTCGACGCCGGCCGGATTGAACACGGTGGTGGCGAAGATGCCGCACAGCACGATCCCGATGAAGCCGCCGACGCCGTGGACGCCCCAGACGTCCAGCGCGTCGTCCCAGCCCAGCCGGTTCTTCAGCGCCACGGCGTAGAAACAGACGACGCCGGCGATCAGACCGATCAGGCAGGCGGTCGCCGGCGAGACGTAGCCGGCCGCCGGAGTGATCGTCGCCAGGCCGGCCACGGCGCCGGTGAGCAGGCCGAGGAAGCGCGGCTTCTTGGTCGAGAACCAGTCCATGGCGAGCCAGGCGATCGCCGCGAAGCTGGCGGCGAGATCGGTGTTCAGGAACGCCACCGCCGTGACCGAATCGACGCGGAACTCGCTGCCGGCGTTGAAACCGTACCAGCCGAACCAGAGCAGGCCGGTGCCGAGCGCCACCAGCGGAATCGAATGCGGCTCCTTGTCCTCCACCCGCCGCTTGCCCACGAACAAAACCGACGCCAGCGCCGCGATCCCCGCGATGTTGTGCACCACGATGCCACCGGCAAAATCGAGCACTCCCCACTTCGCCAGCCAGCCGCCGCCCCACACCATGTGGACAAAGGGGAAATAGACGCAGAGCAGCCACGCCGTCAAAAACAGCATGTAGGCCTTGAACGTCACCCGGTTGGCGAAAGCGCCGGTGATCAGGGCCGGCGTGATGATCGCGAACATCATCTGGTAGGCGCAGAAAACGATCATCGGAATCGTCGGGTTGAGCGGCGACGGCGTGTCGAGCGTGATGCCGCGCAGGAACGCCCAGTCGAAATTGCCGATCACGCCGCCGAGGTCCGAGCCGTCCTTCAGAGAGCCGCTGAAACACATCGAAAAGCCGCAGAGCCACCAGATCACCGTCGTCCAGCCCATCGAGACGAAGCTTTGAATCATGATCGCGAGAACGTTCTTGCGGCCGACCAGCCCGCCATAGAAGAACGCGAGACCTGGCGTCATCAGCATGACGAGGCTGCAACAGAGCAGCATGAAACCGGTGTTTCCCGTGTCCAGCGACATGTGCGGCATGAGCTCTCCCTCCAAAGGATGGTTCGTGCGGCTCCGCGGCGATTGGTCCGTGGAGTGTAGCAGACGAGCGGGGACGACGATCGATCCGGCCGCCGTTCGCGCCTTCGGCCGGGCCGCGATGTCGGTCCGCCCACGCTGGCGAGCCTTCGGCCCGGGCGAGCCGATCGTCCGGCAACCCAGACGTTTCTCCGGCCCGCCCGGACCGACCGTTCGCCGGCTCCGACGAGTCTCCAGCCTAGCCGAGCGGATCGTCCGTCAGCCCAGACGCGTCTCCGACCCAGGTGGGCCGATCGTTCGCCCACCCCGGCGAGTCTCCGATTCACCTGGGCCGATTGCCCGTAAGCCTGGGCGAACCTTCGACCACCCTGTCTAGAACTGCCAGACAGAGGAGCAGGCCTCGCAGGCCGCCTGAGTGCGATCCGCGGTCCTCGACAAGCCGGTCGCGAGCACCGAGTAACCGCCGGTGAGTACAGCGGCGGTCGCCTTCTCGGCAGAGATCCCCGCGGCAACGCTGATCCGACGGGCATGGACTCGTCCCTTGGTCTGGCAGTGAGGGCAGATCAGGGCCGGATTGATCGGGCCGAAGCGATACTCCCAGAGAGCTGCGGGGTCCGTGGGCTCCGGAGGAGGCTCGGGAGCGGCGACCGTATGCCTATGAACGAAGATTCGGACCCCGAAAAAGAGGACCAAGCCTGCAACAATGCTGATAACCAAGCCTGTTATTACGGTGTGGAGTTCGCCAGCGTCCATGTGTCGCGTCTCCTCTTTTTAAGGCTGCTGACTCAAGAACTTTGCCAGGAGCCCGGCTTGCTCGTAGCCGGATGCAAGATAATGCCGAGAGGACACGATCTTTCCCTGCCTGCACTCATCGGCGGCGACTCGGATCCAAGAATCCATTCTCTTGGCGGGACCGTCTGCCGGCGGTGGCGGAATCGACGCGACCTTGGAAACGTATTCAGAATATGCAGCATAGAGATCAGCACAGGCTTGCGGCGCTGTCGGCGCGGTGTCGTAGCTGAGGCCCAACAGGACAGCGTCGAGGCTCTTCATCAGAACCGGCAGCGCCTCGCGGTTCCGGGCGAGCCAAGTCTTCCATTCGGCGTCGGCTCGGGCTTTCGCAACCTCGCGGGCTTGTGCTTTCTGTAATTGCTGCTCATTGTAGGCTTTCCGTTGCTCTTGGTTGGCCGTCAGTCTTTGCTCTTGGGCGAGCGCAGCCGCCTTTTCTCTCTCGGCCTGTGCAGCAGCCTCGGCTGCGGCGCTTGCCAATCGGGCCTCGAGGTCGGCAGCAGAAGCCCTTGCCGCAGCCTCGTCGGCGACTCTCTGCTCTTCCTTCTTCAAAGCCTCCGCTTTATCTAAAGCCGCTTGCTTCCGGCTGAGATCCGCGGCCTTCTCCGCATCTTCGCGCTTAACTTCTTCCGGCCAATATCGAAGCCGGACTAGGCGGACGGAATCCTGCTCGTTGGCTCGCAGCTCGGCCGCTCTCTTGTAGTAAGGGCCTATCAGTAGGCCTCCTGAGCGGGCCTGCATTTCCATCAGGAAACCTTCCACCACCTCGTTCTCTGCCTGCCTTTCGAGGCTGAATGCAGGTGCAAGACATTCCTCAACGTCTTGAGTCAGAGCGCTTCGCAGCCTCTGAAGCTCACCGACTGGCCCCGAAAGCTGTATCCATGGCGTCAACTCCGCCAGCCTGACCGCATCGGACCATTGTGTCGCGTGAGAGGAGAGTTCAAACAGCTGGGCCCTTACCTTATCTTCAGCGCATCCCTTCTCCTCGCAGCCGGACGTTGTCATGGCCAAGGCGAGCACGCAGACCACCAAGATTGATTTGAGCATGACAAACCCAGCCTTTGTCAATCAGCCCTCCTTTGAGGTGAAGCCAAAATTCTCCCTCAGCTTAACCTCTGCGTCTACTCGCCTTACTGCCGCCCCGCACGTGATCTCGGCGTCATCTTGACGCGAGTTGACGCGAGAAAGTCACCCTAAGAGGGTCTTCCCGACATCGGCGTATCGAGCCCCTGGTATACTGCCGCCCAACATGCGTAAGACTTTCATCCTGCTGGCTCTCGCCCTCGGCCTGTCCGCCGCGGCGAACGCCGCCGTTCCCCTGGCCGTGACGCTCGGCGCCGCGCCGCTCGCTACCGTGGACACTCTCGACTACGGCCCCCTCGACCGCGGCTGGCTCGCCGCCGAGGACGCCGCGCGCGACGAGCAGGACCTGCCGCCGCGCTTCGCGATCCCGCATCCGGTCCATCTCACGACGGTGAACAGCGGCACCTGGGAGGATCTGGCGGGGGACCTCTCGCTCTGGCGCCTGCGCATCCGCGCCGACGGCGCCGCCTCGCTCAACCTCGGCTTCACCCGCTTCAGCTTGCCCGCCGGCGCGAGCCTCCAGCTCTACTCCGCCGATCTGACCGCCGTCGTGCGCCCGTTCACCGACGCCGACAACAAGCCGCGCGGCGAGCTCTGGACGCCCGTGGTGCCCACCGACGACCTGGTCGTCGAGCTGACCCTGCCGACGGCCGCGCGCGACGCCCTCGACCTCGAGGTCGGCCAGATCGGCCAGGGCTACCGCGGCTTCGGCTTCGCGGACACCTCGATCGATAAATCCGGAAGCTGCAACATGGACGTCGCGTGCCTGAACAGCACCGATCCCTGGCTGCAGACGGCGCGCTCGGTGGCCGTCATCTCGCTCGGCGGCAGCACCTTCTGCAGCGGCTCGCTGATCAACGACACCGCGCGGGACCACCGGATGTTCTTCGTCACCGCCTATCACTGCGGGATCCGCAGCACCAATTCCGCGTCGCTGGTGGTCTACTGGAACTATCAGAATTCGACCTGCCGCATTCCGGGCTCCACGGCCAGCGCCGGCACCGGCGACGGCACGCTCACCCAGTTCCAGACCGGCGCCAACTTCCGCGCCCAGAACACGCCGTCGGACTTCACCCTCGTCGAGCTCGATAACGCCGCGAACCCCGCCTTCAATCTCCACTGGGCGGGCTGGGACCATTCGGGTGGCGACGTCACCTGCACGACCGGCAACTGCTACCAGTGCAGCGGCACCTCGCTCTGCGCCGGCATCCATCATCCGAACACGGACGAGAAGCGCATCACCTTCTCCATGCAGACGATCGTGCCCGCTACCTACAGCGGGGCCACTCCAGGCGACAGTACGCATCTCTGGGTGCACTGGGATCCGACCCCGGTCTTCCCGCCGAATCCGTCGCTGACGATTCCGCCCCAGGTCACCGAGCCCGGCTCCTCCGGCTCGCCGCTCTACAATCACAACGACCGCTTCATCGGCCAGCTCCACGGCGGCCCCTCCGCCTGCGGCCAGACCGGCGACAATCTGTCGGATTATTACGGCCGCTTCAGCCTCTCCTGGCCCGCCGCCGCCTCTTTCCTGGATTCCGGGAGCACCGGCGAAACGGCCATCGACAGCCTGGACGACATCCCCGTGCTGATCTTCGCCGACAGCTTCGAGAGCGGCGACCTCGCGGCCTGGAGCGCGAGCGCTCCCTGAACCAGAAACGTCCAAAAAAGGAAAGGAAGCCCATGAAGAAGAATTCCAAGAAGCTGCGCCTCCACCGCGAAACCCTGGCTCTCCTCGATTCCTCGGCGATCTCCACCCTGGTGGTGGGAGGCGCCGCTGCCATCGTGACCAGCTGCACGTCTCCCTGCACTTGCGAGACTGGCTGCTCGGACGCGGAGGCCTGCCTCGGCACGGAATAGACGATCGTCGCCGCCGCACAGTGAGACATGGTGCGTCCCGCGGACCCTGGGGACCGCGGGACATCTCCGCCAGTGCCGCTAAAAGCCGATCGATTGCTGCGCGGATTCTTTCTGCCCTACCCGCACGCCTTCCAGCTCCAGCATCCGCTTTTTCGAATCCGTACCGCCGGGAGCGGAGAACCCGCCGACCTTGCCGCCCGCCGCCAGCACGCGGTGACAGGGGATGATCAGCGGCACGGGATTCTTCGCCATCGCCTGTCCCACGTCGCGCGCCATGTCCCAATCGCCGCCGAGTTGCCCGGCCAGCGCGCCATAGGTGGTGGTTTCGCCATAACCGACGCGCCGCGCGGCGGCATAGATCCGCGCGAACAGTTCGCCCTGTTCGCCAAGATCGAGCACGACGTCGGAAAAGTCGACCTTCTCGCCCGCGAAATAGCGCTTCGCCGCGGCGATCGCGTCCGCGACGGGCTTGGGCGGTGTGCCCGGTGCGGCATCGGGCAGGCGGCGCAGCAAATGGCGCTCCGCTGCCTCCGCACTGCTGTCGGGCAGGCGAAAGCGCGTGACGCCCGCGTCATTCCACGCGATGGCACAAAAGCCGTTCGCCGTTTCGAAGACAAGATAGGTCTCGCGTGCTTGGGTCATCAGGATCTTCCCTTTGATTGCATTTCAGTCCGGCTCTTGCAGGAATTTCTTCGTGATATTGACACAGAGCGCTGACCACCTGTACGATCCTTGACTGCGGCGTAGTGTCAAGGCATCGTCAGTGCAGGTCGGTCGACCGGCAGTCTAACAACGCTTTGCCCAAGGGTGAAGCCTTGAGATGAGGGGATTCTCATGACGGGTATTGGCAAATGGCTGGGCGCGGCAGCCGGGCTGGTTCTGCTGATGGCGGCGGGCACGGCACAGGCCGACACGGCGGCTCCTTCGCCGGCGTCTTCGCAATATTCCACGCAATATTCCACGCAATATTCCACCATGGCGCCTCACGAAAAATACCTGATGGACCGCGCGCAGGAGATCGCGCTCGCCCGTAGCGCGGCGGTTCCGGCCGTCGCCGACGAAGCCGGCGTCATGGTCCTCGGCCCGCAGGGCTTCGAGACAGCGGCCAAGGGCACGAACGGATTCGTCTGCATCGTCGAGCGCGCCTGGGACAAGGCGTTCGGCGACCCGGAGTTCTGGAATCCGAAAATGCGCGGCCCGGTGTGCCTGAACCCCGCCGCCGTTCGCACGGTCTTGCCGATCTTCCTCGAGCGCGCGCAGTGGGCGCTCTCCGGTCTTTCCATGGAGGAAATGAAGGCGCGCACGGCAAAGTCGACCACGGCCAACACGCCGCCGGAATCCGGCGCCATGTCCTACATGCTGTCGAAACAGCAATATCTGTCGGACAGCGACGGCCAGTGGTATCCGCACGTGATGTTTTTCGGGCCGCATGCGGATCCCAGCGCCTGGGGCGCGAATGTGAAGGGCTCTCCGGTGTATGCAGATCCGACGTCCACGCCTTTCACGCTGTACTTCATCCCGGTGCGGAAGTGGTCCGACGGAACGCTGGTCGCCTACCCGGCGCCGGTACCTGCGGATTCAGGCGACCATCATCACTGACGGTTGAGCTTGCCAGACGAAGGTCGCAGGGAGCCGCCTGAAGCGACACCCGTGATGATCGGCGCTAAGAGCGCCTGACAAAACTTGGACCAACCCTGGAGCTTTCGTAGGGGCGGCCCTATGTGGCCGCCCTGGGCTGGGGTGCATTTGCGAGCAGGGCGGCCACTTTGCGAACAGGGCGGCCACATAGGGCCGCCCCTACAGGGTTTTGATAGGCGCGCTAAGCTCCGACCAGCGCCCCTAGCTTCAGCACCGTATTCCAGTTGCGGCCCGTACCGCGCGAGCCGAGCTTCTTTTCGATCACGTTGATCGTCAGCTTCGAATTTCCAGCGCCGTCCGGATAATAGATGAACGCCTGCCGGCCCGCGGCGCGCACGATCTCCCGGCCCTTGATCGCGGACTGGAGAGCCTCCACATCCTCGGCCTTCGAGGCCTTTTTCATGAACATGACGATCAGACGTCCGGGATCTTTCGCCGCTTCGTCCGGAAAGGGATTGCTCGCGATGATCCCGGGCCACTCCTTCGCGGTGCGAACGATGAATTCGGTCTTGAGACTCAGGCGTTTCTCCACCTCGGCGTCCAGCAGGCTCTCCAGATCGGCGCCGGTGAGCTTGTGGCTATGAAAGATGGCGTTGCCGCTCTGGAGCAGCGTTCGTGGCTCGCCGAACTCCAGAGCCGTGAGGAAGTCGCGCAGGTCCGCCATGGCGACCTTCTTGTTGCCGCCGACGTTGATGCCTCGGAGAAGAGCGATGTGGATCGTCATCGGAGCTGTATCCTACCCCACTTTGCGCTTGACTTCCGCCGCGCCTTTTTCTAGAATCCCGCAATCGCGCGTTGCCCTTCCCCGCGATTCGGAAGGAGGTTCGGCGGCCCAGATCAACCCTTCGGCATCAACCCTTCGGCAGCATCCCACCCCGGCCCTCGCGGATCGGAACGTTCCGGTCCAGCGCCTTCAAATTCATGAAGACGGCCCGGAGTGAGTTACCAGCTCACATCCGAGCCTGACCCCGCAAAGGAGGCTTGTCCTATGCGAAGCTCAGACGATTCTATCCTTTCGTCGTCCCCGAACGCGTTCTCCTCTTCCTTCCTCCACCGCATCGGCAAACACGACGAGCCTCCCACGGCTGGGGAGGCTGACGCCGCCGGCCCGTGGCGTGTTCTGGAGCTGCCCGGCGAGGGCTTCGGGCTGTTCCGGAGCGGCGAAACTCCCGCGCGCGGGCATCGGCCTGCCGCCACGTTCCGGCAGCGCTGGCTGGCGCTGCTCGCGGCCGCCGTCCTGCCCGGCACGGGACGGGACGTGGCGTTTCGGCTTCAGGAGGCGCCTGGAAGAGCAGGCTTCGTCGTCGAAACCGGCAACGGCGGCGAGGCGGTGGGCCATCTGGCGCTGTTCGACGAGCGCCTGATCGAGGCCCTGCACGTCGCCGAGGGACTGCTGCGCTCTCCGGAGGCGCTGGCGGTCCTGCTGGAGGCGGCCGGTCAGGTCGCCCTCGAACGCGCCGGGGCGATCCTCGACGAGCGGGTTCCAGCGTAGGGCGCGTTGAGCTGAAAGGGGTGTTTGGAAGTATCAGACCTTGCCTCCCCACTGTAGAGACGCGCCGTGGGGCGTCTCCGAGGCGGAGAAAACGACTCAACCGCCTGGACGTTCCGACGTTCCGAGTCGATGCAGGGCACCGATACCGCCGCTCCGGAGACGCCCCACGGGGCGTCTCTACAGTGGGGGGCGAGATCTGTTGATACCTTTCAGAAACCCTCTCAGGCCGGCGAGCCCCTCGCCGGAGCCGGCGAGCCAGCTGAAAAGGCCGGCGGAGAGCTCGCCGGCTCCGGCGGATTGAGGAAAATGGCCGGCGGGTCGGCTGAAACGCCCGGCGAGCGCCTCGCCGGTCCCGGCAGGGTGCTCGCCGGCGCCGGCGGATCGACGAAAAAGACCGGCGGGCACCTCACCGGGGCCGGCGGACGATCCGCCGGTCTTTTCATGGAGCTCGCCGGCTTTTCAGGGCTGGGCGCCGAGCTTGTCGGCCAGCACGTCGATCATCGTCATGTCCGGCACGCTGCCCAGCAACGACAGCGCGTGCTTCGCGAGCTCTCTGGGGACGTGACCCGTGAGATGCGAGAACCGCCCGCCGTTGTCGGGAAAGACGTCGAAGATGCCGTAGTCGCCATCGTCGAGATGGAGGGCGAACCAGGCGATGGTTTCGGGCTCGTCCTGGACCAGCGGCAGGGCATCGCGCAGGAACTGCTGGACCTGCGGCTCGTGGCCCGATTTCGCCTTGAAGGTGAGGAGCAGCGCCTTGGTGATCGATCCGCCGGCGCCCGTCGGGAGCTTGTCCGCCAGCACGTCGAGCTTCTGGATCTTGGGCGGCGTCGCGAACAGCGAATCGGCCTGGGCCATGAGCGCCTTGGCGACCGGCCCCGTCAGATGAGCGTCGCGGCCGGCGTCGTCGGGGAAGACGTCGAAAATGCCGTATTCGGAGCGTCCGAAGCGGATCGCGAACCACGCCGTCGTGGCCGCCTCCTGCCGGACCAGCGGCAGAGCGGAAAGCAGGAACGCCTCGACCTCGGCGTCCTTGCCGGATCTGGCTTCCAATCGAACAAGCAATCCTCGGTTGACCATTGAACCCTCCTTGTTTTGCGTCCAGAGGGCTTTGAGATGCATGCTTCATGCCCTACGCGCTGCCACCGCCTCCGCGAGACGGAGAAGAATGAAGATCAGAAAGGGGGTCTCGGTGGAAAACATCACCTTCAAAACGTGCCTCCCGAGCTCGCCCAAGCCCTGGAGCGTGAAAGCATGAGACTGCATGCGCCTCTCGATCAGACCGTAATCGCGCTCCTCCGCCGAGCCTTACGGATCGCTCCTCCCGAGGAGAAGCGAAACGGCTTGGCAAGCTTGGCCGGAAGCTGGACCGCCGACGAGCACGCACGCTTCGAAGCCGCTGTTGCTCGGTAAAACCTGCCCGGCAAAACTTCCGTTCATCGCAGGGCTTGTAGAGACGCGCCCAGCCCGTCCACGACACCCTCGGCAGGCCACGGGGACGGCGGGCCGTCTCCGCCGGAGGGTTGAACGCTGATGGTCGCGAGATCCTTCCTGGACCCGTCATGCTCTTCGATCTGGCGGTGTTGAGGGGGATCGTTCATCGAAAGTATTCCTCTCCGCCGGAGACGGCCCGCCGTCCCCGTGGCCTGCCGAGGGTGTCGTGGACGGGCTGGGCGCGTCTCTACAAGCCCTGCGCCGAATTTATGAGGGGCCGTCAAAACGCCCGCACCTCCCGCGGCGTCCCCACTTCGGCCAGCACCTCGCGCGCGCGGTCGAGCTGCTCCGCGGGGACCAGCACGTCGATCTTGAACAGCGCGCCGAAGAAGAAGAACAGCGAGCGGAACTGATGCCCGCGCGCCAGCGCCTCCACGCCCGCCTCCTGCAGCCGCTCCTCCAGGCGATAGGAAAAGTGGACGTTGTCGAGCTGGGTGAGCAGCGCCGTGGCGCCGACCCGCCGTTCGAACCGGTATTGATCCCAAAGATCGAGGACGATCGCCACCAGGATGACGACGTCCAGAAACTGCAGAGTGAAGGCGAGCGCGTTCGGCCGGTAGTTCCTCCACACCAGGAAGGCGACGGTGCCGAGGGTCAGCAGCACCGTGGCGATCTGGGCGCGGCGCTGCAAGGCCGGCGCGAGCTCGTCGAGAAACTCGTCGGTATCGGTGAGATTCGCGTGCAGGTGCTCCCGGCTGCTGAACAGTTTGAAAAACAGCCACGAGAGGAGCGGAATCAGGATCAGAATCGTCAGGGGCTCGGCCCATCGCGGCTGCGCGGAGCGCGGCAGACCGGCCAACCCGCCGACCACCGCCCAGAGGACCGGAAAGATCCAGAACAGCGCGTAGACCGGCACGAGTCCCTGCGGAAACGCCGGCATCCACGCGTTTTCGGCCACGCGGAAAAACCGGACGAGCAGCACGACGACACCCACGGCCAGCAGGATCACGATGCCCTGGAACGTCGAGGCGTCGAAACCTTTCAAGCTCTTCCCACCGGCGTTGACGATCGACAGCACGCTGCCGGTCAGGATCATCAGCGCGAAGCCGTTGCCGACGCCGTAGGCGGAGAGGATCTGGGCGAACACGTAGAGCGCGGCGGTGACGGCGGTGAGGGTCGCGACCGTGATCAGCCGGAAGCTGAATCCGGGGTAGGCCACGAGGGGACCGCCGCTCGGCGCCGACTGGATCTCCAGCCACTGGGTGATGCCGATCGCCTGCACGCCGGCGAGCAGGAAGCTGGCGGCCAGGGAGGCCCGCGTGAGCTTGGCGCGTCCGGCCGTGCCGAGCTGCCGCAGGCGGCGGCCCGGCGAGGTCATCAGCGAGAACAGCTCGACCAGCAGAAAACCGATGATCAGCGGCCGGATTCCCAGCATCAGGACGCTCGACAGCTCGGAGCTGATGTGCATCTCGAACAGGCCGTCGCGGTCCACCCCCGGCAGGCCGATCCGGCGCGCGTAGACGTAGGCGGCGAGCAGCACCAGGGTCACGAACACGCGCAGCGGATAGGAGCTCGGGGTCCGCGCGCGCTCGACCGTCGCATCCGTCACCATCAGGAGACCTCCCGGTTGGATTCAGACTGCCTATTGATTCAGACCGAATAACGAAGAGAATACAGCACGGTATGCGTCAAAATCCCAGACAGGGGGACATCCGCTTCTACCCCAGGCTCCAGATCTCTCCGTTCGCCCTGTTCCGCGCCTTCAAGGAAGGGCGCGCGCCGGTGCTGGTCGACGTGCGGATGGTTCCGGGCCTGTCGTCGTTCCCCCGCGCGATCCAATTTTGGGATCCGGAGTGGGATCCCCCGGAGGAGCTGGAGGCGGTGCTGTTCGACGACGACGGCGAGGAGGCGACCGCGTTGGCCCTCGAGCTTCAGAAGGCGGGATTCCCGCGGATGCGCGCGCTGTTCGGCGGCCTGAAGCTCTACGACTTCGCGCTCGATCCGGGGGTGGTGGGCGAGGAGAGGTTCCTGCGCGATTATCGCGAAAGCGACTCGTCGAGCTGATCGCCGCGGGGCCGCCCCTACAGCGTCACCACCTGGCTCGCGTCGCGGATCATCTTCGAGAAGCTCTGCCAGCCGAGGATGGCGTCCACGGAGGCCTGCACGCGCGCCGTGTCGAGGCCGAGCAGGCGGGCCGAGGCGCTGCACGCGTAGAGGCGGATCAGACCCTCCTCGCGCCCTTCGGCGAGCATGCCGGTGAGGGGGGGCATGGCGAGCGCTTCCAGGCGCTCCACGGCGACCGGCGGGGCCGGATCGAGCTCGTCCCACCGCCCGCGCGCCCAGGCGTCGAGGGCACCGAAGAAGAGCGCCACGTCCACCCGCTCCCCCGCCGCCGCCGTGCTCGCCGCCAGCGCGGAGATCTGAAAGCGCATGTCCCAGGAGCCGCCGTGGGCTAGGATGAGCAGGTCGGCCATGCGGGAGAGACTAGCAGGGCCTACGGTGGCCTGCGACGTTGAAGCCCTCATCACCCCGCCCCTCTTCTCCCGGCCTCCCTCCCTTCCCGACGGGAGAAGAGGGAGTGGTTAGTCTGAAACCAATTTCAGAAAACGTGACCTTTCTTTAGCCCTTTCTCTCCCGTCAGGTCGGGGGGGAGGCCGGGAGAGAGAGGGTTGGGAGAGTGAGGGCTCGCCCCGAAGGGGCAGCCTTTTTTCGAGCCAAGCCCTCCGACGACGTAGAATCCACCGCGAGATGAACGCCACAATGACCTTTCGCCGCCTGCCCACCCTCCTCCTCGCCCTCCCCCTGATCGCCGCCTGCGCCGGCGGCGCGCCGCCGAAGCCCGCATCGAGCGCGCCGAGCAGCGCGCCGCGACCAGCCGCTCAGAAGGCGACGCCGATGCCGGCCGTCACCGAATCCGCGGCCGCTCAGCCGGTGGCCAAGGTCGAGGCGCCGCCCGCGGATCCGCATTCGTTCTCGCACCCGGAGGAGGTCGCGGTCGAGCATCTGAAGCTCGACCTGACCGTCGACTTCGCCAAGCACCAGCTCACCGGCCGCGCCAGCCTGCGCCTGCACAACTCCACCGGCGCCACCCGTCTGGTGCTCGACACGCACGATCTCGACATCCACCAGGTCACGCTCGACAGCGGCAAGACGGCGGCAAAGTTCAAGCTCGGCGACGAGGTGAAGATCCTCGGGCGCCCCCTGGAGATCGAGATCACCCCCACCACCACCTGGGTCAACGTCGACTACACCACCAGCCCGCAGGCGGCCGCCGTGCAGTGGCTCACCCCCGAGCAGGCCGGCAGCTCGTCGCCGTTCCTCTATACGCAGTCGGAATCGATCCTCGCCCGCAGCTGGGTCCCCTGCCAGGACTCGCCCGGCGTGCGGATGACCTACGAGGCCACGATCCATGCGCCGCGCGGCTTCCTGGCCGTGATGAGCGCCGAGAATCCGACCAAGAAGAGCGCCGACGGCGTCTACCGCTTCAAGATGCCGCAGCGCATTCCGTCCTACCTGCTGGCGCTCGCCGTGGGCGATCTCGAGTTCCGGCCGCTGGGACCGATCAGCGGCGTCTATGCGCTGCCGAGCGTGATCGAGCGCGCCGCCTGGGAGCTGGCGGACACGCCGAAGATGATCGCCGCCGCCGAGACCCTCTACGGCCCCTACAAATGGGGGCGCTACGACATCCTGATCCTCCCCGCCAGCTATCCCTACGGCGGCATGGAGAATCCGCGGCTGACCTTCGCCACGCCGACGATCCTGGCCGGCGACCGCTCGCTGGTCTCGCTGGTCGCCCATGAGCTCGCGCACTCGTGGTCGGGCAACCTGGTGACCAACGCCAGCTGGAACGATCTCTGGCTCAACGAGGGGTTCACCAACTATTTCGAGCGGCGGATCATGGAGGCGGTCTACGGCCGTCCCTACGCCGACATGCTCGCCGTGCTCGGCCGCCAGGACCTCGACGACGCCGTCACCGAGGCCGGCGGCATCGACAAGCCGGACACCCGCCTGCACGTCGACCTCGCCGGCCGCGATCCGGACGAGGGCTCGAACGGCATCGCCTACGAGAAGGGCGCGCTCTTCCTGCGCACCCTGGAGGCCGAGGTGGGGCGCGCGAAGCTCGACGCCTTCCTGCGCACCTATTTCGCCACCTTCGGTTTCCAGTCGATGGATTCCGCGCGTTTCGTGGCCTATCTGAAGCAGAACCTCCTCAACAACGACGAGGCGCAGATCCAGAAGCTCCAGATCGACGCCTGGGTGTTCAGCCCCGGCCTCCCCGCGAACGCCTTCCAGCCGCACTCGGACGCCTTCGACTCCGCCGACCGCGCCGCCAAGGCCTTCACCGCCGGCACTCCCGCGGCCCAGCTCGTCACCACCGGCTGGACCACGCACCACTGGCTCCACTTCCTGCGCAACCTCCCCGACGTGCTGGACACCGCGAAGATGGCCGACCTCGACGCCACCTTCCATCTCAGCCAGTCCGGAAACTCCGAGATCCTCGACGTCTGGCTCCTCAAGGTGGTCGACGCCAAGTACACCCCCGCCTATCCGGCGCTCGAAAAGTTCCTGCTGACGGTCGGCCGGCGCAAGTACATCCAGCCCCTCTACACCGACATGGCCAAAACCCCCGAAGGCGCCGAGATGGCCCTGCGGATCTACGAGAAGGCAAGGCCGGGATATCACCCGCTGTCGCAGAGCTCGATCGATCAGGTTCTGGGGTGGCGGGGGTAGGGAGAGGCGGGCTCCAGAACCGAGACGCCGGCGCCAAGAGCTGCCGGCGTCTCGTCGAACGGACGCGAGAAACGGACGCATCCCCCCGACTCACCGACGTTCCGCCTCGTCCGCTCGCTCTGTCCCCTCGACCACCGGACGCATCCCCCCGACAAATCATGCGTCCGCCTCGCGAGGCGGACGCATGCCCTCGCGTCCGCGACCGTCCGCCTTTTGAGGCCGTTCAATCCCCCGAGCGGAGCAACCCTCCGCCCGCCGAGGCGGACGCATGCCCTCGCCGCCGCATGCGTCCGCCTCCCGAGGCCGAAGAATCCCCCCGAAAGGCGAAGCGTCCGTTCGAGCCGGTCTCAGACCGCCGCCTCGTATCTGAACGCCGCCTCTTTCAGGGCCAACGGCCCGAGCTGTCTAAGCCCAGGGCAGCGCCCTGGGAGCGTTCAATCCGGGGAGCGCCATGCGGCCTGAAGGGTCGCGCTGGAGGATGAACTCAGCCTCATCCCTCAGCCATCCGCCGCCGTAACGCTTCGCGCACGGCCTGGAAACCGTCGTCGAGGTGCGCCTCCAGCTTGCGAGGCATGAGGACGTCCTGGATGAAGACGAGGATGCCATCCACGTGATGGGCGAACTCGCGAACCAACCGGACCTCTTCCCAAGACTCACGGCTCGGGCTGATCCTCGGATTGCGAACGAGCGCCTCAAGACTCTTCGCCTCGCTCGCCCAGTACTCCAGATAAGGCAGCCTCTCTCGCAGGTTCCCAATCTTCACCTCGGGCAGCACGATCGGCACCAGAATTTTGCCGAGAAGATTAGGCTCTCCTTGGGATCTCTGCCAGAGTTTGTAGATCTCAAACATACAGTACGTCGAGCGCAGGTACTTCTCACTGATCACCGCTACCACGAGATCAGCTCGCGTAAGCTGGGAAATGAAGGACGAGATCCGATCTCCCGCATGCATCTGGTCGCGATCTCGGACAGGCCTGAATTCATCCTTTCCGAGCGCCGCGTAGAGGCCGTCAACGACCTTGGCGCGAATCTTTCCCTCGGGTGTCTCATCTCCCCAGGCATAAGAGAAAAAGACCTCCTTGGACTTCTCTCCCGCTACAGGCTTGATATCGATCCCTGCAGACTCCTCGACCTCGCGCGCCTCGTCGGGACGAAGCTCCCGGTCCTCGAAAAAGGCGATGAACTCCGTAGCGGGCACCAGTCTTTTCTCGATATCGAATACCCGGCCTTCCACCGTCGTGGCAAGCGCGCTTCGAGCCATCGTAGTTCCGCCCAGGGTCAGCAACTCTTCGGGTTCCTCGCCGATCTGCCCCCGAAAGATCGTTTTGCGGATCTCGCGGAGCAAGCTTAGAGGGTCTCGGCCCTGCGCCTTCAAAACCAGCGCTCCAGCGCCCGGAAACTCATCCGTACTGGTGTCCTCGAACTGGACCAGAAGCTGACTGTCCCGCTGGCCGTCCTTGAACCACAGGCCGTATTTCCAATACTCGCCAAGATCCCCAGCCCTCTGGCCAACTTCGCTCATCAGGTTCCGTATGATTGCCGGGTGGAAGAAGCGATATTTCAGACGCAGTGTGGGCGTGCCCGGGGTTTCATTCCAGACGAGTTGGACCCGCTTCGCCACGGCGTCAAACCTGGGCAGCAGGTCCGGCGCGATGTAGCGCGTCTCGCCCTCGGAAGCCTTGCCGCAAGGGAAGCAGACACCGCAACTCTCCATCAGACCCAGAAAGAGCCTCCGCTCGTCAGGGGAATGTCCTTGCCAGACCATCCCCGCAAGATCATTGAGCGTGAACCGTCCCGAGTCCCTCAGCCAGGGGGCCACGCTGCTGCGATGGAAGACTGCGTAGACCGCGTCAAGCGCCCAGTCCTGATCGAGGATGATGCGGTTGGAGAAGAGGTCCGGCCGATAAAAGAGCACGCCGGTTTGATGAAAGTAGTCGAGGGCGTGCTCCCAGGATAGGACGCCTTCGGTTCCGTCGCAGAGCGTCTGGAAATCGGCGAGAGCGAGGGTTCGGTGCTGGCGGTCCTTGGAATCGCGCTGCTGGTCCTCGCTCCGCCAAGCATAGAGCTGGCGTCGCACCTCAGCACGCCCTCGACCGATTTCAAGCGTGCCGTTCCGTTCGAGCAGGTAGCGAATTGCATTGTGAAGCTGGCCTTGTAGGATCTCTCGCCCCAAACCCACTTTCGCACTGTAGGCACAGCATTCGAAGAATTCAAAACCGTCGGGCCTAGACGGATCCGAACGCCGATCCGCGAACCGGTCGCACTGGCTCTGCACCACGATCACCGGACTGCCCTCGCCGGCGAGAGATCGAACGTAGTCGAGCCAATAGGCAAGAGGCTGGTTGCGCAGGGGGATGCCGTTCTCGGAATACTCGTCTCGGTTTTCGAGGTTGGGCGTCCAGAGAATCAGAAAAACGGCGCGGCTACGCAAAAAGAGAGCGTGGGTGCCGTGATAGATATCCTGGCCTCCGAAGTCCCACCAGTTGATCTGGAAATCTTGTTCTTGGCCTCCAGTTTGGAGTCGAAGCTTTTCCCGCCAGATCTGGACGCCATGAGTGGATGGGACAGAATCGTCAAAGGGCTCGCTCCGGAAACGACGACAGAGCTGAGTCTTCCCGACGCGGCCGTTGCCGAGGAGGATTACCTTGACCTCGTTCTCTGTCTCCGCACCGAGGTCCAACTCCGAGAAGTGGGTGCGCAGACGCGGTAGACAGTTGTCGTTAGCGTAATGAGAGAGAACCTCCTGCGGAATATCAACGACCTTGTCGGCGTACAGTTTTGTCAAGACTGGAAGATTTAAAAACGCGCGAAGGAGATAGGGACTTGGTCCAGGCTGGCATCCATAGAGG
>DATBAW010000155.1:0-7036 GCA_036271335.1 Thermoanaerobaculia bacterium
CGGCTCTAACTAAAAACTAACCAAAAGCGGAGTTAGAGCCGGCGGGACGCCGGCGGTCCCAGGGAGATCTAAGCAACGTGTCAATTTTGCCTTGACAGGCTACTAGTGGCTCCGTCAATCCAGAAGTGAAGCGTTCCCCGTAGGGGCGGCCCTATGTGGCCGCCCTGGGTGGGGGAGACTCCAGACCAGATCGCACCCCCTCCCAGGGCGGCCACGCAGGGCCGCCCCTACAAAATCACCATTTCCAGGGTGGCGGCGGACTGGATCTTGATCGAAACAGGCGGCCGCTACGGCGTGCCGCCCCCCCGCTCCCGCTCGGTCCGCACCCACTGCCGGATGAAGCCGATGAACTCCGGCGCGGGCATGAAGCTCAGATCGCGGGTGGAGAACCCTTCCTGTTTGCGCTGGTTGTAGAAATCGGACATGAAGCTGTTGAATTGCAGCCAGATCGACGTCGCGCCGGGGACGGCCGGCAGCTCCACGGTCTCGACGAACCAGTCCCGCACCGCCCGCACCAACTGGACGGGCTTACCGCCATGGCTCTTGATGTCGACTCCCGAGAGGTCGGAGAGCGCCTTCACGTAGTCGTACTTCGTTTTCGCGATGATCAGGCACTTCTTCTCTCCCTGGCGCCCCTTGGAGAAAGCCTTGCAGCCGTAGTCGAGGCCGAGCTCGAAGGGCATGTTCAGCCGGTAGAACTCGTTCTTCTCGGTCGCTTGCAGGAGGGAGAGGTCGTGGATGCTGAACTTGGAGCCGAGGATCAGCTCGCGGATCTTGTGGATGCGGCTCTCGAAGGAATCGGAACGCTCCGAAGCGATCTTGGGGCAAAATCCGAGGTAGGTGACGACGAAGAGGAGGGGGCGGAGCAGCCGGACGTAGCCGCCGTCGAAAGGGCAGTTGATGAAGACGTTTTTTTCGAATTCGGCGTCGCTGGCCCTCTGCATTCGCGGATTATTTGAGGATCAATGAGCGGCGATGGCGCCTTGGCTGTACGAGGTCTTCGTCTTGACCGTACCGTCGTCGCGGTGGACGAAGAACTCGGTTCGATGGTCCTGGCTGAGCTGCCGTCCCCACTGCACCGCCTCCTCCTGGGAGGAGAAGTGTTTGGACGCTCGTTCGGCGCCCCCCCGGATCACGCTCCAGCCGCCTCTGGGGTCCGCGATGACATGGTAGGAGTTTCTGCTGGCCATTCGACCTCCTGATCCGACCTCGCTATTCTAGCGCATCCGGCGGCATCCAGCGACAAAGAGGGGCGGTCCGACAGGGCCGCCCCTCTCTCGTGGAGCCTGCTAGCGCGGCGCGCCGCCCACCGGCGGCGGGGGCACGACGAGCTTCCTGGGCGGGTTCTTCTGGAGCTCCTCCAGGAGGACCTTGACGCCCCGCTCGAGGGTCGGATCCTCGCCGCGAGCCAGGGCGTCGGGCGCGTCGACGACCTCGATGTCCGGCGAGACGCCCTCGTTCTCGACCGCCCACTTGCCGTCCGTGGTGAGGATGCGGAAGGTGGGCACGGTGAGGGTGCCGCCGTCGACCAGCGCCGGGTTGCCGGAGAGCCCTGCGAGGCCTCCCCAGGTGCGGGCGCCGATGAGCGGCCCGAGCTTCATCTCACGGAAGTAGAAGGGGAAGGCGTCGCCGCCCGACCCTGCCTGGCCGTTGATCAGGGCCACCTTGGGGCCGGTGCTCACGAACTGCGGCGTCGGCGCCGCGATGCCGCCACGGCCGACGAAGTAGTTGAGCAGCGGCCGGGAGATCAGCGCGATCATGCGGTCAGGGATGAAGCCCCCCTGGTTGTAGCGGTCGTCGAAGATCTCGGCGTCCTTGTTGGCGAGCGGATAGAAGTACTTGAACAGCTCGCGGTTGCCCGCCACCGCCGTGTCCGGCAGGTGGATGTAGCCGATGCGGCCGTTCGAGAGCCGGTCGACCTTGGCGCGGCTGGACTGCACCCAGTCGAGGTAGCGGAGGTTCTGCTCGTTGCTCACCGGCCGCACCGTCTCCGTGCGCGCGCCCTGAAGCGACGGCTTGCCGTTCACCAGCAGGGTCAGCACCTGATCGGCCTTCCCTTCGAGCAGGCGGTAGAAGTTGTCCACCCCCTTGGTGGTCTGGCCGTCGACCGCCAGGATGAGATCGCCCTTCTCGACGTGGACGCCCGGCTCGGTCAGCGGCGACCGGAAGTCGCGCTGCCAGTTTTCGCCGGGGAAGATGTGGTCGACCCGGTAGTAGCCGGAGGGATCGGCGACGATCTCGGCGCCCAGCAGCGCGCCTTCGACGCGCTTGGGTCCCGGCGTGTTCTCGGAGGGCTCGACGTATGAGTGCCCCACCGACACCTCGGCGCCCATTTCGCCGAGCAGGTAGTCGAGGTCCGACCGGTCGGACATGGAGGGGAGCTCGGCGGCATAGCGGTCGCGGACCCCCTTCCAGTCGACGCCGTGGAGGTTGGCGTCGTAGAACCAGTCGCGATAGATCCGCCAGGCGTCCATGTACTCCTGGCGCCACTCCTGGCGCGGCTCGATGCGGAGCGTCAGCTTGTCGAGGTCGACCTTGCCGTCGCCCGGCTTCTGGCCCGGCCGCGCGTCGACGATGCCGAAGGTGTCGCGCAGGCGGTAGCCGATCTTCTTGCCGTCGGCGGAGAGGTCGTAGCCGCCGGCGGCGTCGAGGACGGTCTCCTCCTTGCGGTCCTTGAAGCTGAACATCTTGAGCGACGGCGGGCCGCCGCCGGGACCGCCGCCGTTGCTGGCGCGCTGGTAGAACACGGCCTCGGCGCTGGCGGAAAGGTTCTGATAGTTGCCGGGAGGGCCCGGAATGGCGCGCACCCGCTGATCGAAACCGTCGAAATCGATCTTGACCCGCACGCCCGATTTCGGCGCCGCGTCGGCCTTGTCCCCCTTGGCCTCGTCCGCCACCTTCTCGGCCGCGGCCTTGGCCTGAGCCTGCGAGGGATCGCCGGCCGGCTTCTCCTCAGGCTTGGCGGCCTCCTCGTCGCTCTCGGGGAGCAGGATGGGCGGCCCTTCCTTCGACAGGAGACCCACGTAGACGCGGGTGGGATTGGTGTAGACGTAGTCGAACTCGTAGCCGCTGAAGGTCAGGTTGAAGTCGCGGTTGGAGAAAAAGTAGAGATAGCGCCCTTTGGGATCCCAGGTCGGCTCGGCGTCGGCGGTGAGATCGCTGGTGAGCTGGCGGGCCTTGGCGTCGTCCAGCGAGTAGATCCAGATCGCGGGGAACGAGTTTTCGCCCAGCTTGGTGTAGGCGAGATACCGGCTGTCCGGCGACCACTTGTAGTCCTGGATGTCGTTGCGCGCCGCCTGATCGGCGTCGGTGACCTTGCCGGAGGCGACGTCGACGTAGCGCAGCCGGCGGTTCTTGTCGCCGAACGCGATCTTCTTGGAATCCGGGGACCAGGCGAGCGGGAACCGCCAGATGTCGCCGTCGGTGGTCACCCGCCGCTCCTCGCCGGAGCCGTCGGCGGGACGCACGAAGACCTCGTACTCGCCCGTGCGGTCGGAGAGATAGGCGATCCAGCGGCCGTCGGGCGACCAGGCGGCCGAAATCTCGCGGACGCCGGGAGAATGGGTGAGATTGCGGATCTCCCCCTTCTCGGCCGGCACGGTGAAGATTTCGCCGCGAGCGGTGAACAGCGCGCGCTTGCCGGTGGGGGAGAGATTGGAGCCGTCGATGTCGTCGGTGACGTTCTTGAAGTACGGCAAGGTGCGCGGCAGGTCCCCCTCGACCCTGACGTCGAGCCGGTGGCTCTTGCCCGCGGCGGGATCGAACAGATAGAGCCAGCCACCGGCCTCGTAGACGATGCGCCGGCGGTCGGCGCTGCTCGGCCAGTAGATGTCGAAGTCGTCGTGATTGGTGAGCCGGTGGACCGCCTTCGTCTTGGTGTCATACGAGAAAAGGTTGTTGACGAAGGTGCTCCCCACCTTGTCGCGGTCGGAGACGAAATAGATGGTGTCGCCGATCCAGACCGGCATGAAATCGTTGGCCGGGTTGTTGGTGATCTGTTCGGCCGTGTTCGCCTTGAGGTCGTAGATCCAGAGCTCCGGAGCGCGGCCGCCGCGGTAGCGCTTCCAGGTGCGGAACTCGCGCATGATCGGAGCGAAGACGTAACGGTTGCCGTCCGGCGAGAACACGCCGGCCGATCCCTCGCGCAGCGGCATCGGGGTTTCCATGCCGCCCGCCGCGGCGATCAGGTAGGGCCGGGCGTTGCGCTCGCTGTAGGGCGTGCGGTGGGCGTTGAAGAGGATCTGCTTGCCGTCCGGCGTCCAGCCCAGCACCTGATTGTCGAAGCCGCCGCGCGGCGGGATGTTGCCGACGTCGTTGTGAAAGGTGAGCTGGCGCGGGGAGCCGCCGCCGACCGGGATCACGTACACCTGGCGGGTGCCGGTGTACTGGCCGGTGAAGGCGATCGATTTGCAGTCGGGCGAGAATTTGGGAGCGAGCTCGTCCCCCTCGCCCGAGGTCAGGCGCCGGGCGAGGCCGCCGCCAGCGTCGACCAGCCAGATGTCGCCGCCATAGACGAAGGCGACGGTATCGCCACAGATGTCGGGGTAGCGCAGCAGCCGCGTGCCCCCTTCGGCTTGCGCCTGCGACGCGGCCAGCCCTGCGATGAGAAGCAGGAGGGCCGCCCTCCAGATCGATCTACGCACGAGGTCTCCTTTCAAAAAGATACAGCTCTTCCCAGCAGGATTCTACGCAGGGATCAGCCCGAAGTTATGGCCGGCCCGTCTGCCTTCGGCTCCGGCTTCGCCGGCGTCACCACCACCGTCTGCGCGCCGGACGCGAAGGCGATCCCCTCGCGCTCGAACAACCGCAGCAGGCCGAGGTTGACCGCCTGCTGCCGGTCCATGAAGGCGCCGTAGTCGGGGGTCAGAATCCAATAGACGATCTCGAAGTCGAGCGACGACGCGCCCGGCCCCTTGAAATGAGCGCGTTCGAACCGGGTGAGGTCCTGCGCCTCGACCAGCGCGCGGACCTGCGCCGGAATCCGCTCGATCACGTCGGGCGGCGTCTCGAACGGCACGCCGAAAGCGAGCACCAACCGGCGCTCGGCCATCCGCTTCCAGTTGTGGACGCGGCTCTTCAGCAGGTCGCTGTTGGCGAAGATCAGCTGCTCGCCCGAGACGGCGCGCAGGCGGGTGGTCTTGAGGCCGATGCTCTCGACCTTGCCGGCCAGGGTGTCGACGGTGATCGAGTCGCCGATGACGAACGGCTTGTCGAGCACGATCGAGAGCGACGCCAGCAGGTCGCCGAGGACGTTTTGCAGCGCCAGCGCCACCGCCACGCCGCCGATCCCCAGACCGGTGACCAGGGCGGTGACGTTCACCCCCAGGTTCTCCAGCGCCATCAGCAGGAACAGCGTCCAGAGCGTGATCTTGCCGACGAAGCGGAGGATCACGGCCAGGGCGACGGAGGTGGCGTCGTAGTCCATCCGCCGCCGCTGGCGGGCGATCCAGAAATCGATCACGACCGAGGACCAGAGGGCGAGCTGGAGGAAGACGACGACCTCGGTCAGGCCGCGCAAGATCCGCTCCTCCCGCGCGGGGAGCACGACGTACAGGCTGCCGGCGTAGAGGGCGACGGCGGCAATCAGCAGGATCTGCGTGCGCCTGCCGAGGCTGACGATCAGATCGTCGACGCCGGTCGCCGTCCCCGCGGCCCGTTTGCCAAGGCGGCGCACGACGAGCTCGCGCAGGGCGAGCAGCACCACGAAGACGGCGGCGGCGATGCCGAGGGCGATCAGGATGGGGGGCGGAGAGATCATACGGGCGAAGCCGCCTTCAGGACGCGGCGGCCGGGCGGGCCATGCTATCACTTACGGCGGAGACGCCCCACGGGGCGTCTCTACATTGGGGGGCAACGCTGTCTCGGAATCCACTGTAGAGACGCCCCGTGGGGCGTCTCCGGGACGGCGGTATCCTCTCCAGAATTGCAGAGGCTCCGCGAGCGCACGAACGCCGCTCTACGGAATTCGAAGCGAGGTTTCCTTCGCCTCGCGCGGCGCGAAATCCCGCAGCCGCACCGGCAGCCGGCGCGATCCCCAGGTTCCCGGGTCGCCCGCGAAACGGCCGGCGCAGGGCGTGCCGCAGGTGGCGCAGGCGCCGTCCGGAGTGAGGTTCCACTCGCTGAGCACGAACCAGTCGCGGCCGATCAGGCGCTCGCTGCAGCCATGGCAGTACGTGCTCCCGCCTTCCTCGTCGTGGACGTTGCCGGTGTAGGCGTAGCGCAGGCCGTTGCCCAGCGCGATCCGGCGGGCGCGCTTCAGGGTGGCGGGCGGCGTCGGCGGCAGGTCGAGCATCTTGTAGTCGGGATGGAACGCCGTGAAGTGGATCGGCACGTCAGGACCCAGCTCCGCGGCCACCCAGCGGGTCATCCGGTCGAGCTCGGCGTCGGAATCGTTCTCGCCCGGAATCAGCAGCGTGGTGATCTCGAACCAGACGTCCGTCTCGTGCTTCAGATACTTGAGCGTATCGAGCACCGGCCCCAGCTCGCCGCCGCAGATCTTGCGGTAGAAATCCTCCGTGAACCCCTTGAGATCGACGTTGGCGGCGTCCATGTGGCGGAAGAATTCGGCGCGCGGCTCCGGGCAGATCTCGCCCGCCGTCACCGCCACCGTCTTCAGCCCTTCCGCGTGGCAGGCCACCGCCACGTCCACGGCATATTCGAGGAAGATCACCGGATCGTTATAGGTGAACGCCACGCTGGCGCACCCCAGCCGTCGCGCCGCCTGGGCGATCACCTCGGGAGTGGCCTGATCGGCGAGGGTGTCGAATTCCCGCGACTTGCTGATGTCCCAGTTCTGGCAGAACTTGCAGGCCAGATTGCACCCCGCCGTCCCGAACGACAGCACCGGCGTGCCCGGCAGGAAGTGATTCAACGGTTTCTTCTCGATCGGATCGACACAGAATCCGCTCGACCGGCCCCATGTGGTGAGCACGATCTGATCGTTCTCCCGCGCCCGCACGAAGCAGAGCCCCCGCTGCCCCTCCAGCAGCTTGCAGAACCGCGGGCAGAGGTCGCACTGGACGCGGCCGTTGTCGAG
>DATBAW010000156.1:0-20145 GCA_036271335.1 Thermoanaerobaculia bacterium
CTCAGGCCGATTTGATATCCGTGCGGGGAAAATCGTCGCCGACAAAGAGGAGGGGGTGACCGGCGAGCTTGGCGGTGGCGTAGCTCAAACAGTCTCCGAAGTTGAGCGCGGCTGGATGCCGTCCCTTACCGAAGCGGCGGAAAGCTTCGAGCGCTTCCCGCCAGTGAAGCTCTCCAAAGGCCACCGGCACCACCTCGAAATCGCGGAGAAACCGATCCAATAGGGCTTGCGGCTCAACACCCAGTCGAGCCGACAGCACCATCCCGGTCTCCGTCAGGGTAGGAGCGCCGATACCGAGAGAATCCGCGGAGCGCAGCTTGTCCACCAGCTCCTCGTGACCGGGCTCCCGCAGGGCGATGGCAACGACGACCGAGCTGTCGAGGATCAAACTCCCCCCGGTCCGTAGCCAAGGATCTCGTCCTCTTCCTCGCGACTGAGACGGCGCCCGAGTTGATCCGATGGAGCCTTGGGCCACACCTCTTCCGCGAGATAGCGCAGGAAGTCGCTGCCACGCGCGTGACGCGCCTGCTGCAGACTCAGCCGCTCACGTCGTTCGATGAGAGAACGTCGAATCGCTTCCGTTTTGCTCTCGCCCGTCATGGAAGCTAGCGCAGCCACCAGCTTCTCCACCTCCGGACTCTTGATACTGAGTGCCATTCCGGTAGGATAGGTAGAAATCAGGATGAATTCAACCCGTCCTCAGACTTGAGGGACCGAGTTAAGTCGTACCGCGATCCAATCGCTATACAATCCCGCCATGAGCCCAGACTCCACGCCCTACGACGCCATCGTCATCGGCGGCGGCCCCGCCGGCTCGACGGCGGCGTTGGTGATGGCCCGCGCCGGCCTGCGGGTACGGCTGCTGGAGCGCACCCCCTTCCCGCGCTTCCACATCGGCGAGTCGCTGCTGCCGCGCAACTTCGCCCTGCTCCGCGAGCTCGGCCTGCTGGACGTGCTCGACGGCATCCCCAAGGTGCCGAAGTACGGCGCGGAGTTCATCGTCGGCAGCGGCGGCGAGCCCTCGCTCTTCCCCTTCACCATGAGCCTCGTCGACGGCGAGCCGATGTCCTACAACCTCGAGCGCGCGCCGTTCGACGCCAAGCTGCTGGCCACCGCCCGGCAAGCCGGCGCGGAGGTCCGCGAAGGGGTCGCCGTGCGCAAGATCCTCCGCCTGGACGAGGGCGGCGTCGAGGTGGCGACCGACGAGGGCGACATCAGCGCCCGCTTCCTGGTCGACGCCAGCGGCCAGGCGACGCTGCTCGGCAAGCACCTGGGCACCCGCCGCGTCCTCCCCCACCTGAAGAAGATCGCCTACTTCGGGCACTTCGACGACGTCTGGCGCCGGCCGGGCGACGAGGGGGGGTACATCGTGATCGTGGCCTGCGAGGAGGGGTGGTTCTGGATGATCCCCCTCGACGAGACGCGGACCAGCATCGGCCTGGTCATGCACGAGCACGTGGCGCGCGGGGTGGGCATCCCGGCCGACCGCATGCTCGCCTGGGGGATCTCCCGCTGCCCGGTGCTGCGCGAGCGGACCGCCGGCGCCACCTTCCCCGCCGAGACCCACGTGCTGGCCGATTTCAGCTACCGCTGCGCGCCGTTCGCCGGTCCCGGCTACTTCCTGGCCGGCGACGCCGCGACCTTCATCGATCCCATCTTCTCCACCGGTGTCTGCATGGGGATGTCGAGCGGCGCCGAGGTCGGGCGGGCGATCATCGCCGCCGTGCGCGGAGGGGAGGATCCGGCGCTCCTGCGGCGGCGCTACATCCGTTTCGTCAAGGAGAGCTCGGCGGCGTTCTTCCGGCTGGTCGACCTCTACTACGACCCTTCGTTCCGCGAGCTCTTCCTGCACGGTCAGGGGCCGCTCGAGGTGCACCGCGCCGCGATGGCGATCCTCGCCGGCAACGTCTTCCCGCGCCCTTCCTTCGCGCTGCGCTGGCGCTTCGCGCTGCTCGGCGTCCTCACCTGGATCAACCGCTACGTCCCGCTGGTCCCCCGGCGCGAGCGCTTCTCGCTGCTCGCCGAGCCCGCGCCCGCCGCCGCTACACCGTGAGGAGCTCGTCGAGCCCGACGCTGTGCAGCAGCTCCAGCACGGTGTCCTGGAACAGCGGCTTGATCAGGTAGGCGACGGCGCCGGAACGGGCCGCCAGCTCGCGGTCGCGCGCCTCGTCGGAGGTGGTGAGGATGACGACGGGATAGCCGGCATGGGCCCGCTCGGGCTCGTCGTGGATCCAGCTCAGGACCTCGTGGCCATTCCGGCGCGGCAGCTTGAGATCGAGCAGGACCAGGGACGGCAGCGGAAAGCGCTCGCGGTCCGCGAACGGCGCCTCGCCGCTCAGATACTGGATCGCCGCCTCGCCGTCGGTGACGATCTGGAGCGGCGCCTTGACGTTGGCCCGCGCGAAGGCGCGCTCGGCCAGCAGGATGTCGTGGCGACTGTCCTCGACGATCAGGATGGGAGCGTGCATAGGATCTCAGTCTCCATGGAGCTCGAACCAGAACGAGCTCCCCTTGCCGAGCTCCGACTCTACTCCGACCCGGCCGCCCATGGAAGACACCCCCTTGGCGACGATCGCCAGGCCGACGCCGGTGCCCGGGCAGGTCTCCGAGCCGTGCAGGCGCTCGAAGACCTTGAAGATCCGCTCGTGGTATTCCGGCGCGATGCCGATGCCGTTGTCCCGCACCACCAGCCGCACGAAGGACTCCCGCCACTCGGCCGCGATGTGGATCTCCGGACGGACCCCCGGCGCCACGTATTTCAGCGCGTTGCCCACCAGGTTCGCCCAGACCTGCACCAGCGTCTGAGTATGCGCCAGGGTCTGGGGGAAATCGCCGAGGATGAAGATCTGTCCGGCGGTCTCCTCGATCTCGACGCGCAGCATCGCCAGCGCCTCGTGCAGCGCCAGCCGCGGATCGATCCGCATGAGGAACATCTCGGTCCCGCCCAGCCGGCTGTAGGTCAGCAGGTCCTGGATGAGGTCCGCCAGGCCGTGGGCGGTGTCGACGATCGTGCGGGCGTACTCCCGCCCCCGCTCGTCGAGCCGGTCGCCGTAGTCCTCGAGCAGCGCCATGGCGAGCCCCTGCAGGCCGCGCAGGGGCGAGCGGAGATCGTGCGAGACCGAATAGGTGAAGGATTCGAGCTGGTCGACGACGCTCTGCAGCTGGAGGGTGCGCTGCTCGACTCGCCGCTCGAGCTCGGCGGCCTGGCCGCGCAGAGCGTCGTCGGCCCGCCGGCGATCGGTCACGTCCCGGGTCACCTTCGAGAAACCGGTGAGCAGCCCTTCGGTATCGTAGAGCGCGGTGAGGATGACGCTCGCCCAGAAGCGCGAGCCGTCCTTGCGCACGCGCCACCCCTCCTCCTCGAAGCGGCCGTCGCGCAGCGCGATCTCCAGCTCGCGCGCCGGCCGGTTCCTGTCCTCCAGCGGATAGAAGAGCGAGACGTGCCGGCCGATCACCTCGGACTCCTCGTACCCCTTGAGCTGGCGGGCGCCGGAGTTCCAGGTCTGCACGATGCCGTCGGGAGAGAGGAGGAAGATCGCGTAGTCCGGCGTGCTCTCCACCAGGAGCTTGAAGATCTCCTTGCTCGCCTTCAGCTCTTCCAGGGCCAGCGCCCCGGTCCGGCGCGGTGCCGATGCCATCGCGGACCTCCAAGCCCTTGGGCGTAGCCCCACTACTTACACCGGTTACATGATATCAAACTTGCTCAAAAAAAGGGGCGTGCACGCACGCCCCTGACCTGGCAGGATGGTTGGAGACTCCAAGAACAGCACTACGGCCGGACGTGCAAAACGACTGCGCCCGGGCTCACAAGGGAGGACCTCATGAGTTTCCAACCATCGCCCAGGTCCCTCGAATGAGCTCCATCGCCTGCAGACACCCTCCCGCGGGAGGGATCAGACCTTCGAAGCTCAGAACGGCCACCCCAGGGCGCCACGGGCGAGCTCGCGCGCCACCTCGGGCTCGCAGGGGGCGGCGAACAGAAAGCCCTGCGCCAAGTCGCAGCCCAGGGCGCGCAGCTCGGCGAGCTGCGCGATGGTCTCGACCCCTTCGGCGATCACCTCCAGGCCGAGCCGGCCGGCCAGGCTGAAGATCGCGCGCAGCACCTCCGGGCTCTCGCCGGCGCCCAGCCGGGCGACGAACGAGCGGTCGATCTTCAGGATGTCGACCGGGAGCTGTTGCAGGCACCCCAGCGAGTTGTAGCCGGTGCCGAAGTCGTCGAGCGCCACCCGTACCCCCATCTCGCGGATCTGTTGCAGCACGCGCCGCGCGCACACCGGATCGGCGCAGGCGCTCTCGGTGAGCTCGACGACCAGCCGGGAGCCGGGGATGCCGTTGGCCTCCAGGGCGGCGTGCAGGCGGGCCGCGAGTCTGGGCTCGGCCAGGCAGGAGTGCGAGAGGTTGACGTGCATGGCGAAGTCGGGCCCGTCCGCGCCGCGCACCGTCAGCCAGTCGGCGAGCCGCCAGCAGCTTTCGGCGACCACCCAGGCGGTCAGCGGCACGATCAGCCCGGTCTCCTCGGCGACGGGGATGAGCTCCGCCGGCGGCACCATGCCGCGGACCGGATCGGCGCAGCGGAGCAGCGATTCGAACCCCATCAGCGCGCCGTCGCTCAGCCGCACGATCGGCTGGTAGGCGAGGCTGAACCGCCCCTGCTCGAGGGCCCGCGGCAGCTCCTTGCCCAGGCGCACGCGTTCGGGCGAGCGCCGCTCCGGCAAGAGGTCGAAGCCGAGAGTGGAACGGCTGTGGAAGGTCTGGCGCTGAGCGGTGGCGAGCTGCGAGTCGCGGTCGCCGAGGAGCTGGGCCTGCTCGGCCAGCTTGCGCTGGTCCTCGTGGTGCTCGAGGGCGTGACGGAGCGAGCGCGCCAGCAGCTCCTGCGGCTGTACGCTCCCCTTGAACAGATAGTCCTGGGCGCCGGCCCACAGGGCGCCGAGGGCGAGATCCTCGTCCTCCGCCCCGGTCAGCACCACGATCGGCGTGTCGCCGGCCGCCTCGCGGAGCGCCGCGAAGCTCGCCAGCCCCTGGTTGCCGGGCGAGGACAGATCGAAGACGACGGCATCGAAACCTTCCGTGGCGAGGCGTTCGCGGGCCGCGGCGACCCGTTCGGCGATATCGACATCGAAACGGACGGAGCCGGGCTCCGCGAGGGCTTGCTGGATCATCAGGGCTTCGGCCGGGCTCTCTTCGACGATCAACACGCGGGCGTGGGTTGCGGACATTTCGTCTCCTCTCCAATCAAAAAAGACCTGCAAGGGTTCAAAGTAGCGGGCCCGGCCGGCGGCCGGGCCCGCGATGCGAGGACTAGAAATCACAGGCGCTGTCGAGGCGGATGGCGCGGAGGCCGACGCTGAACCGCTTCTGAGCGCTCATCACCGTGGACACCCAACCTTGCGCGACGTCACCGTTGAGCGTGTCGCCGGAGTGCCAGAGGTCGAGCTCGATCCAGCCGAAGGCGAACGGCAGCGGCACGTCGCTGCCGCCGATCTCCATCTTCTGCGTGCTCCAGGGCGCCATGTCGGTCGAGGGGCCGAGCGGGACGGACTGCTCGGTCTCGTTGTAGGCGACGCCGGCGAGGCTCAACCGGGTCGGCTCCTGGCCGCACGCCAGCGGCGTGGGATGAGCCACCTTGGCGTCGCGCCAGACCAGCATGTGGGTGCCGCCGTCGAACAGGCCGCCCGAGAGGTAGCGGCTGGCGTAGCTGGTGCCGAGCGGCTGCCGGTCGTCGGCTCCCGAGCCGCCCACGAACGAGTTGTAGAACGAGTAGTGGTTCTTGAACGTGTTGGGCACCGCGCGGATGTGGACGGCGGGATCGCCGTCGGCCTGGAACTCGTCGTTGTTCACCAGGAAGAAGTCGCCCCACAGGACGTTCTCGTCGCTCGCGACGCCCGTCCCGCCGGCCGCGAAGTAGCCCGGCGAGGTGGGGTTCGCCGACGTGCAGTAGTTGACCGCGTCGACCGTGACGTAGCCGGTGGCGAGGTTGGAGGCCCGTGGCGGCGCGGCGCAGGTGCCCAGGGTGGGCGACGGCTGGCCGGTGTGCCAGGCCTGGAGGTGGCTGACGAGGGACAGCGGCAGCACGCCCGCGACGGCCAGGCTGGGGCACCCTCCGGTGGGGATCGTGCCGTTGGCCATGATGTCGCGCAGGTTGAGGGTCTGCACCGCGAAGCCGGTCAGCGAGACGGTGAACGACATCGAGGGGATCCCCCAGTCGGTCCAGATCGTGACCTGCGCCAGCTGCGGGGCGGCCTTGGAGTTATTGATCGAGATCAGCGTCGTGGCGCCGGTCGGATGGTCGAGGTCCACCTCGAAGTAGGGGAACAGCAGCGTCGCCGCCGGCACCGCGTCGATCCGGCAGGCGCCGGGGTCGACCAGCGAAGCGGTCTGCGCGACGAGCGTGGACACGCTGGCCGTGTTGTTCGCCACGTTCGGGTCGGCCACGCTCGAGGTCACCGAGCCGGTGCAGAACAGCGTCGAGGCGGCCGAGGGCTTGAGCACCAGCACCACCTTGGCCACGCCGCCGGACGCCAGCGAGCCGAGATTGCAGACGACCTGGGCGCCGACCGTGCAGCTCCCCTGTGACGGGCTCAGGGAGACGATCACCGCGCGCTGCGGCGCGGCGTCGGTCAGGATCACGGAGGTGGCGCCGTTCGGGCCGAGGTTGGTGACCGTGAAGACGAACGTCACGTTGTGACCGACCTGGACCGACGCCTGGTCGACCGAGGCGCCCAGCAAGAGGTCGGCGCCCTGACCGGGTCCGCCGCCGCTGGACGTCACCGGCGTGCTCAGGGTGACGGAGTTGTTGCCGGAGTTGGGATCGGCGACGTTGCTGGTCAGGCTGGGCGTGTTCACCAGCGTGCCCTGGACGGCGGTGACGGCGGCCGTGACGGTCACCGGCACGCTCTGTCCCGAGGCCAGCGTGCCCAGGTTGCAGGAGACCGGCGAGCCGATGGAGCAGGTGCCCTGGCCCGGCGTCGCGGAGGTCGCGGCGAGGCCGGCCGGCAGCGGATCGGTCACGATCACGCCGGTCGCCGGATCGGGGCCGTGATTGGTCACCGTCAGCGTGTACTTCAGCGCTCCTCCCGTGAGCACCGGGTTGGGCGTCGCGCTGCCGGCCAGGCTGAGGTCCGCGCTCTTCGCGCCGGCGGCTACCGGCGTGCTCATCGTGACCGTGTTGTTGCCGGCGTTGGGATCGGCGACGCTGCTGGTCAGCGTGATGGTGTTCACCAGCGTGCCCGAGGCGGCGGTGGCGATGGCCGTGACGGTCACCGGCACGCTCTGCCCCGAAGCCAGCGTCCCCAGGCTGCAGGAGACCGGCGGGCCTGGATTGCAGCTGCCCTGACCGGGAGTCGCGGAGATCAGGGAGAGGCCGGCGGGAAGCGCGTCGGTCAGCACGACGCCGGTCGCCGGATTGGGACCCTGGTTGGTCACCGTCAGGTTGTACTGGAGCGTTCCGCCGGACGCCACCGGGTTGGGCGTCGCGCTGCCGGCCAGGCCGAGGTCCGCGGTGGCGGGGAGCGTCGTGGGACACTGCACGCTGGCGACCGACTGGGAGATCACGATGTCGCCGGTGAGCAGCCCGAGGCCGCTCAGCAGCGAGTTCTGGAGAGAGACGTGAATGGCGTTGACCGTCAGCGCCCTGCTGGTGGTGCCGTTGCCGCTCGCGATCTGCTCGTTGAGGATGATCCGGATCCCCAGCAGGTTGAGCAGCTGGGTGTTGGGGCTCGGATTGGTGGGGACCGCCAGGCCGAGCGCCACGCTGCCGCTGGTGGCGGCGTTCGCCAGGCTGGCCGTGCCGGTCGCCACCAGGCTGGAGCCGCAGGTGCCGTCGATGGTCGCGGACGATTTCACGACCTGGGCGCCGAGGTTCAGCAGCGGGATGAGGTGGCCGAGCGTCAGCCCCAGGTTGTCGGTCTCCGCGTCGGCATGGGTCAGCACGGCGCCGGGCATCTGCGACGAGGCGTGCACGGTGAGGACGCCGGTCTGCAGGAGATTGCCGGTCAACGCGGTCGCCACGGCGGCCGAGGCGAGGGTGCCGGTCCGGCTGTACGCCGGAGCCGCCGTACCGCTCACCTGCGGCAGCGGACCGCTGGCGACCTGGAGGACGTTGCCGAGAAGGGGAGCGACATTCAGGCTCACCGACTCGCCATAGGCGGAGCTGCCCGCGGCGGTCTGTGCCTCGATAGAAGTGGCGCAGAGAAACGCGCCGGCGACGAGGATGGGGAGCGACCGTGAAAGCCTGTTCCCTCTTTGAATGTTCATGCTCTACCTCTTTTCTTCCTTGAAGAACTCCGTTAGGAAGAGCATGCGCCGAACCGCGGAACCTGTAAGTCGGTAAGCCGGGCGACCTGGAGTCGCAGATGGCCCCATCTATATGTCGCGATTTAGCGACAGCTAGTCGAGGTGGTTGTCGAGCACGTAGCGGGTGATCTGGGCGTTGTTCGCCAGTTGCAGCTTCCGGAGGATGCGGGTGCGATAGGTGCTCACGGTGGACTCCGAGACGCAGAGCTGATTGCCGATCTCGCGCAGGGAGGTGCCGACGGCGAGGAGGCGCATCACCTCCAGCTCGCGACTCGAGAGCTGCTCGTGGAGGGGGCGGTCGGCCGGCGCCTGCAGGCGGTCGATCAGCAGCTCGGAGAGCTCGGTCATGATGTAGCGGCCGCCGGCCGCCACCTTCCGCACGGCCTTGATCAGCTCCTCCGGCGTGCAGTCCTTGGCCAGATAGCCGGAGGCTCCCTCCTGCAGGGCGCGCAGCACGAAGGGGCCGTCGGTGTGCATGCTGAAGACCAGCACCGGCAGCTCGGGGCGCAGGCTCTTGATCTCGTGGAGGGCCTCGAAGCCGCTACGCCCCGGCAGCACCAGGTCGAGGAGCACCAGGCTGAAGCTGCCGGCGCGGAGCCGGTCGAGGGCTTCCGGCTCCCCCGCCGCTTCTTCGATCGAGATGTCAGGGGCGTCCCGGGCGAAGATTCGCTGCACACCGACGCGGATCGCGGGGTGGTCGTCGACGACCAGAAGACGGATCAAGATATACCTCCTCCCTCATCGAGCGCCATGGAGGGTCCTTCAGCCCGAGAAGCGGGCCGGCACCGCTCTTCATGCATAGCCATTGTTTAGCATATCATTCATATTCGGTACAGTCAGTCACTCCGCCGGAGCCTGCCTTTGATCTAAGCCAAGGCTCGCGCCGAGGTTCCTGTCGCGGTACCTGGCAGAGAGCTGGCGGACTTCTTTCACTAGCTTTGTCGTACGTTGAAATTTAGCATACCATACCTTCATACGCCAATGCAGAAGCCCGGGAGCGCCAGAGCCGCGAGGGGCGGGAGAGGAACATGCCTCCTGAAATGAGGGCGGAGCCCGTGAGCTCTCCGCAGGGTGAGGCGCCGCGCAGCATCCTGCGGAAGGGACTGGTCCTGATCGCCACTCCCCTCCTCTTCCAGGCCCTCGTCCTCGGGGTCCTGTTCTGGAACGAGGTCGCAAGCCGGGACGCCGAACGGCGGGCGCTCCAGACGCAACAGGTCATCATCAGGGCCGAATCCGTGATGCGATGGCAGTTTCAGGACGTCAGCCGGATGCGGGGCCTGATCCTCACGCAGAACCCCGAGCTCGCGGTGCGCACGCCACGCGACGTGGTCGCCGAGGTGAGCGAGATCCGCCGGCTGGTGCAGGACAATCCGGCCCAGCTGCGGCGCGCCGAAGCGCTGCTGGCCGATGTCCGGCTGCTGGACGAGCGGCGGCACATCCTGGAGGATCTCGTCGGCGCGAAGAAATTCGCCGAAGCGACCCGGCTCATCCGCACTCTGCAAGGCGAGCGGAGGCTGCGCGACACCCTGAGCAAGCTCGACGACTTCCTGGCCGGCGAGGAGCGTCTCCACGTAGAGCGGGTGAAATGGCTGCAGGAGACTCGCCGGCTTCAGCAGGCCATGCTCCTGGGCGCCCTGGTGACGGCGGTGCTGATCACCCTCCTGCTGGCGCGCTCGTTCGCCCGCGGCATCAGCTCGCGCCTGGCGGCGGTCACCGCCAATGCCCGCCGGATCGCGATGAACCTGCCGCTCGATCCCCCGCTGGAGGGGAGGGACGAGATCGCGGAGCTCGACCGGGCCCTCCTGGAGACGACCCGCCGGCTGGCCGCGGCGGCCACGGCCGAGCGGCAGCACGAGGCCGAGCTCGAGGAGCGCGCCGAGGAGCTGATGCTCACCAACCAGGACCTGCAGTACAAGTCGCGGGAGATCGAAACCTTCGTCTACAGCGTCTCGCACGACCTGCGGTCGCCGCTGGTGAACCTCAAGGGGCTCTGCCGCGAGATCGACCTGCTCTGCGACGACCTCTGGCGCGTGCTCACCCCCGTGGAGATGTCCGCCTCCGTCCGCGGCGAGCTCCAGGCGGTCGAGCATCACATGCGGGAGTCGGTCCGTTTCGTCCTGGCGAGCGTCACCAGCTCCGGGAAGCTGATCGACGCCCTCCTGCGGCTATCGCGGGCCGGCCGGATGACGTATCAGTGGCAGACCGTCGACGTCGGCGCGGTCGTCCATGACGTGCTGGACACGCTGCGGGTACGGCTCGACGAAAAGGGCGTCCAGGTCACGATCGGCGAGCTGCCGCCGGCGCGGGCGGACCTGACGGCGGTGGAACAGATCTTCGCCAACCTGCTGGCCAACGCGGTCAACTACCTCGATCCCCAGCGCAGCGGCCGGATCGAGATCGGCGCCGAGATCGGCCCGCCGCGCTCCCCCGTCACCTACTGGGTCCGCGACAACGGTCTCGGCATTCCGAAGTCCTTCCGCGACAAGCTCTTCGTCGCCTGCCAGCGCTTCCACGCCGACGCCGCTCCGGGCGAAGGGATCGGCCTGTCGCTCGTCCGCCGGGCCGTCGAACGCCACGGCGGCTTCGTCGGCGTCGAGTCGGAAGAGGGGGTCGGCACGACGTTCCTGTTCACCCTGCCGGGGTGCGATCCGGACGACGACGTCGAGGCCGACTCATGACCGCAGCGCCCGGCCCGGCGCCGCCGAGGCCATAGAAAAAGGCGGCGCCCCGGAGGACGCCGCCTGATCGCAAGTGAACGGGCTCCGGGCTAGTTCTTGATCAACGTCGCCGAGGCCGTGTGGTTGAGCGTGCCGCTGGTGCCGGTCACGGTCAGGGGGAAGGTGCCGCGCGGCAGGATGCGGACCGTCACCTTGAGAGCCGAGCTGGCGCCGGTCGCCGGGTTCGGCGTGAACGTGGCGGTCGCGCCGGAGGGCAGGCCGGCGACGGACAGGGTCACCGCGCCGGTGAAGCCGCCCGAGCGGGTGATGGTGACCGTGTAGTTCGCCGTCGAGCCGAGCAGCCCCACCGTCACCGAGGCCGGAGTCAGCGAGAGCGCGAAGTCCGGAGCCGCCGTCACCGAGGCCGAAGCCTGCGGCGAGTTGCCCGACTCGCAGGTCGAGCTGTTGGCTGCGCGGACGACGTAGTAGTAGGTGCCGGTGGTCAGGCCGCTGTCGGTGAAGGTGGTGCCGGTCGCCACGCCGACCTGGGTGTAAGGGCCACCCGAGGTCGTCGAGCGGAGCACGTGGTATTCGCTGGCGCCGGTCACCGCGGCCCAGGAGAGCGCCACGCTGCCGCTGCCCGCGGTCGCCGTCAGGCTGGCCGGAGCGGAGGAGGGCGGAATGCAGGGACCGGTCGCCGGCGAGACCGCGACGCAGGCGGACGGCGACGACGCGCAGGACTCGTTGCCCGAGGGGAACGCGGAGACCTGGTAGTAGTAGGTGAGGCCGTCGGCCACGCCGGTGTCGGTGAGCGACGTGGCGGAGGTGCCGGACGCGATCTTGGTGAAGCCGGCATTGCAGCCGGTCTCGTTGCGGAACACGTCGTAGACCGCCGTGCCGGAGGAGGTCCAGGAAAGGGCCGCCGAGTTGTCACCGGCGACGATGGAGAGCGTCGGCGAGACCGGCGCGGCGCAGCCGGCGAAGGTCGTGGAGGCGCCGGCGTCGGTGGTGCAGGCGATGCTGTGACGGTTGAAGGCCGCGAACAGGGCAGCGCCGTGCGGCGTGCCGTCGTTCAGGTTGCCGTTGTCGTCGTCCACGGCGCGGAACACCTTCCAGAGCGAGCCGGCGCTGCAGCCGTTCGACGTGTAGGTCGTGCCGGTCGTGCAGGCGAAGGACTTGGTGGCGGTGTTGCGCGAGAGGTACCAGAGGCGGTCGAGGATCGTCCAGGCGATGCCGGTGCCGGGGCTCGGCAGATCGCGGGCGGCGAGGTCATACATCGTCTCGGTCGGGATGTACGACTCGCAGTGGACTTCCTTGCCGCAGGGGCCGGCGCCGCCGGAGGCCGCCGGGCAATGGACGCGGATGAAGTTGTCGGCCGTCGCCGGGGTGTTCGAGGCGTGCTTGGCGAAGTCGGCGTCACGGACGCCGGTGCAGGCCGTGCAGGCGTCGCCGTAACCGGCGCAGTTGCTCGACAGGAAGCCCTCGCCGAGGCAGGAGTCGTGGAGCGCGATCAGCGCCGTGGTGTCGCCGTAGGACTCGCCGGTGGCGCCGTCGGTGGCGGTGCCGGTCGCGTCGTTCTGGTCGATGCCGTGGCCGAACTCGTGCAACGACACGCCGGCGATCTGGCCGGTGTTGGCGCAGCCGCCGCCCGACTTGAAGAAGTTCAGCGCCGTGCCGTCCCAGTAGGCGTTGCAGGTCATGTTCAGGTTGACCTTGACGTTGAGCTGGGTGTTGATCCAGGTGTTGGCCGGCAGCCAGCCGCGGACCACTTCCTTGATCCGGTTGACCTGGTAGTACTGCTCGCGGGAGGAGTGCGTGTTGCCGACGCCGCCGTGGCCGGGCGTGATGCAGTCCGTTCCCGTCGAGGTGCCGAAGGCGACGTTGCCCGAGCCGTCCGAGCCTTGAGAGACCGCGCCGCAGGTGTCGGTGATCTTGACGTAGGTGCCGGAGAGATTCGAGGTTACGGCGGTGGTGAAGTTGTAGAGACCGGCCGAGTTGGTGGTGGTGCTCCCGAGGGTGAGGTACGGAGCCGGGCGCACGATCTCCGGACCGGTGGCCGGCGAGTTCTGGTACGTGCCGCCGGTCGCCTGCGCGTACTCGTTGACGTCGGTCAGCGCGAGCATCTCGCCGCTGGTGGCGTCGACCCGGGCCAGCCAGGTGCCCATCACGCCGTCGCGATGGAAGATGAACTGCCAGGTCTTGACCAGGCCGCGGCCGTTGCCGATCTCGTAGCCTTCGGCGAACTTGTCGTTCGGAATTCCGGCCGGCATCAGGTGCAGGCTGCCGGAGTCGCGGAACGTGTCACCGCCCTGAAAGCCGGAGATGTACGACGAGACGACGTCCAGCGCCTGCTTCCTGGTCAGCTTGGTCGCCGGCACCTTGGCGCCGGCGACGGGGAGGTTCTCCGTGCCGTACTGAATCAGGTTGCCGTTGTTGACGCGGAAGAGGACGCGCGCGCCCTCGACCGGCAGACCCTCGCGGACGACGTCGTAATCCACGAACCAGAGGTAGGAGGCCGGCTGGCCGGAGCGCGCCCGGTTCAGCACCAGCTGCGACGGATCGACGCCGAGCAGGCTCTTGACGCGCGGCATGTAGGCACGCGCGATGGAGTCCATGACGTCCAGGTCGACGGCCGGCCTGGCCTTGAGGAAGGCGGCGACGTCCTTGACGGTCAGAGAGTTGCCGCGGCCCGGGATCCAGGCGACGTTGCCACCCTCGGCGAAGGTGACGAGGCCGGTGCGCTTGTCGATCGAGGCCTGCCATTCGGCGGTGGGGCCGACGCCGATGCGGAAGGCCTCCCAACCGTTCTGCAGCGACTTGTCGGTGACCGCGCGGACGTTGTCGAGCAGCTCGACGTCCTCCGCGGCGTTGAGCCGCTCGTGCTGGAAGCCGAGCGACGACAGGACATCGTTGCCCTGCTTCGCGACCTGGGCATGGCCCGGGACGGCGAGCAGGACGCTCAGGAGCGACAACAGGGTAAGACCGAGCGAAAAACGGAATCTGGCCATCATGGGATGATCCCCCTCCTTGAGGGAAATTACAGCTAGGACTCTGCCTACCCAGTCATAGTGCTCGCCAGAGTCATAAAAGAGCCCACGTTGGCTGAAATACTTAAACTTTCCCGATCTCAACGGCTCAAGGCTGCACCGCCGGCAGGGTCACCATCACCTCCAGGCCCCCCTCGGACCGGTTGCGCGCGGTGATCCCGCCGCCATGCTCCTCGGCGATGCGACGGGCGATCGGCAGTCCCAGCCCGGTGCCGGTGTCATGGGTCGAGAAATAGGGATCGAAGATGCGCGGCAGGAGGTCGGGGGGAACGCCCGGGCCGGAGTCGAGGACGGCGATGCGGGCGAAGCCGTTGAGGCGATCGAGCCGCACGGTCACCCGCCCGCCGCCCGCGGTGGTGGCCCGCAGGGCGTTCTCGATCAGATTGCGCACGGCCCGCTGCAGGAGCTTGGCGTCGAAGCGGGCGACGATCTCCGGGCTCTCCGGCTCGAACTCAACCGACACCCCCGGCGGCGGCGCGGCGCGATAGCCCTCGACCAGGTCGGCCATGCTCGCCACCAGGTCGGCGGGCTTGGGATCGATCCGCGGGATCGAGCTGTAGGCCGAGAACTCGGACGCGATCGAGCGCAGCTCGTCCACCTGGGTCAGGATGTTGGTCGTGCAGCGCTCGAACACGCGGTCGAAGTGCTCGGGGTCGTGCCGGTAGACCTCCACCATGTGCTCGGTCGAGAGGCGGATCGGGGTGAGCGGATTCTTGATCTCGTGGGCGATCATGCGCGCCATCTCCGCCCAGGCGAGGAGGCGCTGGCTGCGCAGCACCTCCGTCGCGTCCTCGACGACCAGGAGCGCCGAGGGCTCGCCGGCGCCGGGGAGCGGCACCCAGATCAGCGACCACTCGCTCTCCCCTCCCCCCTCCGCCGCCGCCAGCCGCACCGTGGCGCGGGCCATCTCGGCGCCGGTGGTGCGCAGGAAGTCGGCCACCGGCCGTAGCCGTTCGCGGCCGGCGACCGCCGCCTCCAGGTTGCCTCCCACGGTGGTCCCCAGCAGCTCGGCGGCCACCCGGTTGTGCATCAGCACCCGCCGCTCCTGATCGAGCGAGACGACGCCGGAAGTGATGTTCTCCACCATCCGCTCGCTGACCTGCTTCTCGCGCACCAGCCGCTCGCGGGCGTCGGCGATCTTGCGGGCCATCTCGTCGATCGCCTCCACCAGGAGGGCCAGCTCGAGCTCGGTCGGCGCCAGGTCGAGCGAGGGGGCGCCGGCGGCGATCCGCCGGGTCCCCGCCACCAGCTGCATCAGCGGCCGCGTGAAGTTGCTCGCCAGGCGCCGCCCCACGGCCACCAGCAGCGTGAACAGGGCCGCCGTCACCAGCAGCCCCTGGCGGCGGAGCTGCGCCAGCTGGCGCGCTCCCTCCTCCTGCTGCGCGAGGAGCGGGATAGAGAGGAACAGCCGCTCGTCGTCGGACGGGCCGCCGCCGGGCAGGCGCAAGGGCGCGTACATCTCCAGGTAGTTGGTGGTGCCCACCCGGTTGGAGCGCGAGTAGAGCCCATAGCCGAGGAGCGCCAGGCGGCGGTAGATCTCGCCGGGGATGCGCTTGGGGAGCAGGCCCGCGGTGAACAGCTCGTGCCGGCTGGAAGCGTGGAGGGCACTGCCGTAGTAGAGGTTCACCTCGTGGCGGACGATGCCGGAGGTGGAGATCAGCAGCTGGTCGCCGAAGACGGTGTCGACGCCGAAGCCGGGGGGCATCGTCAGCAGCTGCTGGCCGAGGAGCTGCTGGGCCGAGCTGAGAGCCGCCTCGCCGGCCGTCCGCTGATCCCGACGCAGCCGCTCCCCCATCGACTGCACCAGCACGAAGTAGAGGAACACCAGCGGGATCAGCAGGAGGAGGGTATAGACCAGCATCAGCCGCTTCGAGTAGGACTGCACCGTCCGCCGCACCAGATCGCGGAAGGTGGCGCGCGGGAGCGCCAGCAGCAGCAGCGGCGGCGCCGCGAAGGCGAGCAGGATCAGCACCCCCAGGCTCCAGTTGCCCGTGCGCTCCAGGGCCTCGATCGCTCCCAGGAACGGCAGGTAGATCACCTCCCACCCCTCGCTCGACGCGCGGGCCCAGGCGCGGGCCCGGCCGGTCGGCGTCTCCACCACCGCCCGTGCGCGACGCCCGCCGGCCCGCAGCAGCTCGGGCTGGAGCGGCGGGTCCTCCTCCCAGGGCGAGAGCGAGGCGCGGCCGTCCGGCGTGTAGAGGGCATAGAGGGCCGGCTGGGCGATCTCCTCGGTGGCGGCGGCGCCCGCTCCCCCCTTGAGCAGCCCGACGTCCACCTCGGTCAGCCGGCGGGCGTCGTGCACCTCGAAGCCCGGCCGCGGCAGCAGCCAGTAGCGGATCGTCCCCCACGGCTGGCCGCCGAAACGGAGCGGCACGACGCCGGAGATCAGGAAGCCGTTGTGCCAGAGCGGCAGGCTCAGCTCCTCCCAGCGGCCGTGCTCCTGATCGACCACCCCCTGATCGGTCAGCGGCATGCCGAAGGAGAACGAGGAGGTCGCGACGTTCTCCCGCTGCACCACGAGCGCCGAGAGCGAGTGGTGGCGGGAGAGCGGCGAATCCTTCCAGAGCGCGTAGGCAAGGTCCTGCCGCTCGAGACCGGCGGGCGACCGGGGGACGATCTGATCGAGGTCGATCGCCTGGAAGTGCCGGCGGATCTCCGCGGACACGGCGGCGACGCCTTCCGGCCGCGGCGGCGCCAGGCGGGCCAGGAGCTCACCGCCGGCGTACTCCCGCAGCCGCAGCCGATAGACGGTTTCCCAGGTCCCCGCCGCGGCGAAGATGGCCATCAGGACCAATGCGACCAGGGCGAGGCCCTCCCGCAGCCGGCGCCGGCCGGCGTGGACGGCGGCCAGCGCGCCGCCCGCGACGAGCAGCGGCACGGCGAGCAGCGGCTGGTCGCAGAGGGCGCCGCCGCCGAGCAGCAGGGCGACGGCGATCCAGACCACCCGGTCAGCCGGCGGTGGCGCCGGCTCCCCCCGGCGCGGCCCGGCCAGACAGAAGAGGCCGAACGCGGCCCCGGCGAGGCCGAGCCGCAGCGCGAAGGCCTCATTGGAGACCCAGATGCCGTCCGCGAGGTCGAGCGGCCCCCAGAGACGCTGCAGGCCCCAGGCGGCGAGGAGGAGCGCCACGACGGCTGCCGCGCCTTTGATCCAGGCCGGCACGCGGTCCCCTTCCCAGGCGCGGGCCCGCAAGCCGAGAGCCGCCACCGCCAGACCGGCCAGCAGCACGATCAGCGCGCGCGGGGGGACGGTCACCGCCGCACCCAGCGCGATCAGCCCCCCCATCGCCAACGGGCTGACGAGACTCGCCACGCGGTCCTCGCCGATAGCGGGGCCAATCGCGGGCCCACCGGGGAGCAGGAGGCGGAGGACGCGGAGCACGGTGACGGTGAGAAAAGCGAGCCCGAGAGCCGCCCAGGCCACGCGGTCGGCGAGCGAGCCTCCCAGCGTCTCCGGCGGCTCGGGGGTGCGCTGAACGACCAGGGTCGGAGCCCCAGGAAGCGTCACGAGGTCGGCGCCCGGCACCGCCTGGGCGGCGTTATCGACCACCGTCCAGCGCGCCGCCTGTGAGCGCGCCGTTTGGGAACGAGGGAAGGGGAGCGTGTCCGTAGGGAAGCTGACGCCGGCCGCCACCCGCCAGGGATGGCCGAGGTCGCCCAGCGGCTCGAGGACGAGCAGGGTCATCGCGCTGAAGCTCCCGCGGTAGAACGAGCCCTGCCGCGGGAGCTCCGGCGGCAGCTCGTGGAGCAGCCCCTCCCCCGCCCAGGCGACCGGCACGCCGTCCGGATCGAGCAGCAGCAGCGCCCGCCGCCCTTTCCCTTCACCGATCTCGATCCGCGACAGGCGGCTGAAGGCCTGCAGGCGCGCCGCCGGGGTCTCCGCGGGAACCTTGAGGACCGCGGCCGCCGCGTGGGCCTCCGTCCGCAGATCCTTCCAGATCTCCGCGTACTCCCGGCGCGTCTCGCGGATGCGCTCCGACCGCGCCGCCCGCTCGAGACGGCCGGCCGCCCAGCCCGCGATCAGCGCCACGACTGCCACCGCCAGAATCGGCCCGGCGATCCGCCGCTCGCGGGAGGTGCGGGTCGACAGCCAGGCGAGAGAGAGAAGGAAGACGAGGAGGGCCGCCCAGGCGTCCGCCAGCAGCGGCGCCGCCACCAGCCCGCCGACCAGCAGGATCTCGATCGCCGCCAGCCACGCCGGCTCGCGGCGAGGGGAAAGCCCGGAGGGTCCCCCCGGCGGCGACGGCTCCGGCGGACGGAGGGCCAAGCTCACCGCGCCAACATCGGCAGGTCCACCCCGCGCTCCTCGGCGCAGGCGATCGCGTCCGGGTAGCCGGCGTCGGCGTGGCGCACGACGCCCATGCCGGGATCGCCCGTGAGCACCCGCTCCAGCCGCCGCGCCGCCGCCTCGGTGCCGTCGGCCACGATGACCATGCCGGCGTGGAGCGAGTAGCCGATCCCGACGCCGCCGCCATGATGGACGGAGACCCAGGTGGCGCCGTTGACCGCGTTCAGCATCGCGTTGAGGATCGGCCAGTCGCCGATCGCGTCCGAGCCGTCGCGCATCCCCTCCGTCTCGCGGTTGGGGGAAGCGACCGAGCCGCAGTCGAGATGGTCGCGGCCGATCACGATCGGCGCCTTCACCTTGCCCGACGCCACCAGCTCGTTGAATACCTTCCCCGCCTTGGCGCGCTCGCCGTATCCGAGCCAGCAGATGCGCGCCGGCAACCCCTGGAAGGCGACGCGCTCACGGGCCAGTCGGATCCACCGCGCCAGCGCGGCATCCTCCGGGAACGTGGCGAGGATCGCCTCGTCGGTCACCGCCAGGTCCTCCGGATCGCCCGAGAGGACGGCCCAGCGGAACGGGCCCTTCCCCTCGCAGAAGAGCGGCCGGATGAACAGCGGCACGAAGCCGCCGATCTCGAACGCCCGCGTCTCCCCCGCCGCCAGCGCCTGCCCGCGCAGGTTGTTGCCGTAGTCGAAGGTGACGGCGCCCCGCTCCTGGAGGGCGAGCATGGCGCGCACGTGGGCCACCATCGAGGCCATCGAGCGGTCGATGTAGGCCTTGGGGTCGTCGGCGCGCAGGCGGAGGGCCTCCGCGAAGGAGATCCCGTGCGGTACGTACCCCTGCAGGGCGTCGTGGGCGGAGGTCTGGTCGGTCAGGGCGTCGGGCACCAGGCCGGTGGCGACCAGGTGCTCCAGCAGATCGACGGCGTTGGCCTCGACGGCGATCGAGATCGCCTCGCGGCGGTCGCGGGCCGCCAGCGCCTGTTCGACGGCGCTCGGGATGTCCGGAGCCACGGTGTCGAGATAGCGGGTGGCGAGCCGGCGCTCGATCCGCGAGCGGTCGACCTCGGCCACCAGGCAGACCCCTCCGTTCATGGTCACCGCCAGCGGCTGGGCCCCGCCCATGCCGCCGAGACCGGCGGTGACGGTGAGGCGGCCGGCCAGCGAGCCGCCGAAGTGCTGGCGGGCGGCCTCGGCGAGCGTCTCGTAGGTCCCCTGGAGAATGCCCTGGGTGCCGATGTAGATCCAGGAGCCGGCGGTCATCTGGCCGTACATGGTGAGGCCGAGCCCCTCCAGCCGGCGGAACTCGTCGGCGGTCGCCCAGTGGGGCACCAGCATCGAGTTCGAGATCAGCACCCGCGGCGCCTCCGCGTGAGTCTTGAACACCGCCACCGGCTTGCCGGACTGGACGAGCAGCGTCTCCTCGTCCCCCAGCCGCCGGAGCGTCGCGACGATCGCCTCGAAGCACTCCCAGTTGCGCGCCGCCTTCCCTGAGCCGCCGTACACCACCAGCTCCTCCGGCCGCTCGGCCACGTCCGGGTCGAGGTTGTTCATCAGCATCCGGAGGGCGGCTTCCTGCTGCCAGCCGCGGCAGGAGATCTCGGTGCCGCGGGGAGCGCGGACGATGCGGGGACGGGCGGCGGTCGCGGGCGGGGTGGCGATGGTCATGGCGGGTATTCTACCGCGAGAGCCTGAGCCGCGATTCCGTCCAAGCTGCGCGAAAGAGCCGCATCGTGGCGCAACTGCGCCCCGCAGCGGTCCAACGGAGCGCCGCAGTTACTCAGTTATGCCACGCAGTTGGGCAATTATGGGGCGTAGCTGAGCAATTATGCGGCGTAGCTGTCTGGCGATGGCCCATAGTTGCC
>DATBAW010000157.1:0-20534 GCA_036271335.1 Thermoanaerobaculia bacterium
GTAAAGATGCCGCGTAGCTGGCCAGTTATGCGGCATAACTACGTAAGGATGGTGCGCAGTCGAGCCGTTGCGCGGCATCGTTGCTCAACTGAGGTCCGCAATTGGCCAACTCCGCGGCTCAGCCGCGCAGCGATGCTCCGCGGTCGAGCAACTACGCGATATCACTGCGTGACGATGCCCCGCGATTCCAAACACCGGTCCGGCCCCTCAATCCCGCCGCAGCGCCACCAGCGGATCCACCCGCATCGCCCGCTGGGCCGGCAGATAACAGGCGAAGAGGCCGACCAGGGCGAGGATGGCGAGGACGGCGGCGAAGATCGCCGGGTCGGTGGGGGCCACTCCGAAGAGGACGCTCTCCAGGACGCGACGGAGCGCGAGAGCGCCGATCACGCCGAGGAGGAGGCCTGATCCGACCATCCAGGCGCCCTGGGTGAGCACCATGCGGAGGACTTGCACGGCCTGGGCGCCGAGCGCCATGCGGACGCCGATCTCCTGGGTCCGCAGCTCCACGGTGTAGGCCAGCACGCCGTAGGTGCCGATGGCGGCCAGGGTCAGCGCCACGATAGCGAAGATCAGCACCAGGAAAGCGATGAAACGGGGCTGCCCCACCGACTCGTAGACCACCTGCGTCATCGGCTTTACCGCCGCCACCGGCAGAGTGGCGTCCAGGCGCCGGATCTCGCTCCGCACCGGGTTCGCGAGGCTCATCGGGTCCTTCGCGGTGCGCACGGCGAGATACATGTCGCCCGGCGCGCGGCCCGTCGTCTCCTGCGCCTGATCGTAGAGGAAATAGAGCTCGGTGCCGGTCTTGTGGTCGAGCCCCCCCTGTTTGACGTCCGCGACGATGCCGACGATGGTCATCCAGGGACTGTCCTTGGCCGGCGAGGTCGGCGTTGCGTGCGTTCCCGGCACCCGCACCCGCTCGCCGACCGGGTTCCGGTTGGGCCAGAAGACCTTCGCCATCGCCTGGTTGATCAGGACGACGCCCGGGGTCCCTCGCGCGTCGGTGGCGGTGAACAGGCGCCCGTCGACCAGGCGGATCTTCATCGTCTTGAAATAGTCGCGGGTGACGAACTGCCAGTAGTCGACGTTGTGGTCCGGCCCGTCGTCCGTCTTCGGCACGCTCTCGAAATCGAGGTCGTTGGCGTTCACCGGCCGGTCCGGCGGCAGGCCCGAGAGGGCGGCGACGCCGGCGACGCCGGGAAGGTGCGAAACCCGGTCGACGAGCCGCTGATAAAAGCCCTCCACCTGCTCAGGGTCCGAATAGGACGTCCTCGGCAGCGAGACCTCCAGCGACAGCAGCCCCTTGGGATCGAAGCCGGGATCGACCTTCTGCAGCAGCCAGAAGCTGCGGATCAGCAGTCCACCGCCGATCACCAGCATGGCCGCGAAGGCGACCTCGACGACGACCAGGACGCGGCGCAGCCACTGCCGCCCGGCGCCCGCGGTGGTCCGCTGGCCCCCTTCCTTGAGCGCGGCGAAGAAGCTCCCCGCCCGCGAGTGGAGAGCCGGCGCCAGCCCGAAGAGGAGGCCGGTGACGAGCGAGACGCCGAGGGTGAAGAGAATGCTGCGGCCGTCGAGGCCGATCTCGTCCGCCCGCGGGATGCTCTCCAGGTTGGCCGCCACGATGGCCCGCACTCCCGCGTAGGCGAGCAGCAGGCCGAGCCCGCCGCCGAGCAGGGCGAGGACCACGCTCTCGGTGAGGAACTGGCGGATCAGCCGCCCCCGCGGCGCCCCCAGCGCGGTGCGCACGGCCACCTCCTTCTGCCGCGCCTCCGCCCGCGCCAGCAGCAGGTTGGCGACGTTGACGCAGGCGATCAGCAGCACCAGCCCGACGGCGCCCATCAGCAGCCGGATCTTCGGGCGGATGGCCCCCACCAGGTCGTCGAGCAGCGGCTGGACGACCATCGGATGAAACACGGGCTTGGGCGTGTGCTTCTTCGGGGCCTCCTGCTTCCAGCGGTCGACCAGGCCGTTCATCTCCTGGCGCGCCTGCGCCAGCGTGACGCCCGGCTTCAGGCGCCCGATCATGTAGAGGTAGTGGTTCCCCCGGTTGCCCGGGTTCTCCGGGTTCAGGGCCAGCGGGACCCAGGCCTCGATCTTCTCGTTGCCGATGGTGAAGCCGGGGGGCATGACGCCGACCACCGTGCGGTCGTCGCCGTCCACCCGGATCCGCTTGTTGAGGATGCGCGGATCGGCCGCGAACGCCCGCCGCCAGAGGCCGTCGGAGAGCACCACGACCTTCTCGGTGTTGGGGAGGTCCTCCGCGGCGCTGAACACCCGCCCGAGCTCCGCGTTGACGCCGAGCACCGTGAACAGCCCCGCGGTGACGGCCGCCCCGTCCGCCCGCACCGGCTCACCGCGCCCCGAGACGTTGACCGGTCCCGTGGCATAGGCCCCGAGGCTCTGGAAGCTCCGGTTCCAGCGGCTGTAGTCGGTGAACTCCATGGGATCGACCCAGAAGCGGCTGAAGCTCATGCTGGGGAACTGGCTGTAGACGATCATCAGCCGCCCGGAGTCGCGGTACGGCAGCGGCTTGAGCAGCACGGAGTTGGCGACGCTGAAGATGGCCGCGTTGGCGCCGATCCCGAGCGCCAAAGTGAACGCCGCGAGCAGCGTGAATCCCGGGCTGCGGAGCAGCAGGCGGCAGGCGTATCGGAGGTCTTGCAGCAGTGCTTTCATCGTGGGGTGTCTCCTCCTTGGGGCTCACCCCTATACGATGACTGGGGTAGTTGGTTTCAGGCTGTTGCTTTTCCCTGGGAGGTTACCGAGGAGCGGACCGTTTTCCCGCCCGCAGCCGTGCCAGCACCGTCAAAAAATCCTCCGGCGGCGGCTCCTCGAAGCGCAGGCGGGTGCCCTTGCGGGGGTGGAGGAAGCCGAGCACGGCGGCGTGGAGCATCGGGCGCGGGGCGGGCAGGAGGGGGCCGCGCCAGTCGCGGATGTAGATCGTCTCCCCCACCAGCGGATGGCCGGCCTCGGCGAGATGGATGCGGATCTGGTGCTGGCGCCCGGTCTCCAGCTCGCAGGTGACCCGCGAGGCCGCCGCCAGCCGCTCCTCCACCTTGACGCGGGTGATCGCCTCGCGCGCCTCTGGCGGGGGCGTCTCGCCGCGGGGAGCGCGGAAGACGCCCCAGGAGCCGCGCAGGCCGTCGCCGCGGTCGGCCAGGAGGTGGGTCGCGTAGACCGTGTCCTCGGCGGCGCCGTGGACCAGGGCGATGTAGCGCCGCAGCACGGTGCGGTCGCGGAGCTGGGCCTGGAGCTCGCGCTGGGCGACGGCGGTGCGGGCGAAGACGACCAGCCCCGAGGTCTCCTTGTCCAGCCGCTGCACGGCGCGCAGGGTGGGGCTCGCCTCCTTCCCCTTCCCCGCCTCGATGCGGCGCACGGCCACCCGGGCGAGGGCGAGGAGGGTGTCGCGGTCGGAGCGCTCGAAGGGGACGGTGAGGATGCCGGCCGGCTTGCGCACCACCACCACCTCCGAGTCGAGATGGACGACCAGCTCGGTGAGGGCGCGCCGGACGGCGCCGCCGTCGGCGAGGATCTCCACCCGCTCCCCCGCCTTCAGCCGCCGGGCCGGATCGCTGGCCAGCGCGCCGTCGACCTGCACGCGCCCGCCCGCGCACAGCTCCTTGGCCTTGCTCCACGAGGTGCCGGGGAGCATCTCGCGGACCAGGGCGGCGAGCGTGAGGTCGGCGTGGTCGGGAGAGACGGTGAGGGGGCTCGAGGGTCGCAAAGCGTTGCCTATAGTAGCCTAGCCTTCCATGCGCCCGCCCTCCCCCTTCCGCATCGAGCTCGCCGCCGCCGCCCGCCTCGCGGCGCCGGTGGTGGCGACGCAGCTCGGGATCATGCTGATGGGCGTGATCGACACCATGATGCTCGGCCATCTCTCGGCCACCGCCCTGGCGGCCGGCGGGCTCGGGCACATCCTCACCACCACCTGCATGCTCTTCGGCTACGGCCTGCTCTCGGCGCTCGATCCGCTGGTCGCCCAGGCCCACGGCGCCGGGGACGCCAAGGCGATCGCCGGGCACTTCCAGCGCGGTCTGGTGCTGGCGACGGCGGTGACCCTGCCGCTCATGCTCCTCTTCCTCGACGTCGAGCCCCTGCTGCGCGCCGCCGACCAGCCGGCCCTGGTGAGCCGCGCGACGGCCGACTACACCTGGGGCATCCTGTGGGGGCTCCTCCCCTACTTCCTCTTCATCGTGCTGCGGCAGACCCTGCAGGCGATGAGCATCGTGCGCCAGACGACGGTGGCGATCGTCCTCGGCAATCTGGTGAACCTGCTCTTCAACTGGCTGCTGATCTTCGGCCACCTGGGGTTCCCGGCGCTCGGGGTGGAGGGATCGGCCCTGTCGACCTCGCTCGCCCGCTGGGCGATGTTCCTCTACCTGCTGGCCGCCTCGCGCCACAAGCTGGCGGAGTACTGGCCGGGATGGCGGGCGTTCGCGCTGGAGGCGCGGGCGTTCGGCAAGTACGTCCTGATGCTCCGGATCGGGCTGCCGATCGCCGTGCACAGCGCCGCCGAGCTGGGGATTTTCGCCCTGGGGGCTCTGCTGATCGGTCTCATCGGCGTCGACGAGCTCGGCGGCCATCAGATCGCCATCAACCTCGCCAGCCTGTCGTTCATGGTGCCGCTCGGCATCGCCGGCGCCGCGACCACCCGGGTGGGGAACGCCATCGGCCGTGGCGACCTGCCCGCGGCTCGCCGCGCGGCCAAGGCCTGCCTGCTGCTCGGAGGCGGCACGATGGCCGGCTTCGCCATCGTCTTCGCCACGCTCCCCGGGGCGCTCGGCCACCTCTACACGGCGGACCCGGCGGTGATCGCCGTGGTGATCGCCCTGCTCCCCATCGCCGCCGTCTTCCAGGTCTTCGACGGCCTCCAGGTGGTGGCCTCCGGCGTGCTCCGCGGCGCCGCGGACACCACCTTCCCCGCCGCCATGGCCCTGATCGGCTACTGGGCGATCGCGCTGCCGGTGGGCTGGTTCCTCGCCTTCCACGCCGGCCTCGGCGCCCGCGGTCTCTGGTGGGGGTTCGTGGTCGGCCTGATGACCGTGGCGATCCTGCTCCTGCTGCGCATCGCCGCCCGTTTCCGCGGCCCCATCGCGCGGGTGGGCAATGCGAGCGCTGAAACGAAAGGGGAACTATCGCGATGACCTTCAAGGACCACTTCTCCGGCCACGCCGCCGTCTACGCCTCGTTCCGGCCGACCTACCCGGCGGCGCTGTTCGACTTCGTGACCTCCCTCACCCCCGGCCGCGCCCTCGCCTGGGACTGCGCCACCGGCAACGGTCAGGCGGCGGTCGGCCTCGCCGAATCCTTCGACCGGGTGATCGCCACCGACGCCTCCGCCGCCCAGCTCGAGCACGCCACGCCCCACCCCAGGGTCGAGTACCGGCAGGCCCCTGCCGAAAAGTCGGGGATCGCCGCCGGCACGGTCGACCTGGTGACGGTGGCCACGGCCGTCCACTGGTTCGATTTCGACCGCTTCCACGCCGAGGTCCGCCGCGTCCTCGCCCCCGACGGCGCCCTCGCCGTCTGGGCCTACAACCTGGCCCGCGTCAGCCCGGAGGTCGACGCTCTGATCGACGACCTGGCGCGGGACGTCGTCGGCGCCTACTGGCCGCCGGAGCGCAAGTGGGTAGACGACGACTACCGCGACCTCCCCTTCCCGTTCGCGGAGGTGGCGGCGCCGCCGCTCTGGATCGAGGCGCACTGGGACCTCGATCGCCTGCTCGACTACTTTCAGACCTGGTCCTCGACCAACCGCTACCGCGCTGCCACCGGCCTCGACCCGGTGGCGGCGGCACGGGAGGGCTTCGCGAAAGCCTGGGGCGATCCCGCCGAGGTGCGGGAGGTCCGCTGGCCGGTGATGATGCGGGCCGGGCGGGTGTAGAGCCGGGACGAACACGGACAGACACACGGACGAGCACGGACCCGTCCGTGAAGGTCCACGTTCGTCCGTGTCAGTCCGAGGTGTTATAGATTTCCCCCTATAGATGATCACGGCTCTGATCAGCAGGAAGGGTGGGGTCGGCAAGACCACCACCGCCGTCAACCTGTCCGCGGCCCTCGCCGCGCAGGGGTTGAAGGTGCTGCTGGTCGATCTCGACAGCCAGGCCTCGGCGTCGCTGTCGCTGGGCGTCGACCGTAGCGAGCTCGCCCCCTCCTCCGCGGACGTGCTGCTCGGCGGCCTGCCGGCGGCGGAGGCGGTGCGCGAGACCGCGATCCCGGGCCTCCACCTGATCACCGCCTCGGTCGATCTGATCCGCGCCGAGGCCGAGCTCGGGGTGCTCCGCGCCAAGGAGAAACGGCTCAAGGCGGTGCTGGCGCCGGTCGTCCCGGCCTACGACTTCATCTTCCTCGACTGCCCCTCGTCGCTCTCGCTGCTGCCGGTCAACGCCGTGGTGGCGGCGGACACCTTTCTGATCCCGGTGATGCCGCAGTTCCTGGCAGTGACCGGGGTGAAGAACCTGCTCGCCGCCGCCGAGCGGATCGGCTGGGACCACGGCTCGCGCCTCCGCCCGCTGGGCCTCCTCCTCACCGTGGTCGACTACCGCACCAAGAGCACCCGCCGCACGGTGGACGAGCTGCGCGCCGAGCACGGCAGCCTGATCTTCGCCATCGAGATCCGCGTCAACACCCGCCTCGCCGAAGCCCCCGCCGCCGGCCAGACCATCTTCCAGTACGACCGCCACGCCAAGGGGGCGACGGCGTACAAGCTGCTGGCCGGGGAGTTCCTGTTGCGGGCGCGAGGGTCGTCGGCCTAGGCTGCCCGCCGCCGTTCCCTGCGCAGCCAGAGGGCGCTCAATGCCAGCGCGAAGGCCAGGGCGACGAGACCCTGCCAGCTCAGGGTAGGAACGCTCGTGGGCAGCACCCCGCCCTGGGCGAGACCCGCGAAGGAGGAGAACTGACTGCCCACCGTGGCGACCTCGTGGGTGGCGCCCGTGGCGAGATCGAGGGTGACCAGCTCGGGCGAAAAACCAGGCACCAGCCCGTAAGCCGTCCCCGTGTCGCGAGAGATGACGAACCCGACGAACGGCCCGGGACCCGCAGCGATCGTGGTGAGCCGCCCGTCGTTCGCCGTCGTCGACCCGAGCCGCAACAGGCCGAATTGAGCGTCCAGGGCATAGGCGGTGGCCCCGCCATGGATAGGGTCGAAAGCGATCGCGGTGACCTGAGGCGTCTTGCCGGCGTTCACATCGCCGGCAGCGAAAGCGAGAGGGGCATCCAGGTGGGCGACGCCGGTGGCGGGATTGACGCGGAGATTCTGTCCCGTATCGCTGACCACCCGCAGACGGTCCGAGCTGTCGAAACCGACGCCGAATTGCCCTCCGTCGAGAGGGGGAACGAACGGCGAGCCGACCTGCGTCGCGACCCCGGTGGCGGGGTTCAGCCGGTACAGTCGGCTCGACGAGCCCACCACGTAGAGCTCGTTGGTGGCGACGCGGAACGAGATCCCCAGGGAGACTTCCGACGGCTGCAGCCCGGAGATGGAGGTGGCACTCTTCGGCGGCTCTCCGGGAGCCACCATACCGACCATCGTAGGCCCAGGAAAGCCCACGGTCGTCCAGAATTCCTCCGCCCGCAGGCTGGAGGAAACCGCCAGACTTGAGACAACGAGAACCCAGAATCCCGCCTTCCTCATGATCTCCTCCCACCTGCCCCGTGAGCTGTCAGCTTTGCGACGATCATGAGTCTATAACATATTTTCGCGCTCAAGGCGGTCCACCGCTAGGCGGCTCGACCCGCGTCAGCCACTGCACGACGTACTCCCGCATCTCCGGCGTATCCGGGAAAGGATCGCCATACTTCTCCATCGCCCGGAACGGCAGCGGCTCGACGTGCCAGGCCTCGAAGGTGTTGCGGTCGGCATCCTTGTCCCAGCCGTTGCTCTCGAAGAAGAGGGTGCGCTGCCAGCCCGGCGCGACTGGGGGGAGCTTGCCGGCGTCGAATTCGAGGGCGATCTCGTCGCCGGGGGCGAGGATGACGGAGCGGTCATCGACGGCACCCAACAGCTCGCGGACGTCGCCGTACCGGGTGTAGTGGCCGGCGAACGGGAGCCAGGGAGACGGTTTCGCGGTGTCCTCGTAGACGTAGCTATGCGGTCCGTCAGGGGATTTCCGGACCAGCCTCGAGAAGCCGCGGTACTGGAGGTCGGCGCCCTTGGGGTCCAGGCGGGCCTGGACGACGGGAACGTCGTCGGCCTTCGCGCGGGTCCAGGCGATGCGGTCCCAGCCGAGCCAGAGGCTGGTGACGATACGCAGGCGGTGGGCTCCAGCGGGAAGAGGCGGGGTGTCCACCACCATCGTCTTGGTCTTGCCGGCGGGAAAGCCCATCGCGGGCATCAGCGTCTGCCAGCCTTTCGCGGTCTCGACCTCCAGGCGCGGCGGCAGGTACGGGAGATCGGGGCGCTGGGCCACGGCGAGGTTGAGGCTGGCGTCGGCCGGGAAGATCCAGCCGTCCAACAAGATGCGAACCGACGTGCCAGGCGATTCGCCGAGGTCGAAGGTGAAGGTCCACGGCTTGGCCACGCCCTGGTAGGGGCTCGGATCGAAGCCGGAGGCGTAGACCTCGTCGCGGTTGCGAACTCGGGACGTTACGTCCTCCCCGTGGCCATCCCAGGCGGCGGTGACGGGATGGACGTCGCGGGCGGCGAGGACACGGACGGGCTGCCTTTCGCCGGGCACCACTTTCAGGCTGCTCGCCACCTCGACGCCCTCTGGGTGGTCGACCACCCAGAGGTGGACGGCGTCGAAGTACGCGGCCTCCCAGAGCTCCTCGGTGACCCGCATCCGGTAGGCGCCGTCGATCGGTTGCGCGCCGTCCACCCGCACCAGCTCGTGGGGGTCGGCGCCGGCATAGACGCCGGGGGCCACGGGCAGGCCCACGGGCGAGTTCCAGAGCAGGTCGGTGACGAAGGCGAAGCGCTCGCCGTTCCAGGCGTAGAGGAACGGGCAGCTCCCCTTGAGGAGCTGCTCTTCGACGATCTGCTGATCGATCCGCGGCTGGAGGCGGTTCTGCGGCACGCCGTTGGTCCATACCACGCGCAGCAGATCGGCCTGGCGCAGGCGGCCGAGGCCGAAATGGGTGGAGGCGGTGGTGGCCTCGCGGAACTGGTAGGCGGTGCCGGCGCGGACCTCCAGGGTGGAACCGATCCCCTGAAGATTGTTCTTCCCGCTCCCGGAAGCCAGGGCGCGCAGCCGCACGTCGAGCCAGTGGTTCCGGTTGCCGCCGAGGTTCTCCAGGCGGATCAGGCCGGAGGGACCGGCCGCCACCAGATCCAGGTCGCCGTCGCCGTCGAGATCGGCGGCGACGAGCGCCGCGAGGTTCCCCGTCGTCCCCGCGATCGCCAGCGGCTCGAAGGTGGGCTGGGATGGGGTACCGCGCTGGCCGAGGATCACGAGGCCGTCCGGACCGGCGGCGGCGAGGTCGAGCCGGCCGTCGTTGTCGGCGTCGAAGGCGATCACGGAGGTGAAGCGCTTGCCGCGCGGCAGCCCGGGGACGTTCCAGGCTTCGAAGCGACCGCCCAGGTTGTGCCAGAGGGTGAGGCCGTCCGATCCGGCGGCGATCAGGTCGGGCCGGCCGTCGTTGTCGAGATCGGCGGCGGCGACGGCCTCGACGGGACCGGCCGCGGTCAGCCCGGCGGCGGCGGTGCGGTCCGCGAAGCGCCCCTGGCGGAGGTTGGCGAGGTAGGCCAAGCCCTTGGAATGCGCGACCACGAGGTCGAGCACGCCGTCGCGGTCGACGTCGGTCGCCACCATCCCGCGAATGCCGGACAGGCCGAGCGGTGGGAAGGCCTCCTTCCCCACCGCCGTCAGCGGTCCCTGGAGGGCGTTGCGGTAGAGCTCGATCCCGGGCTCGCCCAGGGAGAGATCGAGGTCCCCCTCGACGTCGTAGTCGAGGACGGCGGCGGCCTCGCCCCGGGCTTTGTCGAGTCCTTCGGCGGCGGTGGCGTCGTCGAAGCCACCATCTCCCCGGCCACGCCAGAAGACCACCCGCGCGGGTCCGAAGCCGATCAGGTCGAGCCTTCCGTCGTTGTCGAGGTCGGCGGCGAGGAGGCCGGTGATCCCCTTGGCCTCGGGGCCCGCGATGGGATCGCCGCCGGTGAATTTGCGGAGCCTCAATTGCGGCGTCCGCGGAGCCTCGCCGGTGGTCACCCAGACGAGGTCGGGCTTGCCGTCGCCGTCGAAATCGCCGGTGGCGAGCGCGCGGCCGGCCACCGGTTCCGCCGCCAGGGACGTCGCCTTGAAGCGGACCGCGATGGGATCGCCGAAGCTCGACGGCGGCGGCTCCTGGGCGAAGCGCTCGACGGGATTGCCGAGGATGCCCGGCGCCAGCTCCCGCAGCCCCTGCTGATAGGCGGGCGTGGGCTTGAGCACGTTCTCCAGACGGATCGCCGGCAGCCGCGCCACCGCGAGATCGTTGCTTTCGAGCGCGGTGAGCACCTGGCTCAGGACGGTCGTGGCCGCGGCGGCGGCCGGTTCGATCAGCTCGCGGACGCGCAGGAAGCCTTGCGTGGCGCCCGCGCGGTCGCCCGCCGCGATCGCCCGCTGGCCGGATTGGAGGAGGACCACCAGATTCTCCGGCCGCAGCCGCACCAGCGCCGCCAGGGCCTCCTTCAGCCCGCCCTGGGCGTCGGGGCCGGTCCCCTGCGAAGCCCGGCGGTAGAGCGCGTACATGATCACAACCTGGTCGGGCGCCGCCGCGGCGGCCTTGCGGGTGACGGCCAGCGCCTCCTCGTCCTTGCCGCTCCACTGGAGGATGTCCCCCTGGAGCGCCAGCAGATCACCCCGGCCAGGCGCCTTGGCGAGGGCCTGGGCGATCGCCGCCGCCGCCTCGTCGCTCTTCTGCTGGCGGAGGTCGGCGACGGCGAGGTCGGCGTCGGGGAGCGGATCGTCCGGCGCCAGCGCGGCCAGCTTGCGGAAGGTCGCCGCGGCCTCTCCCGGCCGTTCGTTCTCGAGCTGGGCGAGGCCGAGCGTGCGCAAGGCCGCCGCTCCCTCGGTGATTTTCGTCACGGGGGGAGGCGCGGCTGCCAGGGAAACCAGGGCGAGGAGGAGGAGCGGGCCGCGGCGAGGCATCGGGGCGCATTGTACCTGTAGACTAGGAGGACCCATGAAGAAGCCGCTGCTCGTCCTGACCTCGCTCCTCCTCTTGGTCCTCCTGGTCCTCCCCACCCTCGCCGCCGCGCAGCCGAAGCCGGGCCCCCCCTCGCCGCAGATCCAGCAGGTGCTCCAGAACGCCATGAAGAAGTATCAGGCGGGCGAGCTCACGGGCGCGATCGGGCTGCTGGAGCCGCTGAACAAGCCGGGAGTGCACCCCGCCGTGCTGTCGCTCCTCGGCACGCTCTACCTGGAATCCGGCCGGCCGAAGGAGGCGCTGGCGCTCCTCGGACCGCTCGCCGAGACCGGCACGGCCGGACCGCTGATCCTCAGCGGCGCCGGACGCGCGGCGTTCGCGCTGGGACAGAACGCCACGGCCGAGAAGTACCTGCGGAGCGCGGTGGCAAAAGAGCCGGATTCTCTCGCCTCCCGCGATCTCGGCCTGGTGCTGGGCAGCCAGGGGCGGCTCGCCGAGAGCTACGTCCTGCTCCGCCCCTGGACGACCGCCCATCCGGAGGACGCCGAGGCGCGCCTCTCCGCCGCCTATGACGCCCTCGAGCTCGACCGCGCGCCGGAGGCGGCCGAGCTGCTCAAGGGGCTGCCGGCCGACAACCCGCGCGTCCGCCTGCTCCAGGGGCGGTTCCTCCTCACGCAGCAGAAGCCGCGGGAAGGGCTGGCCACGCTCGAGCCGCTGCTGAAGGACGGCCCGCCGGCGCTCGACCTCAGCGTCCGCCGCTATCTGGCCGAAGGGCACGTCGCCCTGGGCGAGTCGAGCGCCGCCATCGAGCTGCTCAAGGGGAAGGTGGGCGACGACCCCTCCCTGGCCGTCCTGCTCGGCCGCGCCTACTACCGGAACGGCAATCCGACCGAGGCGATCGCCGTGCTGGAGCCCTTCGCGCGCACCCTTCTCGTCGGCGCGCCCGCCTCCCCCGGCGAGCAGTCGCTGATGGCCGACCTCGCCTTCGAATACGGCCAGGCGCTGGTGGCGGCGTCGAAGTGGCCGGAGGCGATCAAGGCGCTGGACCGCGCCACGCAGCTCAATCCGGCCAGCCTGCAGGGGTGGCAGCTCCTCGGCCGCGCCCAGCTCGCCAGCGGCCAGAAGGAGGACGCCAACCGTTCTATGGAGAAGGTCCGCCAGCTCCAGAGCGCCCAGCCGTCGAATACCTCGCGGATGAACGCCCAGCAGAGCGCCGACACCGATCCCACCGGGCGCAACCTGGCCGCGGCGACCGCCCTCGCGAATTCCGGCCACCTGGACCAGGCGCTCGCCATGGTCCGCCAGGAGGCGAAGCTGCAGCCCGCCGACCCCCGCCCGCACGCGACCGAGGTGGTCCTCCTGATCAGCGCCAAGCGCCCCCAGGACGCGCTGAAGGCCGCCGAGGCCGCGCTGAGCACGGCACCCGGCAATCCCGACTACGTCTACCTGCGCGGCGCGGCGCGGATGGCGCTCAAGGACCTCCCCGGCGCCGAGCAGGACTTCCGCCAGGCCCTGACGATCAAGCCCGACCACGTCGGCGCTCTGAGCGACCTCGCCGTCCTGCTCTCTTCCACCGGTAAGAAGGACGAGGCCCGCCAGCTCCTCCAGAAGGTGCTGGCGATCCGGCCGGGAGATCCCGTGGCGACGGCGAACCTGAAGAGTCTGAACGGGGCGCCATGAGGGCCTACCTCGATCTGCTCCAGCACATCCTGGATCACGGCACCGCCAAGCCCGACCGCACCGGCACCGGCACGCTGGCGGTCTTCGGCTACCAGATGCGCTTCGACCTCGCGCGCGGGTTCCCGCTGCTGACCACCAAGAAGCTCCACCTCCGCTCGATCCTCCACGAGCTGCTCTGGTTCCTGGCCGGCGACACCAACGTCCGCTACCTCCACGAGCACGGGGTGACGATCTGGGACGAATGGGCGGACGCCGCGGGCGATCTCGGGCCGGTCTACGGCGCGCAGTGGCGCTCCTGGCCGGTACCCGGCGGCGGCCACATCGACCAGATCGCGCGGGTGGTCGAGCAGATCCGCACCCACCCCGATTCGCGCCGGCACATCGTCAGCGCCTGGAACGTGGCGGAGATCGACGCCATGGCGCTCCCCCCGTGCCATGCCCTGTTCCAGTTCTGGGTGGCCGACGGGCGCCTCTCCTGCCAGCTCTACCAGCGCAGCGCCGACGTCTTCCTCGGCGTGCCGTTCAACATCGCCTCCTATGCCCTGCTGACGCTGATGGTGGCGCAGGTCTGCGATCTGGCGCCCGGCGACTTCGTCCACACCCTCGGCGATGCCCACCTTTACCGCAACCACCTGGAGCAGACCCGGCTCCAGCTCACCCGCGAGCCCCGGCCGCTGCCGGTGATGACGCTCAACCCGGCCGTGCGGTCGATCTTCGACTTCCGGTTCGAGGACTTCACGCTGAGCGGCTACGATCCCCACCCGGCGATCAAGGCGCCGATCGCCGTCTGAACGGCCCCTGGGGATCGCGCCATGAAGCCACGGATCACCATGATCGCCGCGATGGCGCGCAACCGCGCGATCGGCATCGACAACCACCTCCCTTGGCGGCTCCCCGCCGACCTCAAGCGCTTCAAGGCGCTGACGACCGGACACGCGATCGTGATGGGCCGGCGGACCTACGACTCGATCGGCCGGCCGCTCCCCTGGCGGAGCACCGTCGTGATCACCCGCCAGCCGGACTACGCGCCGGCGGGGGTCCTGGTCGCCCATTCGCTGGTGGAAGGGCTGGAGCGGGCGCGCGAGGCGGGCGAGAGCGAGGAGATCTTCGTCGCCGGCGGCGAGGAGATCTTCCGCCTGACGTTCGATCTCGGCCTCGCCGGCCGGATCCAGCTCACCCGCATCGAGCAGGACTTCGCCGGCGACACCTTCTTCCCGGAATTCGACGAGACGCGCTGGCGGCTGGTCGAGCGGGAGGACCACGCGGCCACGGCGGACGTGCCCTTCGCTTTCAGCTTCCTGGTCTACGACCGCCGGCCGTGAGAGGGGTCAAAAGGCAGGATCAAAAAGACCGCCGGCCTGTGCCGCGGGTGCGACAGCAGGCCAGCGGTTAAAAAGAGGGCAGAGAGTGAAACTCTCGCACCCTCGGGGGAGCGTTGGGAGCTGGGGTCTTGGTGCGATGCAAGGAGCTGGACCCCCCAGCACATACGAAGTGCTTTAAGGGTTGAAAAAACGGGACAGCTGGAAGTTTACCACGATCCCGCCGAAGTGCCCGCCTTTGCTAGGATTTCGCCGTCGTCGCCGGCCGCTCCGCCCGCCCGCGGAACCAGACCGAGGTCCGCGCCAGCCCCTCGCTCAGCGGGATCGGCCGCGGCAGGCCCAGCTCACGGCGGCCGAGGGCGCCGTCGACCACCGAGCGCGTCTGCTCCCCCGGCTTGGCCGGACCGTGGCTCGCCGTGAGATCGGTGCCGAGGGCATGGGCGATCTCCCGGTAGAGCTCGACCACCGAGGTCTCGACGCCGGTGCCGACGTTGTAGACGTGGAATCCGGGGCGGCCCGCCGCCGCCAGGTTCGCCCGCACGACGTCGGAGACGTGGACGTAGTCGCGGGTCTGCAACCCCTCGCCGTTGATCGTCGGCGCGGCGCCGGCCAGCAGGCGGTTGAGGAAGATGGCCACGACCCCCGCCTCGCCGTGGGGGTTCTGCCGCTCGCCGTAGACGTTGGCGTAGCGCAGGCAGGTGACGTCGAGGCCGTAGGTGGCATGGTAGAAGAAGAGGTAGCGCTCGAAGGCGAGCTTGGAGACGCCGTAGGGCGAGAGCGGCCGCGCCGGATGGGTCTCGTCGGCCGGAAACCGGTCCTGCTCGCCGTAGATGGCGCCGCCGGTCGAGGCGAAGAGGATCTGCCGCACGCCCCCCCGGCGGGCGGCCTCGGCCAGGCTCAGGCTCCCCACGACGTTGACGCCGGCGTCGAAGACCGGGTCCTCCACCGAGCGGCGGACGTCCATCTGCGCCGCGTGATGGACCAGGATCTCCACCCCGGAATCGCGCACCAGCGCCGCGGCCTCCTGGGAGCGGATGTCGAGGACGTGCAGCTCGGCCCCCGCCGGCACGTTCTCCCGCTTGCCCCCGGACAGGTCGTCGAGGATCAGCACCCGCCGTCCCGCCGCCAGGAAGGCTTCGGCGACGTGCGAGCCGATGAACCCGGCGCCGCCGGTGACGCAGACACTTCCCGACGCTGGCTCGGCTTTCATGCGGCGAAGGATACCTCATCGGATCGGCGCATCGGATCGGATAAACTGGTCCTCCTTGATACCTCGAGCACTCCCTTCCGGCGACCGGCGGACGGCCGTCGTCCTGGCCCTGCTGGCCCTCCTGGTCTACAACGCCAATTTCCACGTCATCGGGGCCGGCGACAGCTACCCCGCCCGCTTCCTCCCGTTCGCCCTCTGGAACCACGGCACGCTCTATCTCGACCCGATCCGCGAGGTCACGGCGCAGCGATGGCCGAATCCCTACTGGATCCAGCCCACCGTGAACGGCCACGTCGCCTCGCTCTATCCGATCGTCGCGCCCCTGCTGGCCTCCCCCCTCTACCTCCCCGCCGCGCTCTGGGCGCGGTCAGCGGGAGAGACCTACGAACGGATGAGCTGGCTCGGCCGGCTCCTGGAGAAGCTGGCGGCCAGCGCCATCGCCGCCGCCGCCGTGGCCTGGATGTTCTTGCTGCTGCGCCGCCGGCTCGAACCGCGGCCGGCGCTCCTCCTCACCCTCGTCTTCGCCTTCGCCACCGCCACCTGGGTGACCGGCAGCCAGGCGCTCTGGCAGCACGGCACGGCGGAGCTGCTGGCGGTGGGGACGCTCTGGTTTCTCACCGGTGAGCCGGCGACGGGCAACCTGCTGGCCGCCGGCGCGCTCGCCGGCCTGATGGCGGCCAACCGCCCGCCGGACCTCCTGTTCACGATCGCCTTCGGGATCTATGCCCTGCTCTGGGCCCGCCGCCGGGCCGTCTGGTTCGCCGCGGCGGCGGCGGTGCCGGGGCTGCTTGTCGTGGCCTATAACCTGACGATGTTCCACCGTCTCAGCGGCGGCTACGGCGCCTCCGGCATGGTCGACTCCCTGTTCAGCCACCCCATCCTCCCCGGACTGGCGGGGCTGCTGGTCAGCCCGGGGCGGGGCCTGTTCGTCTACTCCCCCTTCTTCCTGTTCCTGCCGCTGCTCTTTCACCGCGTCCTGGCCGACCGGAGCACGCGGGCCCTCACCCTCTGCCTCACCGCCGGCGTGGTGGCGCAGCTCTGCCTCTATGCGCAGTGGGACTGGCGGGCGGGGATGTCGTTCGGCTACCGGCTGCTCACCGACATGGTGCCGGTCCTGATCTGGATGCTGGCCCCGGTGCCCTTCACGCTCGGCCGGCCGGCCCGCGCCGCCTTCGTGGGCTGCTGCCTGCTCGCGGTCTGGGTCCAGGCGATTGGCGCCTTCCAGTACTCGGGGATCAGCGACCTGGTGATCAACGATCCGGCGGACGTCGGGATGCGCAACGTCTGGAAGCTCGAGGACGCGCCGATCCTCCTGGAGCACCGGAACCACCGCATCCCCTTCGAGCTTCTGCACGGGCCCGGGACGCCCTGTTGCGGTGAGCCCGGCGCGGCGCCCCGTCCCTAGTCCGCCGTCACCCTAGAAATGGTGGATTTGTAGGGGCGGCCCTACGTGGCCGCCCTGGGAGGGGGGCCAGTCCGGTCGGGAATCTCCCCCACCCAGGGCGGCCACATAGGGCCGCCCCTACGAAAAATGCATCACTTCTGTCTTGACAAGCCCTAGCGTCCCGTCCCGCCGGCCGTTCGCAGGCAGACCCGCGTGACGAAGAGACCGAGCGAGCGGTCGTCCTTCGAGTCGCCGTGCCGGGACGGCACGTATTCGGTGTCGGTGGCGATCTCCACCAGCGAGGGATCGGTCAGGGCGACGCCGGTGACCGGCACGGCGAGCTCGAACGGACCGGGGGCCAGCGTGAAACGCTGCATCGCGACGCCGTTGACGCGCAGCGATCCATCCACCGGCGCGGGCCGGAAATTGATGCCGCGAACGTCGACGTCCGACGGGCCCTGGCCGCCGGGAGCGCCGAGGAGGAGGGTGCCGGTGGGAGCGCTCCAGCGCCCCGTGCCGTCCGACTCGTACCAGCCGGCCAGGAGCGGGGGCGGCAGAGCCTCCTGCTGGCTGAGGTCGACGCAGGGACCGACGCTGCCGGCGCCGGCCCAACCGAGGTTGCCGTTGGGGAAGGAATCCGGCGCCGTCACCCGTCGCGGCACGTGGCGCGCATGGGATGCGCGCACCTCGACGTAACCGAGGGCGGCGAGGCGCTGCTGCAGATCGCCCTGCACCTGGACCGTCGTCCTTTCCAGGGAGGCGCGGGAGTAGAGGTTGTAGCGCCGGGCCAGCTCCTCCGACAGCCGCTGGAAAGGCTCGGCGGAGCCAGGCTCCCCCAGCAGGTTGTGCGTCTCCGCCGGATCGGTCCGGAGATCGAAGAGCTCCTTCCGGTATGGGTTCTTGCCGAGCACCAGCTTCCACCGCCCCTGGGTCAGGGCCAGCCCTGTGCCGTCCACGAAGTCGAGATGAGAGAGGAAGGGGCGGTCGTCGGTCGCCGGGGCCAGGCCCTGAGTCAGCAGGCCGGCGAGGCTGACGCCGTCCAGGGATTTGTCGTTTTCGGGCCGGCGTACCCCCAGCAGATCGAGGAGCGTGGGGACCACGTCGAGCAGGCTCGCCCGGCCCAGGCGCTGACCGGCCGCGATGAGGCCCGGAGCGCGGATCACCAGGGGGACGCGCAGCACTTCCTGATAGACCGTCTGCCCGTGGCTCATCCGCCCGTGCTCGCCCAGCTCCTCGCCGTGGTCGGCGGCCACCACCAGCACGGTGTTCTTCATCAATCCCTGCCGGGCGAGCGTGCTCACCAGCGCCCGGAGCCCCTCGTCGGCCTGCCGGATCTCGCCGTCGTAGAGGTCGCGGGCCCGTGCCATCAGCTCCGGCGAGCGGTGGACGAAATGGGTGGCGTCGAGCTCCTCGATCGTCACCGGGCGCGAACGCAGGGGCTCGGGAAGCGGTTTGCCGTCCCAGCCGCGGTCGGGGGTGTAGGGAGCGTGGGGATCGATGTAGTGGACGTAGAGGAAGAACGGGGCTTTGAGGCGGCCGAGCATCGGCAGCAGCTGGCGGTTGAGCTCCCCGGACTTGAGGCTGTCGCGGTACAGGAAGGTGTCGAAGCCGCGATCGAAGCCGAAAGCCCGCGAGACCCAGCCGTTGGCGCTCGCCGCGAAGGTCTGGTACCCCTCGCCGCGCAACCGCTGGGCCAGGGTGACGGCGGCGGCGGGGAGGGCATCCAGCCGGTCGAACGCCTGGTGGCGCACCGGATGGAGACCGGTCAGCAGCGCCAAGGTGGCCGGCTTGGTCCAGGGCGCCGGGGTCACGCCGTCGAAGACGGCCCCCTGCCGCGCCAGCTCGCCCAGAAAAGGGGCGGTATCCCGCGCATAGCCGTAGGTCGCCAGGTGATCCTGGCGGAGGGTGTCGATGACGACCACCACGACGTTGTCGCGGCGGGCCGTCCGCTGATGCGGGTGCCCGGAACAGCCGGCGAGCACGAGGAGCAGCGCAGCGGCCGCCGCGCACCGTCCGAACCGCCTCATACCGATTTCCGTTCAGGCCGGCTTGCGCGCCACGGCGATGATCCCCAGCCCCTTGCCGGGAATCAGGCCGTCGATCCGGCGCACCACCGGCACCATCAGGTTGAAGATCTTCAGCTGCGAGCGGCTGAAGTGACGCCGCTTGAAGAGCTTGCCGTTGACGAACCAGCCGGGGATGGCGAGATGGTTGAAGTCCCGCATCGACTCCAGCTCGAAGCCGGTGGCGCGGAGCTCGCCGGCGAGCATCTCCTTCGAGTAGCGGCAGCGGTGGCCGAGCACCTCGTCGAGGCTGGAGTAGAGAGCCGCCCCCTGCGGCACGTAGAGCACCGCCCGCCCCCCGGGCGCCAGGGCGCTGTGCATGTTGCGCAGAGCCATCAGCGGGTCCCGCACGTGCTCCAGGACGTTGAGGCAGACGACGGTGTCGAACGTCCCCAGCCAGGGCTGGAAGCAGGCGGGGTCCTCGAGGTCGATGCGGTCCACCTTGAGGTAGGGCTTGCCCAGCGAGAGGTTCTTCAGGTAGTCGAGGTAGTTCGGGTTGATGTCGCTCGCCAGGTAGGTGTCGCGCGGCAGCAGCCAAGTGGTGATGTTGCCGATGCCGGCGCCGATCTCCAGCACCCGGGCGCCGACGTGGGGGGCGATCGCCTCGGCCATCCAGCGGTTGAAGTTCTGCGCCTTCTCCAGGCTGTGCAGGATGTGGGAGCCATACTCGTCCTCGGCGTAGATGTCGTCGAGCAGGTGGTACTTGATCATCGTCCGGATGGCCTTGAAGCCGTCCTTCCAGCCGATCTTCTTCCCCTCGCGGTAGGTGCGGCCGAGATAGCTGATCGGCACCTCGAAGATCCGGCACTCGCGCTTGGCGACCTTGGCGGTGATCTCCGGCTCCATGGCGAAGTCGTTGGAACGGATGGGGATCGACTTCAGCAGCGGCGCCCGGAAGACCTTGTAGCAGGTCTCCATGTCGGTCAGGTTGAGGTCGGTGAGCCAGTTGCTGAAGCGGGTCAGCATCTGGTTGCCGAGCGTATGGCGGTAGTTGAGGACGCGGCGCCGCTCGCTGGGCAGGAAGCGCGAGCCGTAGACGACGTCCGCGCCGTCCTCGAGGAACGGGCGGATCAGCCGCGGATAGTCGCGCGGATCGTATTCGAGGTCGGCGTCCTGGAAGAGGATCAGGTCGCCGGTGGCCTCGGCGATCCCCCGGCGGATGGCCGCTCCCTTCCCCTGGTTCTTCCCCTGCTCCAGCAGGCGGATACGGTCGGGGTACTCGGCCGCGAGCCCGCGCAGGATGTCGAGGCTGCCGTCCTTCGAGCCGTCGTCGACGAGCAGGAGCTCGAGCTCGCGGATCTGGGGCGCGGACACCGCGAGCACCCGGTGGACCAGCTCGGCCACCAGGTAGCGCTCGTTGTAGACCGGGACGACGACGCTCAGCCGGACTCCGGTCGAAGTGTTGGTTTCGTTCAACGAAAGCTCCCGCTCGCTCAAAGGCGGTGCATGATACCACCCGCCATGAAGCTTGCCATCGACCGCCGCACCCTCTTCGGCACGGCGCTGCTCGCGCTCGCCATCCTGGCCATCTACGGCGCCTCGGCCGGCTTCGAGTTCGTCTACGACGATCACGTCCAGATCGAGCGCAATCCCTGGCTGCGCGATCCGGACGGCTTCCGGATGTTCCTCACCCAGCCGTTCTGGGGCTTCTACGCCGACCGCGGCGCGCTGCCGTCCAACTACTACCGCCCGGCCTTCGGCTGGGCCTACTCGCTGGTGGCCCGCGGCTTCGGCCTGCAGCCGGCCCCCTTCCACGTCGTCTCGGTGGCGCTCCAGATCGCCATCACCCTGCTGGTGGCGCTGGG
>DATBAW010000158.1:0-4146 GCA_036271335.1 Thermoanaerobaculia bacterium
CGGCACCTGGATCACCGCCGGGGAGGCGACCGATCCAGCCTATTGGGGGCGCCACCTGCGCAACGCCGTGCGCTTCTCGGCAGGGATCGGCGAGCTGCTGCGCGAGCCCGGCCGCCTCTTCCTGGAAGTCGGACCGGGGAATGCGCTGGCCACCCTGGTGCGCGAACGGGAGGGCTCTCCGGCCGCTCTCGCCTCGCTGCCGCATCCGAACGACCGGCGGGGAGACCTCGCGTTCGCGCTGACGACCCTCGGCCACCTGTGGCTGGCGGGAGTCGAGATCGACTGGCCGGCGTTCCATGCCGGCGAGCGCCGCCGGCGTGTCTCGCTGCCGACCTACCCGTTCGAGCGCCAGCGCTACTGGATCGAGGGGGCCGGCCCGTTGGGGCTCGGCCGGAACGACGCGCGCCGGCCTTCGCTGGCGAAGCGGCCCGATCCGGCCGACTGGCTCTACGCGCCGACCTGGCGGCGCGTAGTCGCCCCGGCGGCGCGGGCTGCCGGCGGCCGCTGCCTGGTGTTCGACGCGGCGGGGATGGCCGAGCGCCTGCGCACGGCGGGGTGGGACGTGGCAACGTTGGAGCCGGGGGAGGACGTCGCGGCGCGGATCGCGGCGCTGCGGGCCGACGGGAGGCCCGTGCACACCCTCGTCCATCTCTGGAGCCTGGCCGGGGGTGGGTTCGAGGAGGCTCAGGAGCGTGGCTTCCGGAGCCTCGTCCGGACCGCTCAGGCGCTGGCGGAATCCGCCGCGCCGATCGATCTCTGCGTCGTCACCTCCGGGCTTTTCGACGTCCTGGGAAGTGAAGAGCTGCACCCGGAACGGGCGACCCTGCTGGGTCCCGTGCGGGTGATCCCGTGGGAGCTGCAGCACGTCTCCTGCCGGGTCATCGACGTGGAACCGGCGTTCGATCCCGTCGCGCTGCTGCGGGAGATCGCCGCCGGCCCCACGGACCTCCGGGAGGTCGCCCTGCGCGGATCGCGCCGCTGGGCTCCCGACTGGCAGCCGGTCCGCCTCGACGGCGCGGCGGCCGAGCCGCCGCGGCTGCGCGAGGACGGCGTCTATCTCGTCACCGGCGGCCTCGGGGGGGTCGGCTCCGAGATCGCGAAGGCCCTGGCGTCGGGCCGGCGGTCGCGTCTGGCCCTCCTGGGACGGACGCCGCTGCCGCCGCGCGAGGAGTGGCCGGCGCGGCTCGCCGCGGGCGATCCGGAGGCGGACCGGATCCGCCGCCTGCTGGCCCTGGAGGAGCTGGGAGCGGAGGTGCTCCCGGTGGTGGCCGACGTCAGCGACCGCGCCGCCCTGGCGCGGGCCCTGGACGCGGTCCGGCGGCGCTTCGGCGCCCTGCACGGCGTCGTCCACGCGGCGGGAGGGCCGGAGGGCGGGCTGATCCAGCGCCGGACGGCGGCGGAGTCGGAGCGTGCGCTGGCGCCCCGCGTCCACGGCGCGCTCCTGCTCGCCGAGCTGCTGGCGGACGATCCTCTCGACTTCCTGGTTCTCACCGCGTCCACCGGCGCTCTCTTCGGCGAGCCGGGGCAGGTGGATCTCTGCGCCGCCGGCGCCTTCTTCGACGCCTTCGCGCAGGCGCGCGGCCGCCGGCCGGGGATGCTGACCGTCGCGATCGACTGGGACACCTGGCGCGAGGTCGGCATGGCGGCGGACGTCCGGGGATTGCCGGAGGAGCTGCGCCGGGCGCGCGAGGCCGCGCTGGCCACCGGCATCGCGCCGGCCGAAGGGCGCGAGCTCTGCGCGCGCATCCTCGAGCGGACGGAGCTGCCGCAGATCGTCGTCTCGACCCGCGACCTCGGAGCCGTCGCCGCTCACCTGCGGGCTCTCGCCAAGGGGGGTGTGACGGCGGCCGCGCCGGCGGCGCGGGCCGCTTACGCGCGCCCCGACCTGCGCAGCGCCTACGCCGCGCCGCGCGATGAGACCGAGGCGGCGATCGCCACCATCTGGCAGGAGCTGCTGGGGATCGAGCGCGTGGGGATCCACGACAACTTCTTCGACCTGGGCGGCCATTCGCTGCTGGCCACCCAGGTGATCTCCCGCTTGCGGGAGGGGTTGCGCGTCGACCTGCCGCTCGAAGCCCTGTTCGAGGCGCCGACCGTGGGTGGCCTCGCCGAGCGCGTGGCGAGCCGGCCGGCGCCGGCCGCCGGCGACGATCTGGAGGCGCTCCTGCGGGAGATCGAGGGGCTCTCCCCAGAAGCTGCCCAGGCGGCGTATGCCGAGGAATCCCGATGAGCGTCCCCGAGAAGGACTTCAGCCAGCGGATCGCCTCTCTTACCCCCGAGCAGAGACGATTGCTGGAGCTGCGTCTCAAGCGCCAGCAGGAGGACGACGTCGCCAGGCCGCGGCCTTTGCCGCGCCTGGCGGGAGCGACCTCCTTCCCGCTCTCCTTCGCGCAGCAGCGGCTCTGGTTCCTCGCCCAGCTCGAGCCGGAGAGCACCGCCTACAACCTGTTCGAGACCGTCCGCCTCGCCGGCCGGCTGGACGCCGGGGTTCTCGACCGCGCCTTCTCCGAGATCGTACGCCGGCAAGAGTCGCTGCGGACCCGCTTCGAGGAGTCGGGCGGCCAGGGCTCGCAGGTGGTCGAGCCTCCCCGACCGTTCGCGGTCGAGCGGGTCGACCTCGGTGCCCTGCCCGCGGCGGAGCGCAAGCCCGAGGCTCTGCGCCTGGTGACGCGAGCCGTCCGCGTCCCCTTCGACCTTCGCGCCGGCGGCCTGCTGCGGGCCACTCTGTTCCGGTTGGACGCGCAGCACCATCTGCTCCTCGTCGTCATCCACCACATCGTCTCCGACGGCTGGTCGATCGGCATTCTGCTGGCGGAGCTGACGGCGCTCTACGAGGCCTTCACCAGGGCAGCTCTCTCGCCGCTGCCCGAGCTGCCGCTCCAGTATGCCGACTTTGCCGTCTGGCAGCGGCGCTGGATGAGCGGCGGCGTCCTGGCCGAGCAGCTCGGTTACTGGCGTCGGCGCCTCGCCGGCGCACCGCCGCTCCTGGAGCTGCCGACCGACTTCCCCCGGCCGGCGGTGCAGAGCTTCCACGGTGGCCGCCGTCCGGTGACCGTGCCCGGCGACCTGGCGCGCGAGCTGACCGTCCTGGGGCGCCGCGAGGAGCTCACCCCCTTCATGGTCCTGCTGGCAGCCTTCGAGGCCCTGCTCGGCCGCTATACGGGGCAGGCCGATCTCTCCATCGGCTCTCCGATCGCCAATCGCCGCCAGGTCGAGATCGAAAAGCTGGTGGGCTTTTTCGTCAACACCCTGGTGCTGCGGACCGATCTGGGCGGAGATCCAGAGTTCGTCGAGCTGGCGCGGCGGGTGCGCGAGGCTTCCTTGGGGGCGTTTTCCCATCAGGACCTGCCGTTCGAGAAACTGGTGGATGAGCTGCGGCCGGAGCGCACCCTGAGCTACTCGCCGTTGTTCCAGGTGATGTTCAACCTGCAGAACGCCCGTCCGTCGCGCGTCGAGCTCACCCGGCTGACGCTGGAGCCACTGACCGTCGAGCACGGCCAGGCGCAGCTCGACCTCTCGCTGAGCTTCATCGAATCCGGAGACGGGCTCACCGGCTGGCTCGAATACAACTCCGACCTGTTCGAACCGGAGACGGCCGAGCGGCTGGCGCGGCATTTCACGGCTCTGCTGCGCGGGATCGCTGACGCTCCCGGCCAGCGTTTGTCCGAGCTGCCGCTGCTGTCGGCCTCCGAGCGGCGTCAGCTGCTGGTCGAGTGGAACGAGACGGCGGTGTCGTGGCCGGGCGAGACGCTGCTGCACGAGCTGTTCGAACGGCAGGCGGCGTCGCGGCCGGAGGCGTGGGCGGTGGGCTTCGGAGCCGAGCGGCTGAGCTACGGCGAGCTGTCGGCGCGGTCGAACCGTCTGGCGCGGCACCTGCGGCGTTGGGGCGTGGGAGCGGAGGTGCGGGTGGGTCTGTGCGTGGAGCGCTCGGCGGCGATGGTGGTGGCCCTGCTGGGCATCCTCAAGGCGGGCGGGGCCTATGTGCCGCTCGATCCGTCGCACCCCGCGGAGCGTCTGGGTCTGGTGATGGCGGACAGCGCCGTGCCGGTGCTGGTCGCCGAGGAGCGGCTGCTCGGCCGGCTGCCGTCGTCGTTGTCGGCGGTGGCGCGGGTCGTCTGCCTGGACCGGGACGGCGAGGCGATCGCC
>DATBAW010000159.1:0-8118 GCA_036271335.1 Thermoanaerobaculia bacterium
TTCCCAGCCCGTCCACGACAACCTGTGCAGGCCACGGGGACGGCGGGACGTCTCCGGCGGAGGGTTGGCCGGTGCCGATGGCAAATGTCTTCTGGGAAGGCCGCAGCTCGAACCCAGCGGTCGTCGTGGAGGTCTTCTCGCAGGCGGTGGAAGAAGGAAAGGGTTCCTCTCCGGCGGAGACGTCCCGCCGTCCCCGTGGCCTGCGCAAGGGTGTCGTGGACGGGCCGGGAGCGTCTCTACAAAACAGAACCCTTCGACGAGCCACGATTCCTGCCATGCAGGCTCCTTGGGCGGGCGGAGGGCCGGGAGACGGAGCCAGGGGGTGAGGGCTCACTTCCGCTTGCGGGCCGCGCCGGCGATCAGCTCGCGGGCGTGGGAGAGGGAGGTCTCGGTGATCTGCTTGCCGGCGAGCATGCGGGCGACCTCCTCGACGCGGGCGTCGGCGTCGAGCTCCTCGACGTGCACGCTGGTGCGCTCGCCCTCCACCCGCTTGCCGACCTTGAAGTGGAGGTCGCCGTGACTCGCCACCTGCGGCAGATGGGTCACGGCGAGGATCTGCCCGCCTTTGGCGAGACGCTGCAGCTTGGCGCCGATCGCGGCGGCCTCGGCGCCGCCGATGCCGGTGTCCACCTCGTCGAACACCAGCGTCGGCCGCGCTTTCTCGGCCTCGCCCCGCGAGGCGAGCTGGAGGGCGAGATGGATGCGCGACAGCTCGCCTCCGGAGGCGATGCGCGCCAAGGGCCGCGGTGGCTCGCCGGGATTGGGCGCGAAGAGGAAGACCACCTGATCGATGCCGTCGCGGCCGAACTCGATCTCCTCTTCGTTGATGGCCAGGGGACTGCCGGCGCGGCGGCGCCGTTCGAGCGCCACGGTGAGCCGCGCGCGGGCGAGGCCGAGATCCTTCAGCTCTCCCTCGATCCGCGCGGTCAGCGCCCTTCCCCACTCCTCGCGCGCCGTGGAGAGCGCCAGGGCGGCCTCGCGGTAAGCGGCGAGGGCGGCGGCGACCTTGCCGGCCAGCTCGTCGCGGTCGGCGTCATCGCCCTCCAGCTCGGCCAGCTCGGTTTCGATCTCGGTGCGCCGGGCGAGCACCGCGCCGGAATCGCCGCCATGCTTGCGGAGCAGGCGATCGATCGTGGCCAGGCGCTCCTCGACGAAATCGAGCCGCGCCGGATCGGCCTCCAGGCCGTCGAGCCGATGGCGCAGCGAACGCGCCGTCTCCTCCAGGCGGATGCGCGCCTCGTCGATCTCGGCCCGCCAGCCCGCCGCGCCCGGCTCCCAGGCTTCGATCCCGGCGAGCAGCGTGCCGGCCTTGCCCGTCTTCTCGACGGCCGCGTCCTCCTCGTCGAACAGCAGGGCGAAGGCGGTGCCGAGCGCGACGGAGATCGCCTCGGCGTTGCGCAGCACGTCGCGCTCCGCCCGCAGCTCCATCTCCTCGCCGGCGCGCAGCTTGGCGTCGTCGATCTCGGCGGCCTGGAAGCGGAGGAAGTCGATCCGCTCGCGGCGCATGCGGTCGTCCCCCGACAGGCGCTCCAGCCGCTCGGCGAGGCGCGCGCGCTGCTCGAACGCCTCGGCCACCCGCGCCAGCAGCGGCGCCGCCGCCGCGCCACCGCTGCGGTCGAGCATGGCGCGCTGGAGGTCGGGCTCGATCAGGCCGAGCTCGTCACGCTGGCCATGGATGCGCAGGAGATAGGGAGCGAGATCGGCGAGCAGCCGCAGGGTCGTCGGCTGGTCGTTGACGAAGACGCGGTTGCGTCCGCTGCGGCCGATCTCGCGGCGCACCAGCACCTCGTCCCCCTCGACCTCCAGCCCCGCCTCCTCGAGCACCGCGCGCCACCCCTTCCCCTCCGGCTCGAAAACGCCCGACACCGTGAGCGCCTCGGCGCCGGTGCGGACCATGTCCGTGCTCGCCCGCGACCCTGCCAGCAGCGACAGCGAGTCGACCACGATCGACTTGCCCGCGCCCGTCTCGCCGGACAGCACATTGAACCCCGCGCCGAACTCGACGGCGGCCTCGGCCAGGACGGCCAGGTTACGGACGTGGATTTCGCGGAGCACGGCGGAAGGGTATCAGAGGGGAACGCCGCTTCAGCGGTGCCTATACCAGGTGGTCAGGTCAGCTCGCGAAGCGATCGGATGGGACAGCGGTACCCGCGGGCCATCATCTGCGCGAGGAAGGCGTCGCCTTGTACGAGAGTGAGGACTTCGTGATGAAGGAGCCGCGCCAAAACCCCGAGGGTCCCAGAGACTTCGATCGAGAGCTTGGCGGCAAAGCGGCGCGCGGCGCCATCGTCGGTCAGCACCATTCCACCGCGGGACTCAACCATGGCGAGGCAGGCAGCCTCTCCGTCCTGAAGATGGCGCCGTAGCTCGGCGGCGCGGTCGCTCTCGCGGTCTTCGAGGTCGAGAGTCTCGAGCCAGGACCAGTCTGCTGCCGGAACGAGTCCCAACCGCTCCCCTTCGGACAGCTCCATGCGCACTTCCCTGGGAGCAGCCAGACCGGGAAAAGCCTTCTGCAAGAGATCCGGCCGCCCGATCTGCGCAAAGTTATTGAGGACCGTCGTGTCGGCCAGAATGACGGGCATCGGAGAAGCCCGCTCAGCCGGCCTTCAGCGCTGCGGCGACCTCGGCCCGCGCCTCTTCCAGGGTGACCGACCCGAGGCGCAACGGAATGCCAAGGTGGTGGAAGCGCTCCTGCAGCTCGAAGCGCGAGAGGTCGAGAAGCTCGGCGGCCTTGCCGAGACTGATCTCATCGCCCAGATAGGACTGCAGGATTCCGACCGTCGGATCCTCTGTCTCCTCGTCGCGTTCTCTAGGCTCGAGGGCGCACAGCGCCAGCGCACGAAGGAGACGAAAATCCAGAGGCTCAAGGAGGATCACTTGTTCTCTCCCGGAACCCTCCACGACCGCCACGCTTCCGTGCTGGGCCTTATCCACTGCCGCCTGGGGATTTCTGGCAAGGTCGGCCTGAGAGATCGTGGTTCTGGTCATGGATTCTCCTCGGCAATAGTTTAGTCGAGACACACCCGAACCTGGTCACCGGTGCGCCGTCACCCCCACCTGCCGGCACATGTCGAGCACCGGGCAGGCGGAGCACTTGGGCAGCTTGCCGGTGCAGACGTGCTTGCCGAAGGGAACCAGCAGGCGGTTGATCTCCACCCAGTATTTCTTCGGCAGCTTCGCCGCCAGCGCCACCATCGTCTTCTCGGGCGTCTTCTCCTGGACGTACCCCCAGCGGTTCGTGACCCGATCCACGTGGACGTCCACGCCGATGCGCGCTTGGCCGCAGCCGATGCCGAGCACGAGGTTGGCGCACTTCGGTCCGACCCCCGGAAAGGAGAGCAGAACCTCGCTCTCGCACGGCAGCTCGCCGCCGTGATCCGCCACGATCCGCCGGGCGATCTCGCGGATCTGCCGCGCCTTGGGCGTGTGGAAGGTGCTGAGGCCGATCGCCTCGTCGATCCGCTCCTCCGCCAGCCGGCTCATCGCCTTCGCCGTGCGGGCGAGCGCGAACAGCCGGCGCGCGCAGACCAGCGTGGTCTCGTCCAGGGTGCGGATCGAGATCATGCAGGCCACCAGCTGCTCGAACGGCGCGCCGAACCCCTCGTCCGCCAGCTCGAACAGGGCCGCCTTCGGGAACGGGCGGACGGCCTCGCCGATCCGCTCCATCGCCCGGTCGATGTCGAAAGGTCGCTTGCTCATGAGCCCTCTCCTCCCGCGCGTCGCGGGATTCGAGGACTATCTTATGCCGGAGGCCGGAAAGAATCCCGCTCTTACGGAACCGCCGCGCTCCACTTGGTGAAGTCCCCGAGCTCCAGGCCGTCGTAGAACAGCGGCTTGGTGCGGACGCAGTCGACGGCGATGTCGTAGCGGTCGCCGCCGGCCACCATCTGGAAGTCGGAGACGTGGAGGGCGGCAAGGTCGTGCGGACCGAGGAGGCCGCTCCATTTGGCGGCGGTGAAGGTGTCGTTCTGGGCGGTGAGGGCGATCGTGCCGCCGTCGGCGAGCAGGATGCCGTACTTCTGCATCGCCCGCGCCACCACCCGCGCCGCGTCGTTGGGGAGGCTGGCGAGCGGATAGTCGGCGCGCAGGCGGAGCCGGGCGCCATAGGGAGGCGCCGTCGCCGGGCCGCTGGTGGGGTTGGTCGTGTGCGTCGCCGGATGGACGTAGGTGTGCTGGCGGATGCGGCCGTTGGGCAGGATGAAGCGGATGGCGTGATCGATGTGCCCGGCCGCCACCTCGTCGGCGCTGAACAGCAGCGGCGACATGGGGAAGCCGGCGCCGTCCGCGCTGGTGCACCCCTGGCCGCGCGCGACCGGCGGATAGGTGAGATTCATGTCCCACACCGCGAGGCAGCCGCCGGTGAACTGGCTGGAGGGGGGGCTGGTGATGTTCGCCCGCCACATCTCGTAGAGCTTGTGGTTCGGCCGGTCGACGACGAGCAAGTGGCAGTCGCCGTCGCCGGTGCACTGGTAGCCGTTCTCGCCTTCCAGCGCGCCGCCGGCGGGCACCGGCATCGGCACGTGGTCGCAGTCGGGGTTGAAGAAGTCGGACGTCGTTGTGAAGCTGCGAAGCGCGCTGCCGTCCGCCGCCAGCACCTCGATCGAGAAATCGATCTGCATCTGACCGCCCCCCCACCCCTGGCCGTTGAGCCAGCTGATCACCGCCGACGACTCGGCGTCGACCGGAGCCGCTGAGATGTCCTGGTACCAGGGCGCGTCCGCGGGGAAGTAGGGGCCGTGGCCGGCGGCAGGCGTCGTCTGACCCTCGGCGGCGAACGTGCCGAGCAGGACAAGGCCGCACAGGACCATGCTCCACCGTGCTTTACCCTGTGCTGCTTTACCCAATACCCGAATCGCCATAAGGTGATTCTACCCTGGCCAGGTAAAAGCAGAAAGGACCATCCAAGCTGGATGGTCCCGATCTCATTCCTTTATAGGGAGCGCCTCGCGGCGCGAAGAGATTAGTTTTCAGGCAATCTTGCTGACGTTCTCAGCCGCCGGGCCCTTCTGGCCCTGGACGACGTCGAACTCAACGCGGTCGCCCTCGGCCAGGCTCTTGAAGCCCGAGCCCTGGATGGCCGAGTGATGCACGAAGAGGTCCTTGCCCCCATCCTCCGGCGTGATGAAGCCGAAGCCCTTGGTGTCATTGAACCACTTCACTTTTCCAGTGTTCCGCATGTCTTTTGTCTCTCTTTCCTTGTGGTAGCCACAAACACAAAAGGGACCCTCGTAGCACCAGGTCCCTTTCGTCGATGTATGGCTTGGGTACCCTAGAGTCAACCATTGACTCCACAGCAGGCCGATAGCTTATAGCGATCCGTCGGCGCAAGTCAAGGGAGAGGGCGTTCCGCCCTCTCCGGCCGCTCTGTCCCGCCCAGCCCGACAGCGAGCACTACAATATTGTAGATAGCGCTTCAACACGAGGCGCCACCCCGGGCCCGGGTCTTCAACCTCATGGACCGGCTGCTTTCGAAGCAGCAAGGAGACCTTGTATGAAGATGCTTTTCCGCACGGCCCCCCTCGGTGCCCTCGTCCTTGGCGCTCTCCTCTCGACGTCCCCGGCGGTGAAGGGCCAGACGCTGCCGCCACCGGCCCGTTTCGTCAGCTTCCTCGACGAGCGCTGCTACCTGCTCGACGCCCAGCCTCCGCTCGGCCTGACGCTGCGGCTGGATCAGCTCAATCCCGTTCTCGTGGGCAAGGGAATTCCCACGCAGACCGTCACCGTGGGCGTGCCGCAGGATCTCTGCGTGCCGGTCCAGAAGAACGACCTAACGCCCTCCTCGGACGTCCTGCCGTTCATCCAGTACCTCGACTGGAAATGCTACGCGATCAAGGGCAACTCTCTCGACCTCAAGCTCCATCTCGACCACCTCAATCCGATCATCGCGGGGATGTTCGGACCGAGCGACGACGTCACCGTCCGCCAGCCGCAGCAGCTCTGCGTGCCGGTCGCCAAGAACGATCAGGCCGTGCCGGACGCGGTCCTGCAACTCGTCCAGTACCTCGACGTCGAGTGCTATGGCGTGGACGCGACCACCCAGGTCTTCGGCACGATCGATCTGACCCATCTCAACCCGCTGTTCGCGAAGCTGCCGCGGGAGACCACCACGATCGTCGGCCCGACGGCCACTCAGCTCTGCGTGCCGGTCGCCAAGAACGGCAGGACGCCGCCGTCGGACGTCCTGCCGCTGATCCAGTTCTCGGACGTTCTTTGCTATCCCCTGAACGGGAAACCGCTGAACCAGAGGCTCAAGCTGACGCATCAGAACCCGGTGCTGATCGACCTGGGAGCGGGACCGGAAAACGTTGTCGCGGGCAATTCCGACAAGCTCTGCGTACCCGTCGCCAAGGATGGCAGCTTCCCCTCGGATGGCACGGATCCGACGACGGGCGGTTCTTCAGGCGTCGCGGCCCGAAAGAAGTAGTCGCACCGATCTCAGGATTTTCGCGAGGGGCGGTCCAGCGAGGCCGCCCTTCTCGTTTATTCTTTTTATTCCTTCGGCCGGTTGAACGTCGACGGCAGGAACTCGGGGTCGTCCTGCGCGCGGCGCTCGAAGCTCAGGAAGTCGTAGTAGCCGCAACGGTTGGTGCCGGGGTAGGTGCGGCAGATGTCCGGGCGCGCTTCGTAGACCGTGCAGCGGCGGGTCTCGCGGTCGATGAACTTGCAGATGGTGCCGTAGATCTTGTCCGGCTGATGGCGCAGGACGACCTCGCCGGGTTCCTCGCTCTTCTTGGTAAACTTCCGCGCGACGACCTCGGGAGGCAGGCTCAGATGGGCCGCCAGGCGGTGGACGTCGGAGTCCTGCACCGGGATCCGCGGGTAGGAGCAGCAGTAGGAGGGGCAGCGGTCGCAGCAGTAGAAATTCGCCATGGTGAGGTCCGTTGGATCAGTCTAACCGTTTCGAAGGGATTGTCTACTCCGGAGGTCCGACATGAAGGGCAAGATCGCGTCTCATCTCGCCGCCGCGCTCCTCCTCGCTTCCGCCGCATGGTCCGCCACGCCCGCCGCGCCGGCCCCGGAGGCGATCGTGCCGGTGCCGGAGAGCATCACGGCGCAGGGCGTGCCGCCGATCCCCGCGCGCGGCGTCGAGGATCTGCTGCCGTACGAGAACATCCGCACCGCGAGCTTCGCCGACTGGCACCCCAAGGAGCGCCGGCTGCTGATCCGCACCCGGTTCGCGGAGAGCCCGCAGCTCCATGAGGTCGCCGCGCCGATGGGCGCCCGCGCGCAGCTGACGTTCTATCGCGATCCGATCACCGCGGGCACCTATCGTCCCGGCGATCTCGATCAGCTGGTCTATTCGCTCAACGAGGGGGGCGCCGAAAACTATCAGCTCTTCCTGCTCGACCGCCGCAGCGGCCGGGCGCGGCGCTTCACCGACGGCGTCCACCGTTACGTCTCGCCGCTCTGGTCGCACGACGGCAAGCTCCTCGCCTACGCGAGCAACGCCCGCAACGGCCGCGACATGGACGTCTACGTCGCCGATCCCGCCGTGGCCGGCAGCGAGCGGAGGGTCGCCGAGGTCCAGGGATCCTGGACGCCGATCGACTGGAGCGCGGACGATCGCCGCCTCCTGCTCTTCGAGGACATCTCGGCCAACGAGGCCTATCTCCACTGGGTGGACGCGGCGGGCGGCGCGGTGCACGCGATCACGCCCCGAAATGCGGGCAAGGATGCGCCGACCGTCGCCTATCAAGGCGGCAAATGGTCGTCGGACGGCCGCTCGGTCTACACGCTGTCGGACCGCGACAGCGAGTTCCTGCGCCTCGTCCGGCTCGACCTCGCGACCGGCGCCACGACCGTGCTCTCCGGCGACGTTCCCTGGGACGTCGAGGCGTTCGATCTCACCAGCGACGGCAAGCTGCTGGCCTTCTTCACCAACGAGGACGGCGTCAGCAAGCTCCACCTCCTCAACGCCACCACCGGCGCCTCTCTGCCCGCGCCCGAGCTGCCGGCCGGCGTCGCCGGCGACCTCACCTTCCGCCCCGGCTCGCACGAGGCGGGGTTCGATCTGAGCTGGGCCCGCTCGCCCTCGGACGTCTACAGCTACGACGCGGACTCGCGCCATCTCGAACGCTGGACGGCGAGCGAGAGCGGCGGCCTCAATCCGCAGAGCTT
>DATBAW010000160.1:0-70429 GCA_036271335.1 Thermoanaerobaculia bacterium
GCCACCAACACCAGCTCGATCTCGATCACCCGCCTCGCCGCCGCCACCTCGCGGCCGGAGAAGGTGATCGGCATGCACTTCATGAACCCCGTGCCGGTGATGAAGCTCATCGAGATCATCCGCGGCCTCGCCACCAGCCAGGAGACCTACGACGCCGTCGAGGCCGCCTCGCGGCAGATGGGCAAGACGCCCGTCGAGGTCCACGACGCCCCCGGCTTCGTCTCCAACCGGGTGTTGATGCCGATGATCAACGAGGCGATCTTCTGCCTCTACGAGGGGGTCGGGAAGCCGGAGGCGATCGACGAGGTTATGAAGTTGGGGATGAACCATCCGATGGGACCCCTGGCGCTGGCCGACCTGATCGGCCTCGATGTCTGCCTCGACATCCTGCGCGTCCTCCAGCAGGGCTTCGGCGATCCCAAGTACCGCCCCTGCCCGCTGCTGGTCAAGATGGTCGACGCCGGCCGTCTCGGCCGCAAGTCGGGGCGCGGCTTCTATGACTACGGGGAAATAAACAGGGAAGGGAAGTAACTGCAAATCATGTATTGCCAGGTCTGTGGCGCCCAGAACCGGGACGACCACGAATTCTGCGTTCGCTGCCACCAGAAGCTGCTGGTGCTCTCGGGCTCCCTGCGCGAGGAGGAGGAGGCCTACGAAGAGGGGGGCGAGGAGAGCTTCTCGTTCGACGAGCACCTGCTGGAGCGGATCTCGATCCTCGAGGAGGCCGTCAAGCGCACCGCCGAGACCGTGCGCCAGCTCCTCGGCGCCCTCCACAAGCAGGAGAAGAACACCCTCGTCAACCAGACCGGCCTCTCCGCGCTGCGCGAGCTGCTGGAGCAGAAGAAATACATCGGCTGGGACGAATGGAACGAGCTCTGGGAGTCCAAGATGGACTACCAGCTCCTCGCCCTCGAGAAGCGCGAGCGCTTCCTGGCCACCAAGGAGCGCATCGCCGGCCTCTACCACGGCGACAAGCGGAAGCTCTTCCTCCAGCTCCTGGAGGATGCCGAATACGCCCTCTTCTCCTTCGACATCGAGCGCGCCGTGGCCGCCCTGGAGGCCGCCTACAAGCTCGACCGCGGCAACTACGAGCTCGCCTACTTCCTCGGCGAAACCCACTTCAACGAGGCCAACAGCGAGGCCGCGCTGACCTACTTCGCGCGCGTCCTGGAGGTCAAGCCGGACCACTACGAGGGGCTCGTCTACAGCGGCGTCATCCACTACGAGCGCGGCGACCACGCCCGCGCCGAGGAGTACCTGAAGCGGGCCGTCGCCATCTATCCGGACAGCTTCCTGCCGCACTTCAGCCTCGGCGCCGTGTACGCCGGCAAGGGGGACCTCGCCAAGGCCGTGCTCTTCCTGGAGCGCGCCGTCGAGGTCGACGCGGTGCCGCAGGCCCTGTTCCTGCTGGGGAGCTGCTACTACGAGATGGGCAAGCTCTCCTCGGCCGTCCACTACCTGCAGGAGGCGGTGCGCCACGATCCGGCCTTCGAGGAGGCTCACCACTTGCTGGGTCTCGCCTATCTCGACCGCCACTGGACGCGCAAGGCGCTCGACTCCTTCCGCCAGGCGCAGCGCCTCAACCCCAAGCGCCTCCAGTACCAGGACCTGGTGAGCTATCTGTCCGGCCACGACGGCGCGCCGCTTCCCGAAGTGGAAGGGGAGGCCGCGGTCTGGTTCCGCAAGGGCGAGGAGTTCCGCTCGCACGACAAGCTGAAGCAGGCCCACAACTGCTATCGCCGCGCCCTGGCGATCGATCCGGACAATCCGACGCTGCTGATGTCCTATGCCCTCCTCTGCCTGCACATGAACCGCAACCAGGAGATCGAGGCGGTCACGCGCAAGGTGCTCGACCTCAATCCCGGCGAGACCCTGCGGGCCACCGCCTACGCCGCGCTGATCGAGGCGATGCGCAGCCAGGGCAAGTTCCGCGAGGGGAACCGCATCGGCGAGCGCCTGCTGGACGAGGGGAGCTCGAACTTCACCAAGTCGATCGCTTACTACGAGATGGCCTACAACCTGGCGGAGATGGAAGAGGATCTCGACGAGGCCCTCGACTTCGCGCGGCGCTCCGTGGAGCTGGCGCCCGACGAGATCAAGCAGTTCCCCCTCGCCGCGCTGGGCTGGGTGCACTACAAGCGGAAGGAGTTCGACAAGGCGGTCGATTTCCTCTCGCGGTCGAGCGAGCTCGGAGCCTCGCCGATCACCCTCACCCACCTCGGCATGGCCCTCCTCGCCTCCGGAGAAGAGAACGAAGCCCGCTCCGTCCTCGCCCACGCCCGCTCCCTGGGCGACCGCGGCGAGGCGTTGCAGGAAAAGATGATGGAGTACATGAAGGACTCGGCGCGGCTGATCGAACGGGCGCGGCGGGGGCCGCGCAAGTAGCCGCGCCGAACGCCAGCCCCGCAGGGGCGTCAGACATGAGCCCGGACCGTGAGGTCACCCTCTCTTATACACACCTCTGTTTCAAGGGGCTGGGGGACAGCCCGTAGGGCGGGCTTTGAACAGCCTGGCGTTTCAACGCCAGGTCAGCGGAGCCAAGCACAATCCCGAGCCCCGAAAGGGCAGCTGATTTTTCGCCAACCGGCCACCTTCGTGGGGTCTGGGCTTCGCGGACGCCCGCCTGAGTGTGTATACGAGGGTGACCGTGAGTTGGTGGGCGTCATGGTTCCCGGATCTCACGATCCGGGCTACTGCCTGCCGCCCCTGCGGGGCTGGCGGCTTGGGCCTCTTCTTGCTCTCACGCTCCGGCCGGGCTGCAAGAGCCGCTTCCGGGTGGGGCACTTCCCGGAAAACGGCATACTCTGTGCAGTCCGCAACGGTGTCTGTTCGGACTCTCGAGGAGGCAGGCGTGGACAGAGACTCGCAGGGTAGCTGGGATCGCCGGATCTATGCCGGCCTTCTTCTCGTCGCCGGCGCGCTGGCGCCGCTGGCCCAAGGGTGCACGCTGATCTCGTACGACAAGCGGAGCACCTACCAGCTGGACCATCCGGCCGCGGTCGAGGACGGGGCGTTCCGCCGCTCGCTCGCCGCGTTCGGCAACTCGATGGTGCAGGGGAACAGCGCCGAGATCCTGAACAATGGCGACGCCATCATCGGCGGCATGACGGGGGCGATCCGCGACGCCAAACGGACGGTCGATCTCGAGTCCTACATCTTCAAGGACGACAAGGCGGGCGGGATCTTCGCCGCGGCGCTGATGGACGCCGCCAGGCGCGGGGTCCAGGTGCGCGTGCTGGTGGACGCCACGGGGAGCAGCCGGAGCGGGTCGCTGCTCGAGCGGATGAAGCAGGCGGGGGTCAAGGCGTACGTGTTCCATCCGATCCGGCCGTGGAACCTCTACAAGATCGGCCGGCGGTCGCACCGCAAGATCCTGGTGGTGGACGGCGTCGTCAGCTTCACCGGCGGGTTCTGCATCGCCGACGACTGGCTGGGGGACGCGCGCAACGAGAACGAGTGGCGGGACATGATGGTGCGCGCCACCGGCCCGGTCTCGGCGCAGATGCAGGCGATCTTCGCCGAGGACTGGACGTATACGAGCGGCGAGGTCCTGGCCGGCGACGCCTTCTATCCGCACATCGAGCCGGCGGGCGACGTGCCGGCGCAGGGGATGAAGATGTCGCGCGGCGATTCGTCGTCGCTGGCGGAAATGCTCTATTTCGTGGCGATCGAATCGGCCCGCAAGTCGATCCACATCCAGAACGCCTATTTCGTGCCCGACGCGCAGATCCGCGCCTCGCTGATCGCGGCGGCGAAGCGCGGCGTCGACGTGCGGATCATGGTTCCGGGCCGGCACATCGACATGCCCCTGGTGCGCATGGCCTCGCAGCTCCACTACGGCGAGCTGCTGGCCGGCGGGGTCAAGATCCTCGAGTACGAGCACACGATGATGCACAACAAGGACGCCGTGATCGACGGCATCTTCAGCATCATCGGCTCGATCAATTTCGATCCCCGCTCGCTGCTGGAGAACGCGGAGGACAGCCTGTCGTTCTACGATCGGGAGTTCGGCTCACGGCTCGAGGCGAGCTTCGCCGCGGATGAGAAGGACTGTCACGAGGTGACGTACGAAAACTGGAAGAGGCGCGGCTTTCGCCGGCGCCTCGCCGAAATGTTCTCGGGCTTTTTCCAGCCGCTCTACTGATCGGTCCGGCTTACTTCCAGTGGCCGCGCTCGTACCGCCAGTGCGCGCGGCGCTGGTGGTAGCGGGGGGCCACCCAGACGGCGCGCGCGTGCGGCGGCCGCTGCCAGGCGCCCGGCACCCAGGCCCAGGCGCGGTCCGGGCCCCAGTCCCAGAATCCGGGCACGAAGGCGTAGCCGGGTCCCGGCGAGTCGATGGCCGCCTCCGCGCGGATGCCCGGCGGCGGTCCCTCCACGTCGATGCCGACTCCGACGCGCCCGTACGGACCGTAGCAGGCGGCGAAAAGGGCGATTGCGAGGAGAGCCAGGACAGGCAGGAAGGCTCGTGAGGTGAATCGTTTTGACATTGCCATACCTCCTTGTCCCCGAGAAACCCTCGGGGCGCGGTCTTCCTGCGGTGCTTGCAAACCGCGGACCGCTCTGAAGGGAGGTCTGGCCTGAGGTGCGGACGCTCGCCGGGAGGAGGGGGGGATCTCCTCCCGGCGCTTCTACTTGGGAGCGGTCAGTTCAGGGGGGTGGCGCTGACCGGAAAGTCGAGATGGCTGAAGGAAACGATGCCCGGCGGATAGCCGGCGGCGAAGAGCTCGGGCATGAAGCCGTACAGCGAGTGGTCGGCGTGGTAGAGGACCTCGATCTCGCCCAGCGGCACCTCGGTGGCGCGCAGCTTGTAGGGGCAGAAGTTGAGATCGCGGTCGAAGCTCGCGTTCCCCTTCTCGTCGGTGACGAAGGCGCAGGGCGAGCCGCCGAGGCAGATCGGCGCCGGTCCGTGGGCGGTCAGCATCACGCCCCAGACGTCGTAGAGGGAGTGCTCGATGAGGCCGGACATCTCGATCTGCAGCTTGGCGCTCTGACCGGCGCAGCGGAGGCGGGCGACGCCCTTCGCCTTGAGCCAGCGGCCCAGGGTGATCGGCGTGTCCAGGCTGGCGCGGCTGGGGGCCATCTGGGGCGACGCGAAGGTGTTCTTGATCGGCCCCCGCGTGCCGTCGGGCGCCACGATGACGCCGACGTCGCGCAGCGGGATGTTCAGGGTGGCGGTGTTGACCGTGCTGGGCGGGACGCCGAAGGCCTGCAGGAACACCGGGTCGACGAGCGACGCCAGCACCGTGTCGGGCGAGGAGTCGGCCGTCAGCGGCAGGGCCTCGCCGCCGCTGGCATTGTAGGCGCCAAGGTCGTTGAAGCCGATGCCGGCGAAGGGTCCGAGGTTGAACACCGGCTCGCTCAGGAACCGGTTGACGCCGGTCACGACGTGGGCCTTGATGATGCGGGTCTGCGCGCCGGCCGCCGTCGCCCCAAGGGCGAGCAGGGACACGAGTCCTCCAAGAACTACGTTTCGCATTGGGCTTCTCCCCTACAAAAACTACATTCAACAGATCTCGATCGTAGGATCCGGCGGGCACTCGCCGCTGGATGATGTCGAGTTGTCTGAAAGGTGCGGCCCGATGGCAAAAGCGTGACAAGAAGCGCGTGTTGCCGCGCTTCAGTCGAAGGGGTTTTCCACCCGCACGCCCTCGTACACCCGCCCGGCGGGGAGCTCCTCGGAGAACACGCGGATGCAGTCGGCCCGGCGGGCGGCTTCGAGGATGGTGGCGTCCCAGGGGGTGAGCTGCTCGCGCTCGGCGAGGACGAGGGCGGCGGTGACGAGGTCGGTGTCGACCTCCACGACGTGCCACTCGCGGAGGGCGCGGACGTAGTCGGCGGCCTCGAGGGCGGAGAGGCGGACCTCGGCGCGGCGGGTGAGGATGTCGTAGACCTCCATCAGCACCTGGGTGCTGGTGGCGAAGCGCCCCTCGACGAAGCCGCGCTCGACGATCGCCCGGGCCTGCCGCTGGCGGGCGGGGTGATCGGCACAGACGGCGTAGACGAGCACGCCGGTGTCGACGAAGGCGGTCAGCTCACCTTTCATGGCGCGCCCCGCGGTCCGGCAGCCCCTCGCCCAGGCGCACCATCGGCTTGTCGAGCAGCCTCTGGACGTCGCGCCACGCCTCGAGCCGCTGCCGCTCCTGCCGCACCACCTGCTTCAGGAACTGGCGGACCATCTCGTTGACCGAGGTGTGCTGCCGTACGGCGACCGCATGGGCCTCATCGAGAAGATCCTGCTCGATGCTCAGGACGACACGCTGGCGACTCATGACTCCCCCTCAGAATCAGCGGAAGATAACATGGGAGATCGGAGAGGACCGGCTCCCAGGAAGGGAGAGAGCCCCCGCCGTGTTCTCCTTCCAGGGCTCGAGGCCGCTGGATCATTTTTTAAGGCTAGCATAAAAGACAGTTCGTCCGTCCCCAGAGAACCGCCGTGCGGGACGTCACGTTTTCCGGTAACTTTCCTGCGTTAGCTTTCCAACAACAATATCACCGAGAGGTGTCATGCATGGACCTGGATGAAGAGCGGATGGACGATGAGCAGATCGGCGAGGAGCAGTACGAGGAGTTCGCCCTCTTCCTGCGGCAGGCGGTGAGCGAGGCGCTGCGGGTGGAGGACGGCGCGGCCTTCTTCGCCTGGATGAACGAGGCGGCGCCGCGGCTGCTGCCGGAGCTGTTCGAGAAGCTCCCCGACGAGGAGGCCCGGAAAGGGTTCGCGACCGAGTTCGGCCGCTCGCTCTGGAACTCGATGCCGCTGCCGGACAACGGCTTCCGGCCGCGGCCGGTGGCCCGCCCCGAGCGCAACGAGCCCTGCCCCTGCGGCTCGGGGAAGAAGTACAAGAAGTGCTGCTCCGAATGGGCCGACGGCGCGCCCCCGCTCGACGCCGAGGGGATCTGGATGCTGGTGGCCGAGGAGCTGCCGCAGGAGCAGGTGGAGGCGCTCGGAGCCTCCGGCCGGATGCCGCGGACGGTCCTCGGCGGCGTCGCCACGGCCCTCCTCGACGATGGCGACGCGGCCCGGGCGCTGGCGCTGGTCCGCCCGCTGTTCGAGCGTCCGGAGCGGCTGGACGAGCGCGACTCGGCCTCGCTCAACACCCTGCTCGAAGCCTATGAGGCGCTCGGCCTGGAGGAGGAGCGGTGGGAAGAGGCGGAGCGGCTGGCGCGCGACCTCCGGCCGCCGCTGCGCGCCGTGCTCTGGGAGAACCTGGCGCGTGCCTACGCCGTCGAGGGCGAGATGGAGGAGGCCTGGACGGCGCTCGACCGCGCGCGCGAGGACGATCCCGAGAGCCCCGCCCTCGGTCCGCTGGAGGTCAGCCTGCTGCTCGCCGAGGGGCGGACGGTGGAGGCCGGCGAGCGCGCCCGCCACTGGCGCGGGCGTCTGAAGGAAGGCGATCTCTCCGAGCAGGGGTTCGAGTTCCTGGCGCAGGTCGGCGAGAACGCCGAGGAGACGCAGCTCCGCTTCTCCTTCGGCGACGAGGTGACCGTCCTCGTCCACCAGCTGGAGACGTGGCTGGCGAAGGCGGAGCCGCCGGCTCCCCTCTATTCGCTCGCCGCCGTCCCGGGCGACGACGGCGCCGGCCAGCTGGTGCCGGCCGCTTCGCTGCGGGCCCTCGAGGAGGGGTTCGAGGCGCTGTTCTATCCGCCTGGGGCCAGCTCCGAGCCGGATCTCGCCGAGGAGGAGGACGAGGACTGGGACCCCTGGGACGAGGACCGCGCCGAGAGGTGGCTCGGCTTCGTCGTCGCGCACCCGGAGGCGCTGGACAGCGTCGACATCCTGGAGGACGTGGCTCACGCCGTCTCCGAGCTGGCCGCGGACCGCTACGCCTTCCTCGACCGGCCGCTGCTGCGTCCGATCCTCGACCGCGGCCTCGCCATCGTGCGGCAGGCGCTCGCCGCTCATCCCGGGATCGCGCGGCTGCCCAGCGAGCTGGAGCCCAACGGCTCGGCGCTGGCCCTGATCGTGGCCGCCACCGCCCAGGCGCACCGCCTCGGCGAGACGGACGCCGCGCGCGAGCTGCTGGGATGGCTCCGCACGATCGAGCCGCGGAGCCTGGAAGAGGGGGGCCAGGAAGAGCAGGAAGGGGAGTAAGGCGGCGAGGAGCACGGACACACGGACGAACAGGGACGGACACGGACGAGCACGGACAGAAAAGCGGAGACTCTTCCTGGTCCGTGCAGGTCTGTGCTCGTCCGTGCTCGTCCCTGTTCCTGTTCCGCCAAGCCGCCGGAGCCTCCACGCGCGTATCCTTGGCTGAACACCACTGGAGACTACCCATATGACTACGCTCTTCCGCTTCGCCGCCCTCTTCCTAGCCCTCGCCGTGCTCGCGCCGCGCGGCGGCGCCGGCGCGCCGGCGCCCTCGGCTCCGGCCGCCGGCGACCGCGTCGCCGTGGTCGAGCTGTTCACCTCGCAGGGGTGCTCGAGCTGTCCGCCGGCCGACCGGCTGCTCTCGAAGATCGCCCGCGACTCGCATTACCAGGGGAAGGTGATCCCCCTCTCGTTCCACGTCGACTACTGGAACTCGATCGGCTGGACCGATCCGTTCTCCTCCGCCCGCTGGTCGCAGCGGCAGTCGGCCTACGCCGGCCACGTCTTCCACACCAATCGCATCTACACGCCGCAGGTGGTGGTGAACGGCCGCACCGAGTGCGTCGGCAATTCGGACGGTGACGTCGCCGACCGGATCGCGGACGCTCTCGCCACCGAGCCCGCCGCGCAGGTCAGCCTGACGGTCGCGCCGCCGACGCCGGACGGTCATCTCAAGGTGAACGTCGGGGCGAAGCTCGCCAAGGCGGTCGCGTCCGGCGACCTCGACCTCTGGGTGGCGGTCTACGAGAGCGGCCTCTCGACCGACGTCCGGGCGGGGGAGAACGCCTCGCGCCAGCTCCGCAACGACCGCGTGGTGCGCCGCCTGGAGAAGGCCTTCGCCCTGCCGGGCACGGCCGGCGCGGAGAAATCGGGCGAGATCGTGCTCGGCATCGACAAGCGCTGGAAGGTCGAAAACCTCGGCGTCGCCGCCTTCCTCCAGGACCCCGCGACGATGACCATCCACGGCGCGGCGGCCCGGGAGGTCGGGCGGTAGCGATTTTTTGACGGGTGGGGGGATCGCCCCCCCGCCTGGGGTTGAAACCCCAGGCTCTTCAAAGCCCGCCCCTACAGGGCGGTCCCCCTCCCGGTGGTCGTCAGGATGTACAGAAACGCTATTCGACGCGGACCCGGTAGCTCTCGCGCGGCGTCCGCTGGCCGTTCTCAGTGCTGTAGAGCCGGACGGTGTACGAGCCCGCCGCGAGAAAGTGGGGAGGAAGGGTGACCCGGTAGTCCGGATCTTGCGCGGATTGCCGTCGCAGGCCGTGGGACCCCCAGAGGACGTGGTTCGCGGCGTCCAGGATCTCGATCTCGCGCGTGCCGTCTGACGCCTCGGTGGCCGCCGACTTCAGGACCAGCAGGGTGGGTTCGTCGCTCCTGGGCACGACGGTCGCGGGCTCCGGAGGGGCCGTGCCGGCTCCCCGTTCCGTGTCCACGGGATACAGCTCCGCGGAGCCGGTGTTGATCTGCGGCTCGGCGGACGTGGTTTGCGCGACCTGCGCCGCCGGTTGGGTGGAGGTCTGCGCGACCGCGGTCAGCCGGCCGGCCTGCTGGAATTCGTGGAACCAGCCGCCGAGGGCGAGAACGCAGGCGATCCCCGCCGCCATCGCGGCGGCGCGCCAGCTCCGGTCCTTTCCGGCCGTCTCCGTTTTCGCCCGCGTGCCGGGGAAGAGGGCGATGCGGTCGTCCTCCTCCAGGCGCCGGCTCGTGCGCGCCATCTCCAACTCGGCCGCGCACCCGGCGCAGGTGGCGAGATGGCGCTCCGCGAGGGCGGGATCGACGCCGGCCGGAACCTCGCCGTAGGCGAGGGCCACGAGGGCGTCGCTGGGGAGGTGCTGGTCGAAGATCGTCCAGGACTCCCGGGTGTCGTTCAGGGCCGTGCGGCAGGCCTCGCAGGTCGCCAGGTGCCGCCGGACCTCGTCCCGCTCGCCGGCCTCCAGGCTGCCGTTCAGCAGCCAGGGCAGAAACTCGATCGCGTCATCACAGTTCATCGGCATTCGCCCCTCCGCTTCTGTTAGGCGGCGGTTTGACCGTGATGTTACGTCCGTTGCCCGCAGGGGTGCCCAGGAGGTCGTGGCGGGCCGCCACGGCCTTCTCGCGGCAGCGCAGCACGCGCACCCGCAGCGTCCCCTCCGCCACCTGGGTCCGCAGGCTCATCTCGCGATAGGAGAGGCCGGCCACGATCATTCGCCAGAGCTCGCGGCAGTCCTGCGGCACGCGGTCGAGCACGCGCAGGAGCAGGTCCTTGTCCTCGTGGCGCGCGGGGATGGCGGGCGCCGTGCCGGCCGGCTCGTCGGCGGGATCGAGGCCGTCGAGGTCGATCAGCTTCCATTTGCCCTGCGCCCGGAGCTGGTCGAGACAGGTGTGGCTGACCACCCGCCAGAGGTAGGTGCGCAGGCTCGACTCGCCGCGGAACTTGCCGGTGCCCAGCAGGCGGGTCACCTCCAGCCGGACCTCCTGGAGGACGTCGTCCCAGCGGTCGGCGAGCCGCCGCTGATAGGGCCAGGCGGCGCGCGAGATCCAGCCGTCGACGGTGCCGACCGCCTCTCTCTCACCCTTCAGGAACCGGGTGACCACCTCCTGGTCGGTCGCCGTCATCGCCAAGATCCTATCCTTCCCCCCGGGGCCAACTCTATCTTCTACGCAAAGGGCCCGAGTCTGACGGCGTCCCGCGCGTCGATTGGAGTAAAATCGGTCCAGATTCCGCGGGACAAAATCCGTCGTGACGATCCTGTCCGCTCCAGCCCGCCGCGCCGTCGCCATCTCGAGGACGGGTTGGACGCGGGCTGCTCCGGGCATCGTGGCCGTCCTGCTCCTGCTGGCGCCGGGTCCGGCCAGGGCCGCGCCCGTTGGAGCGCAGGTCCTGGCGCCAGGGGCGGAGCCGAAAGGCGCTGACGAGCGGGCCGCCGCGGCAGCCGCGCTGACGGCGGCGCGGCGGCTGGCGGGCGAAGGGCACTATGAACCGGCCGCTGGACAGGCGCGGGAGGCGCTGGAGCGCTGGCGCCGGCTCGGAGACCGCGAGGGCGAGCTCGACGCGCTCTACGAGCTCGGTGCCGTCTACGACCTGTCCGGCGAGGACAAGCCGGCCGACAAGGAGGAGGCTCGCCGCTGGTATGGCGAGGCGCTCGACCTGGCGATCGCCCTCCCGGACCGCCTGGCGCAGGCCAGGGCAGAGACCGCCCTGGGAATCCTGCTGTTCCAGAGCCAGGGGGACAAGGCCTGTGAATATCTGCGCGCGGCGCTGCCGGTCTGGCAGGAGTCGAAGAATTATGCCGGCCAGGCGGACATCCTCTACCGGCTCGGCAGCCACGACTTCGACAACCGCCGCATCGACGAGGCGAAGGAGCAGTACGAGCAGGCCCTGAAGGCCGCGGATCTCGACGGGGACTTCCATCGCGAGGCGGACATCCGGATGGGGCTGGGCAACGTCTACGGCAATCTCGGTGAGAGCCAGAAGGCGCTGGAGTATTACAACACCTCGCTCGAATTCGCCGGCAAGGCCGGCTATCCGCCGGGAAGGGCGGCGGCGCTGACGGGGCAGGGCAAGCTGCTGCTGCGCCAGGGCAAGCCCCAGGAGGCGCTGGAAAAGTTCGGCCAGGCCCTGCGGATCAACCAGAAGGATTCGGGATCGCGGGAGAACGCCGGCACCGTCCTGGTCTTCCTCGGCTCCGCCTACCTGGCGATCGGCCAGCCGGCCGAGGCGCTCACCCGCTACCAGCAGGCGCTCAAGGCTCTCCAGGCCGACGACGGGAACCCGCGATCGATCGCCAACGCGCTCTGGGGCCTCGGGCAGGCCGAGCTGGCCGAGGGCCATGACCAGCGCGCCCTCAACGATTTCCAGCGGGCGTTGAACGTCAAGGGGGGCAACCGGGAGGCCGCCGCCCTGCGCGGGATCGGCGTCGCGCAGCTGAAGCTGCATCACACGGCGGCGGCCGTGGAATCGCTGAAGGCCTCGCTCGCCCGGCAGGAGCGCGACGAGGTGGGCAAGGCGTTGACGCTCCAGGCCCTGGGCAAGGTCTATCAGGTGCGGGGGGACCTGGGGAGCGCGGCCGAATCCCTGCAACAGGCGCTGGTGATCTTCAGCGGCCAGGTGGAGGCGTTCTTCCTCCAGGCCTCGGTCGAATTCGACCTGGCACAGATCGAACGCCGGCGCGGCCGTCTCGAGACGGCCCTGGCCCGGATCGAGGATGCGATCCGGATTCTCGACGCCGTGCGCTCCAATCTCTCCGAGGACCGCCTGCGCACCTCCTTCTTCGCGTCGCGGCGCTCCTATTACGATTTCTATGTCGACCTTCTGATGGAGCTCGACGCGCGCAAGCCCCGGCACGGCTACGCGGAGGCGGCCCTGGCGGCGAGCGAGGAGAGCCGCGCCCGCGGGCTGCTCGCGCTGCTGGCCAAGGGCAAGCTGGCGCTGACGCAGGGGATCTCCAGCGAGCTGAAGGGGGAGGAGGAGGAGGTCGATGCCCAGCTGTCGCGGCTGCAGGCGGAGCTCCGGGCGGAGCGCTCGGAGCGGGCGCGACCGAACGTGCTCGACGCCCTGCAGGCGACGCTGCATGAAACCGAAGAGCGGCAAGGGCGGATCGAGCAGGCGATCAAGACGAGCTCTCCGGGCTATTACCAAGTGCGCTACGCCTCGACGCTGGGGTACCAGGAGATCCGCCGGCAGCTCGACAAGGACTCGGCGCTGCTCGAATACTCCCTCGCCGAAAAGGGGGCCTACCTCTTCGTCGTCACGGCGGAGGGGCTCCGCGTCCATCGCCTCAAGCGCTCCCCGGACGAGATCGTCAAGGCGGTCCAGGCGCTGCGGCCGATGCTGGAGCGCCCCGGGGCTCTCTCCCTGCCGTTCTTCCAGGCCGCGCAGGGGCTCTATCGGGACCTCGTCGATCCGGCCCGGGAGGAGATCAAGGACAAACGCCGCTTGCTGATCGCTCCGGACGGCGACCTGCTCAACCTTTCGTTCGAGGTGCTGCTGACGGGAGACGCGCGCGATCCGGCCCATCTCCCCTATCTGATCCGCACCCACACCGTGAGCTACGTTCCCTCGGCGAGCGTGCTCGCCCTGGCGAAGCCCTCGTCGGCGGCGGACGGCGGGAGCTTCCCCAAGCGGTTCCTCGCCTTCGCCCCACTGTATGGCCCGGACTCGTCGCGAGAGCCGGTCCGGGGCGCCGGTCCGCGCGGCTCGCCGCTCGCCGCGCTGGCAGGCGTGGGACGGGAGGTCGACGCCATCGCGCGCCTCTATCCGCCGGGCGAGGTGACGGTCTATCGCGGCGCGGAGGCAAGCAAGGAGAACGTCCAGAAGCGGCCGCTGAAGGCGCGGAGAATCCACTTCGCGGCCCATGGCAAGCTGGACGGCGACCGGCCGGAGAATTCGGGCCTCGTCCTCGCCGGCGGCAAGACGCTGCGGGTCAACGAGATCTTCAACCTGAGCCTGGATGCCGACCTGGTCGTGCTCTCGGCGTGCGAGACGGCGGGCAAGGCGGTGACCGGGGAGGGGCTGGTGGGGCTGTCGCGGGCCTTTCTCTACGCCGGCTCGCCGAGCGTCGTGGTGACCTTGTGGCGGGTGGCCGACGCCTCGACGCCGGACCTGATGTTGCGGCTCTACGAGAACCTCGACCAGAGCGGCGACAAGGCCGAGGCGCTCCGCCAAGCCAAGCTCGGGATGATCCAGCGTGGCGGCGCCTTCGCTCATCCCTATTATTGGGCTCCCTTCATCCTGGTCGGCAGGCCTCTGTGACGGTACAGCGGATGCCATCGTGCTGTAACGCCCCTGCCAGGTTCCACGCCCAAAGAGGTGGATCATGAACGGGCATTTGCCCGGCGGATTCCAAATAACGTCTTTTACTTTTTATAGAGGGAGAGAGAAAAATGGGGAAACCTCCCAACTCGGTCCAGGTCTATCCGGATCCTGACGGAGCGGCCAACAACAGCCAGTACGTGCCGGTCAACACGGTCGTGCAGGGCGCCAGCATCGCCTCCGGAGCCATCGCGGTGGGGGCGACCGCCGTCGGCTCCGGCACGGGGACGGACGTGGTCGCCTTCCTGTTCCAGTCCGCCCGCGCGGATGCGGTCGGCAACGGCTTCCTGGGCCTGCACGCCATCGGTTCCGGGTATGTGGCGATCATCCTGTTCTTCGGGGCCTTGAGCCTCCTGCTGTCGATCGTCAACCTGGTGCTGGGCTTCCGGTTGCGGGACCGGCTGAGCAAGCTGTCGGACAAGATCAGCGGCGTCTGCCTGGAGAGAGGCGTGTTCCCCTGGTGGGTGGCCGAAAAGAGGAGCAACTCGTAAGACGTTCCATCCCGCCGGTCCGTCCGCGGGCCGGCGGGGGCATCCCGCGCGGCATCTTCGTATCCTGACTCCGTATACTGGGGACGAGGAGGTGCGTGAATGCGCGAAGCTCTGAGGATTTCCGCCATCGCTCTGATCCTGGCCGCGCCGCTGGCGGCCCAGGAGGCACAGCAGAAGGACCGCGACGTTCCCATTCTGACCGTCGCGGGCACGGGGCAGGCGCGAGTGGCGCCGGACGAGGCGACCGTCCGCCTCGGCGTGGTCGCGCAGGCGCCGACGGCGCGCGCGGCGCAGGATCAGGTCAACCGGGCGGCCGGCGCCGTGCTCGACGCGATTCGCAAGCTCGGCGTGCCGGCGGAGAGGATCCAGACCACCGGCCTGTCGCTCAGTCCCCAGTACTCCCAAAGCAACTCGAGCTCCCAAGGGCCGCGGATCACCGGCTATCAGGCTGCCAACAGCGTCACCGTCGGCGTCGACGACCTTGCCAAGGTCGGGCCGGTGATCGACGCCGGCCTGACCTCGGGGGCCAACACTCTGGACGGCGTCGACTTCGGCCTGCGCGACGACGGCGCGGCGCGCGCGGCGGCGCGGCGCGCGCGGCGGCGCTCGCCGACGCGGTGCGGGAGGCGGGCGCCAAGGCCGAGGCGCTGGCGAAGGCGCTGAAGGTGCGGCTGGTCGAGCTCCTCGAGGTGGCGGAGGGGGGCGTCGCGATCTCGCCGCCGCCGTCGCCCTTCAAGGCCCGGCTCGCCATGGCGGCGCCGATGGCCGCGACGCCGGTCTCGGCGGGCGAGGTGGGCGTCGAGGCGAGCGTCACCCTCCGCTGGCGGTTCGCTCCCTGCCCGGGCGACGGACCCTGCTCGTGAGCGCGGAGCTTTCGCCCGAGGAGGTCGTCCGCCTCCTCGGCCTCATCCCCCATCCGGAGGGGGGCTTCTACCGCGAGACCTTCCGCGGCGACCGCGGCAAGGCGGCCGCGGGCGATCGCGGCGCCTCGACCGCCATCTATTATTTGCTGCGCGCCGAGGACGTCTCGGCCTGGCACCGGGTGGACGCCGACGAGGTCTGGCACCACTACGCCGGCGCGCCGCTGGAGCTGCGGCTGGCGCGCGACGGCGGCGAGCGTTCCGTGATCCGGCTGGGTCCCGACCTCGCCGCCGGCGAGCGGCCGCAGGGGGTGGTCCCCGCCGGCGTCTGGCAGAGCGCCCGGCCGTTGGGGGGCTGGGTGCTGGTGGGGTGCACGGTAGCGCCGGCGTTCGAGTTCGCGGGGTTCGAGATGGCGCCGGCCGGGTGGGAACCGGGCTGAGGCAGGCAGGGCTGTAACCTCCTGGGATCGCCGGCGTCCCGCCGGCCTCTAACTCCGCTTTTAGTTTGTCTTAGTTAGTAGCCGGCGGGACGCCGGCGGTCCCAGGAGGGTGTACCCTTTTCTCGGCTTCTCAATCATCTCCACTTGATGTGGGTTTACCTTTTTCCCAGCCGCTCGATCATCTCCAGCTGGCTGGTGTCGCCGTCTTTGGCGGCGGATTCGGTCCAGAGCTCCAGCTCCTCGGCGGTCATCTTGCCGACCGGTTCCAGCCGGGCGTCCTCGTAGCCCCAGAGATGGGTGTCGATCAGATACTGCGAGCGGGAGAGGATCGGCCCCCGGCAGAGGCGCGACTTGGCGTCGCCGGCGGGGTGCTCGGTCTCATGGCGCAGGCGGTCGTTGAGGGTCGCGACGACCTGGTTGGGGATGAGCGCGGCGTCGCCCGGCCAGATATAGCCGAAGAGCACGAGATGGGCGAGCAGCACCCGCCAGCCGCCGTCGGGCTCGAAGCGGCGCAGCAGGCGCTCCCAGTCGAGCTCGCGGGCGCGGGCGTGGAAGACGTGCGAGACGTCGGCGCCGTCGAAGCGCTCGCGCTCCATGATGAAGGACTTGGACCAGATCATCTCCTCGGCGGGGATCAGCCGGGTCCGATAACCCAGCACCTCCTCCTCGACCGCGTGGTCGAACCAGAGGTCGTCCACCCGGGCGACGCCGTTGCCGGAGCTGAAGATGACGTCCACGAAATCTTCCCCGTGGTACCCCTTGCCCAGCCAGTGGGCGAAGGTGCGGTCGGTCCGCCACCCCTTGCGGGCGAAGACCTCGAGCGCGCGGTCGAAGTCCGCGGGGCGGACGAAGACGTCGAAGTCCTTGGTGTGGCGCTCGATGCCGGTGTAGCGGGCATAGGCGTAGGCGCCGCCGACCAGGAACGGGAGCTTGGCCTCGTCGAACGCCTGCATCGCCTCGCGGTAGAACTCCTTCGTCTCGCTGCTCAGTGCTTCCGGGTGAGGCTGGGTCTGAGTTGCCATCGGCGCCCCCTTTCTGGGCTCTGGCGCAACAGCAAGAGGCGTACCAGTTATCTGCCATCCCGGCATCTGGCATGTCTCTTGAACCGCGCTTCGGGCGAGGAGGACGCGATGAACGAACGCAATGGGACCGTGCGCATCGGCGCGCTCGCCGATCTCCACTTCACCCGCTCGCCGGAGCCTGCCATCCGGGAGGTGCTGGTGGCGGCGGCCGGCGAGTGCGACGTGCTGCTGCTCTGTGGCGACCTCACCGATCACGGCCTGGCGGAGGAGGCGCGCGACCTCGCGCGCGAGATCCAGGCGTCGGTCAACGTGCCGGTCATCGGGGTGCTGGGCAACCACGACTTCGAGAGCGGCCAGCAGGGGGAGGTCAAGCGGATCCTCTGCGACGCCGGCATCCGCATGCTGGACGGCGAGGCGACGGAGGTGAAGGGGGTGGGGTTCGCGGGGGTGAAGGGGTTCTGCGGCGGCTTCGGCCGCGGCGCGCTCGGGCCCTGGGGGGAGACGATCATCAAGGAGTTCGTGCGCGAGGCGGTCGACGAGGCGCTGAAGCTCGAATCGGCGCTCGCCCGGCTGCGCGGCCGGCCGCGCGTCGCCTTGCTCCACTATTCGCCGATCCAGGCCACGGTCGAAGGGGAACCGGTGGAGATCTTCCCCTTCCTCGGCTCCAGTCGGCTGGAGGAGCCGCTCTCCCGCTATCCGGTCAAGGCGGTGTTCCACGGCCACGCCCACCGCGGCCAGCCGGAGGGGCAGACCGCGCAGGGCATCCCGGTCTACAACGTCAGCCTGTCGCTGCTGCGGCACGCCTACCCCGACCGCCCGCCGTTCCGGATCTTCGACGTCGAGGTGCCGGTGGAGGAGCACGCCGCCGCCGCGAAAAGGTGAGGCGGCCGCTCCGGCTTTGATACCATCCCGCCGATGCGGAGCAGCGAAGGGTTCGTGTTCGTCCGGCGGGGGCTGCACCTCTACTACCACGTCCTGGGGGACGGCGCGGAGACGGTGCTCATCCCCAACGCCAACTGGCTGGCGGAGCTGCTGCACCCGCTCGCCGAGGGGCGGCGTCTGATCCTCTACGATCCGCGCAGCCGGGGGCGGTCGAGCACCGTCACCGACGGCCGGCATCTCAGCCTGGAGGAGGACGTCGCCGATCTCGAGGCGGTGCGCCGCTACTTCGGCCTGGAGAAGGTGTCGCTGCTCGGCGCCTCCTACCACGCCGCGACCACGGCCACCTACGCCCTGGAGAACCCGGAGCGGGTGGAGCGGATGCTGCTGGTCTGCCCGATCACGCCGCGCCGGCCGGGGGAGTGGGAGCAGGAGCTGCCGAGCGCCGAGGAGCTGACCTTCCCGCCGGGCATCCCGCGGCTGGAGGAGATGCGGCGCGACGGCGTCGACCAGGAGGATCCGGTGGCTTTCTGCCGCGCCTGGTTCACCTACTTCCTGCTGCCGGCGCAGATGGGCGAGCTGGCCGCCGCCTCCCGCTTCCCCCTGGAAGATGTCTCTTCGTTTCCCAATGAGTGGCCGCAGCACGCCATGAGCGTCTACTTCAGCCACATCATCCCCAGGATGGAGGGGTGGGACTTCCGGCCGCGCCTCGCTGAGCTGCGCGCGCCGCTGCTGGTAATGCAGGGGACGGACGATCTGGTGCCGATCGAGGCCTCGCGGGAGTGGGCCGCCCATGCCGCCACCGGCCGCTTCCTCGCCATCGAGGGCGCCGGATCGCACCCCTACATCGAGCGCCCCAAGGAGTTCTTCCCGGCGGCCGACACCTTCCTGCGCGGCGGCTGGCCCCGCGGTTCCGAGGTCGTGCCCCGCGAGGAGTGAGCCGTCTGCCCCTATAGCTCGCCGGCGCGGCGATAGGGGCGGCTCGATATTTAATATAGCGCGGTCATCCGGCTATATAGCTGGGAGAGCCCCGAAGCTTCGGGGACAGGCGCGCTATATAGTTCTTTTTCCGGTCTATATGGCGCAGGAAGCCGGGAACGGGGGCCGAAGGTCCGTCTATATAGGCGGATCAATCCTCTATATGCGCGGTTCATCCGGATCGCGTCGGGAAAGACGGATCTATATAGGCCCGATCTGCCTTCATATGCGATAGACGCGTCCCTTCCAAGCTGCAGGTCGTCCCAGGCTTTTGCGGAAGAGCGCGGTCCATTGCAGAACGAGGAAGACGCTGATCCCCAGCGGGTGGAGAAACGCGCTGTCGAGCGGCTGGTAGAAGCGGCGGACGGCGGCGAGGCGGGGCCCCCAGGCGGCGCCGACGCCGACGCCGATCGCGGCGAGGATCAGGGCGGTCGCCGGAACGAATCCCAGGATGGTGAGCAGCAGGAGAACCGGCGGCATCACCTGGCCGGCGAGCAGCAGGATCGTCGCCGGCACGATCGTCCGCGGCGCCGCCAATCCCTCGGTGGCGTTTTTGCCGAGCCCCCGCCAGACTTCCAGGGCATTCCGATACATTCGGCAGGAGGCGACGTCCGTGGCGTCGAAGAGGTCGGTCGCCAGACCGGCCTGGCGGAAGGCGCGCGGCAGGGCGACGCCGTCGTGGAGCGAGGCCCGGATCGCGGCGTGCCCGCCGGCCTTCTCATAGCCTTCGCGGCGCGCCAGGAAGAGCTGGCCGCAGCCGGCGCCATAGGCGGGGTGGCGGCTCCGGCGCATCCGCGCCAGCGGCAGGAAGCCCAGCAGCACGAAGTGGATCAGCGGGATCAGCAGCCGCTCCAGGAAGGTGACAGTCTCCTGCCGCGGCACGCCGCTCGCGAGATCCGCGCCGCTCGCCGCGAGGAAGGCGGCGGCGCGGGCGGCGCCTTTCGGCGCCAGGCGGACGTCGGCGTCCACGAACAGCAGCAAGGGGTGACGGGCGAGCCCCGCGAGGACGGCGCAGGCGTGCTGCTTGCCGTTCCAACCGGCCCGCAGCGGCGGTGCCGTCTCCAGCCGGAGGCGCGGATCGCGGGCGGCGGCCGCGCGCACGATCGCCGCCGTGCGGTCGGTCGAATGATCGTCGAGGACGATCACCTCCAGATCCACGCCGGCGCTCGCCAGGGCGGCCGCGACGGCATCGCCGATCGCCCCCTCCTCGTCGCGCGCCGGGATCAGGATGGAGACCGCCGGCCGGTCCGCTCCGGGAGCCGGCGGCGGCGCGTAGAGCGCGAGGTTGCGGCGGAAGAGCAGCGCCGGCAGCAGGGCGCAGAGCGCGCCGGCGATCGCGAGGCCCAGCGCGAATCCGGGGCTCAGATCTTTCTCCGCGCTCGTTCGTCGCGCAGCTCGGCGGTCGATTCGTCGGGGAACAGCTCCTCGTCGCCATGGCCGGCCCGGAACCTCTCGCCGCGGAAACGGGCCTTCAGGCGGCGCCACGTGTCGTAGACCCCGCCGACGCCGGCGCTGCCGCCGAGCAGCACCTCGAAGCGGTGGGGATCGCGGCCGAGCGCTTCGCGGGAGAGGGCGTCGAGGGTCGACTCCAGGCCGTCCTCCAGGATGGGCGTCCAGTCGGTCGCCTTGAGGTCGGCGTCGCCGGTGGGGATCTCGGCGCCGAAGCGGGCGAGCGCCTCGGGATGGCGCTCCTCCCAGAACGGATACTCGATCGCCAGCGGCAGCAGCACGGCGTCGCGGACGCGGGTGGCGAGATGGCCGATCCCCGACCGCAGCCGCACCGGCCGCGCGCGCGGATCGGTGAAGCGCCCCTCGGCGGCGATCCAGAGCGCGCTGTCCGGCCGCGCCAGGATCTCCTGCGACGCGGCGAGGAACCGCCGGGCGCCGCGCGCCGTGCCGGCCTCGACGCCGAAGAAGCCCAGCTTCGCGAAGAAGCGGTACTTGCCGAGCGCCTTGGCGTCGATCGGGCCGTAGTGCGCGCGGTCGGGGAAGAGCTGGGCCGCCAGCCGCAGGCAGATCAGCGGGTCCCACCAGGAGGGGTGGTTGAAGTAGACGATCAGCGGCTTGCCGCGGAGCGCCACCGGATCGGGGCGCTGCGCCTTCGCCAGCCGCACGGCGTGGAAATGGCGCGCCAGATAGCGCTCGCAGTAGCGCCCGAACAGGGAGACCAGGAGGGGCGACACCACGGGTTTTTCCATGCTTGGAGCGTATGCAAAAAAAGGGGAAGGCGACACGGACTCTCACGGACGAACACGGACTCACACGGACGGGGAGGGAGGAGTCCGTGCTCGTCTCTGTTCGTCCGTGAGAGTCCGTGCCATCCTTTCGCCTCGCGCGTCGCTGTCCAGCGCATCCGCCGCGATCCACCCCGACATCAGCACCATCGGCATGCCCGGACCCGGATGGGCGGCGCCGCCGGCGAGATACAGGCCTTTGAGATCGGGGCTCCGGTTGCCCGGCTTGAAGGCGCCCGTCAGGCGGCCGTGGCTGGCGAGGCCGTAGATGGCGCCGTCGAGCACGTGGTAGCGCTCGTGGATGTCCCGCGGCGTCAGCGCGGCCTCGAAGACGATCCGACGTTCGAGATCCTCCAGGCCGGCGGTGCGCGCCAGCTTGTCGAGGATGACGCGGCGGTAGGCGGGGAGCATCGCCTTCCAGTCGTGATGGGGGCGCAGGTAGGGGGTGTGGACCAGCACGTAGAGCGCCTCGCCTCCCGCCGGAGCCACTCCCGGCTCGGTGCGCGCGGGGGCGCAGACGTAGCAGGTGGGGTCGGCGGCGGGCTCGCCGCGGCGGAAGACCGCGTCGAGCTCCGCGTGCGGATCGCGCGAGAAGACGAAGTTGTGGTGGAGCAGGTGCGGGTAGGCGCGGTCGAGGCCGAGATAGAGCACCACCCCCGAGCAGGCGGGCTCGTAGCGCCGGCGGCGCGCGAAACGGCGGGCCGCCGGCTCGCCCGCCAGCAGCTCGCGATGAGTGCGCACCGAGTCGCAGTTGGAGACCACCGCCGCCAGCGGCACCCGTTCGCCGTCGGCGGTCTCGACGCCGGCGGCGGCGCCGTCCGCGGCGAGGATGCGGCGGACGGAGGTGTTCTCGCGGATCTCGACGCCGAGGCCGAGCGCCAGCCGACGGAGCGCCGCGGGCACGGCGCGGGTGCCGCCGCGCGGGTACCAGATCCCCTCCGCCGTCTGCATGTGGGCGATGCCGCAGAGCACGGCCGGCGAGGCGTCCGGCGCCGAGCCCACGTACTGCGTGAAGTGGTCGAGCAGCTGCGCCACCCGCGGCTCGGGCACGTGCTTGCGCACCGTGCCGGCCACCGTGCGGCCGAAGCGGAGGGCGAGCAGATCGCCGAGCACCGAGGCCTGGAAGGTCTTGCCGAAGTCGAGCGTGTCGCGCACCGAGCCCACCGAACGCCAGAAGAAGAAGCGCTCCGAGATCTCGTGCAGCCGCTCGGAGACGCCGAGGAAGCGGCGGTAGCCGGCGCCGGCCCCGGCTCCCGGCGCGAAGGCGTCGAGGGACGCCGCCATGCGCGCGGGGTCGGCCACCAGGTCGAGCGTCGAGCCATCCTCGTAAAAACAGCGCCATTGAGGGTCGAGCGGGATCAGGTCGAGCTCGCGCCGCAGGTCACGACCGGCCTCGGCGAAGATCCGGCCGAGCACGGACGGCAGGGTGAGGATCGTCGGCCCCATGTCGAAGCGGAACCCCGCGGCCTCCAGCACCGCGGCCTTGCCGCCCAGCCAGGGGTTGCGCTCGAACAGCGTCACCGCATGGCCGCGGGCGGCCAGGGTGACGGCGGCGGCGAGGCCGCCGAGCCCGGCGCCGACGACTCCCACGCGAGCCATCTACGGCCGCCCTCGCCGGATCAGGGCGCGCGCGAGATCCAGGCCGCCGCGCAGCCGGGCCTTGAGGCTGCCCGCGTGGGTCAGCTCGAGATAGGCGCGGAAGAGGTCGGCGTCGCCGGGGTCGGCGGCTTCGAGATGGAAGAGCCGCCGGGAGCGCCGCGTCGCGATCACCTTGGGGACGGTCAATTCGAGCAGCCCCTCGGCGCCGCGGGTGACGCCGAAGCCGCTCTCGCCGCGGCCGCCGAAGGGGAGGCGCGGGTCGGCCGTGGGCACGATCACGTCGTTGATGACCACCACCCCGGCGCGCACCCGGGCCGCCAGCGCGGTCGCTTCCGCCTCGGGGCCGAAGATCGAGGCGCCGAGGGCGTAGGGAGAGCGAGCGGCCTCGGCGAGCGCCTCGTCGATCGTCTGGAAAGCGGTGAGCGTCGCCGTCTCGGGGCCGAGCGGCAGACCGATCCGCGTTTCCAGATCCCTTGCCATGGCCATCGGCACGAGGATGCGGCGGGGGGCGATGCAGGTGGCGCCGCCGTTGAGCGTCAGGCCGAAGCGCACGGCGCGGGCGACGCGGTCGAGGTCGGCGCCGGGGAGGACGAAGAGGGCATCGCATCCCGAGAGCTCCATCGTCGCCGGTACGAGCCGGCCGGCGAGCTCGGCCAGCACCTCGCGGCCGGTGTCGGCCGAGCCGGTGAGCAGGACCTTGTCGGGCGCGGCGGCGATCGCCTCCCGCGCCGCCTCGGGCTCCTCGCCCAGGATGGCGAGCAGCCCCGTCGGCAGGCCGGCCGAGGCCGCCAGCGTGGCGAACGCTCCGGCGGCGTCGCTGCCGCCCGGCCCCGGCTTCCAGAGCACGGCGTTGCCGGCGGCGAGGGCCTGGAGGGTCTGCACCCCCGGCAGAAAGAGGGGGTACGTCGCCGGCGCGATCACCAGGACGATCCCCAGGGGCTCACGCCGCACCTCGGCGGTCACGCCGGTGAGCCAGGCCGGACGGCCCTCGGCCCCCAGACGGCGGGTGGCGAGCAGGCGGGGCGCCTCGCGTTCCAGGAAGCGGCAGGCGTCCGCGAGCGGCACCACCTCGGAAGAGAGGACTTCCGCCTCGCGCCGCGCGGCCCCGCCGCCGGCGGCCCGCGCCAGACCGGCGGCATGCGCCGCGATGCCGTGGCGGATCCCCCGCACGACGCGCAGCCGCTCGCCGAGAGGCAGGGCCGCCCACTCGGCCTGCGGCAGGCGAAAGGCGGCCGTCCAGCTTCTCCTGGCCAGGGTGGCGGGCGCGCGAAGGCGGTGAACGGCGTGGCTCATCCGTGCGCCTCAGCTCGCTTCGGCATAGGCGGCCTCCGGCTCTTCGACCAGCTCGGGCGTGCGCTGAGGAAGGCTGGGGAGGGACCGCGCGCCGAGGTCCTCCAGCATCAGCTTCGCCGTGATCAGGGCCGACTGGAAGATCACCGGCAGGCCGCTGCCGGGGTGGGTGCCGCCGCCGACCAGGTAGACGCCGTCGAGGTCCTCGAAGCGGTTGCGCGGCCGCAGGTGGAGCATCTGGCCGAGGTTGTGGGCGAGGTTGAAGGTGGCGCCGCGGTGGATCTCCAAGCCCTGGTCCCAGTCGTCGGGAGTGACGATCCGCTCGAAACGGATGCGGCGCTCGATGTCCGCGAAGCCGATGCGCGGCAGCCGCGCCAGCACGAGGGCGCGGAAGCGCTCCCGTTCGCGGCGCCAGTCGACGTTCGGGTGCTGGTGGGTGACCGGCACCAGCACGTAGAGCGTGCTCTTCCCCCGCGGCGCCAGCGACGGGTCGGTGACGCCGGCGTTCTGGACGTAGAACGACGGATCCGCCGAGAGCACGTGGCGGTTCTCGATCTCGTCCAGGTTCCGCGCGTAGTCCTCGGCGATGTGGATGCTGTGGTGCGGCAGGTCCGGGAAGGTGCCGTCGACCCCCAGATAGAGCATGAAGGTCGAGCAGGAGAACTTCTTGCGGGCGATCCGGGCGTCGGTCCAGCGGCGGCGCAGGCGGTCGGGGACCAGGCGGGTCATGGCGCGCGCGAAATCGGCGTTGAGCAGCAGCGCGTCCGCGCGATAGATGCCCTGATCGGTGCGGACGCCGCACGCCCGCCGCCCCTCGAACAGCACCTCGCGCACCGGTTCGCCCGTGCGGATCTCCACCCCCAGCTCGCGCGCCACCCGCGCCATCGCCGCCGTCACCGCGCCGCAGCCGCCGATCGGATGGAACACTCCGTACTCGTACTCGAGGAAGGAGAGGATCGAGAACAGGCTCGGGCACTGGAACGGCGACATTCCCAGGTACTTCGACTGGAACGAGAAGGCGAGCCGGACGCGCGGGTCGCGGAAGTAGGTGGCGAGCTCGCGGTCGAGCGACCGCCAGGGGCGGATGCTCGGCAGCAGGCGCAGCACGCGCGGGCTCGCCACGTCCCGCCAGCTCAGGAACGGCGACTCGATGCAGGAACGGAAGCGGTCGAACTTGTCCCGGTTGTCGTCCAGGAATCTATGGACAGCCCCCCGGTCCTCCGGCGACATCGCGGCCACCTGGCGGTCGAGCTCGTCGATCCGGGGCGTCGACAGCAGCTCGCCGCCGCCGCCGAAGGTCAGCCGGTACTGCGGATCGAGGCGCTCCATCCGGACCTCGCGGCGCAGGTCGTAGCCGGCCGCCGCGAAGATCTGCTCCAGCACCTGCGGGTAGAGGAAGAAGGTGGGGCCGACGTCGAAGCGGAAGCCATCGCCCTCCAGGGAGGAGGTGCGGCCGCCGACGCGGTCGAGGCGTTCGAGCAGGGTGACCTTGAGACCGGCCGCGGCCAGGAGGATGGCGGCGGCGAGACCGCCGGGCCCGGCGCCGACGATGGTGACGCGGTCTCCGTGCAGCGAGGCTCTCTTCCGGCTCATGGGTCTCAGGCTAATCTTGCTGTCCATGTGTTGTCAAGGTTCTGACGCACCACGTAGGGCGATGGAGGCTTTCGCCGCTCCCTGCTCCTGGTACGCCGGTTCGAGAGATCTGGATGAGAGCCTCACCGCGCCCTGAGATTTCCCTGAAGCCTGTTTTCTTGCCGGACGGACGGTTGTTGAATTGCAAACATGACCTTACAAGGGAAGATCTGACCGCCGAAGGCAATCCTGTAGGCCTTCGCAAATTCTTCGAATCAAAGGACTTATGCTTGATGAGCACGCCCGGATGCGGTTACATTTCCAACTGTGGAACCCTTCGCACTGATCGGGGAGACCCTCCGTCGTCTCCGCAAGGATCGTGGCCTGACCCTCGATCAGCTCGGCGAGGCCGCCCAGCTGGGGCGGGGCCAGCTCTCGCGGATCGAGAACGGCCACCAGGAGGCGACGCTCACGACGTTGACCAAGGTCCTGGTGGCGCAGGGCGTGAGCCGGCGCGAGTTCTTCCGCCGCTACGACCTGGTCGAATCCGAGGCCCTCGGCGTCGAGCGCCAGCAGGCGGGGAACGCGGCGCCGGGCGAGGGTCTATGGCCGCAGGGGATCGTCGACGCCATGAGCCGGATCGAGGCCTTCGCCCAGGCCATGCTCCAGCAGTCGCGTCCGGTCGCGCAGGGTGCGATCGAGGTCGGTGAGCTGGTCGTCGTCTTCCGGGTCGTGCCGAAGAACCCGGAGAGCGCCGGGCCGGCGCCGCCCAGCGCCTCGCCGCCGTCGCCCCGGAAGCAGCGGCGCGGCCGCCGGAAAGCCGCGGCGTCCGAGCCGTAAGAAGCATTTCGCGCCATTCGTTTCTTCTATCCGCTACAAACGGCCCCCACAGGCCGCCGTCGCTCGCCTGAAATATCCGGAATCAGCAACTGTACGCCGCGACTAAGTGCATTTCTTTCAGTGACTTGTGCTTGCATTGCATGTCGTGGAACCGATAGATTTTGTGTATGTCCATGTTCCTCCATCTGGGCCACACGCTCAGCCTGCTGCGCGAGTTGCGGGGCAAGAGCCAGGCGGGCGTCGCACGCGAGGCCGGGATCGGCAAGAGTCAGCTCTCCAAGTATGAGAACGGCAAGGAGCTGCCCAAGCTGGACTCGCTGGAAAAAGTGCTCAAAGCCTTGAAAGTGGGCTACTTCGAGTTCTTCTACACGCTCTATCTGGTGGATCGCCGGGCCGCGGACCTCGACCGCGCCGAAGAGGCGCTCCGCCTGCCCCCTCTCCTGACCGGCAGCGCCCTGCTGGCCGGCCCCACGGACCAGGCGTTCAGCCAGGTTTTCGCCGACCTTCTTCTCCTCTATCGCCGGGTGTTCGAGCAGGTCGTGTTCCCGAGCGTCGGCCGCGCGGAAGAAGCCGGCGTTTCAGACTAGCTCGTCGCCCGCCGGCACGATCCGTACCGTCAGCTCCTCCCACCGCGCCGCGGCGAGCTCGCCGCCGAGATCCGCGTCGCTCCGGTAAGCCCGCGTCGGGATGCGGCGGCAGGCGGCACGGAAGGTCGTCGCGCCGGCCAAAGGGAAGGGGGCGAGGGCGATCGCGACGCCGCCGTCGTCGTCTCCAGGCGCGACAGGCTCGATCCGCAGCCCCGGGCGCGTCACCGTCTCCCGCCAGCCGGCGCAGGCTTTGAGGGAGATCTGGTCGGAGCGGTCGATCCACGGGTAATCCGCCGCCACCTCGTCTTCCGTCGCGCCGGTCTCCTCGAGCAGGCCGCGCTCGAAATCCGCCAGGAAGTCGAGAAGGCCGTCCCACCCCTCCTGGCCTCGCCGGCCGTCGAGGAGCGTGCGGGCATGGCGAGCGATGAGCAAAGCGGCGTAGGGGCGCTCGGTGGCGAACCGGCAGACGCCGCGCTCCCAGATCTCGATCCGGTCGGCCTGCGGCAGAGTCAGAAAATCGTGGGGACGCCCCGCCTCCGCGTTCCAGCGCGGCGCGGCGTCGGCCTCGCGCCAGCCGTTGTCGTGCTCGCGGGCGGCGAACAGGAGATCGGCCCGCCGCGGGTGCTCCGGCAGGCCGTCCCGGCGCCAGAGCGCCAGGATCTCCGCCGCGAGATGGGCGTGGTCGGGCTGGGTGATCAGCCGGAACGTGGAGCCTTGCGGGACGACGATCATGGCCTCAGCTTATCGTGCCGGCCTTGGTAGTAAGATCCGTCACCGCATGAAGAAGATCAGCCGAGAGGACGCGCTCGCCTACCATTCGCGGGGACGGAAGGGGAAGATCCAGGTCGTCCCCACCAAGGCCACCGCCACCCAGCGGGACCTCGCGCTCGCCTACAGCCCGGGCGTCGCCTACCCCTGCCAGGAGATCGCCAAGGATCCCCTGCTGGCCTACGAGTACACGGCCAAGGGGAACCTGGTGGGGGTGATCAGCAACGGCACCGCGGTGCTGGGCCTGGGCAACATCGGGGCCCTCGCCGGCAAGCCGGTGATGGAGGGGAAGGGGGTGCTGTTCAAGCGCTTCGCCGACATCGACGTCTTCGACATCGAGATCGCCACCACCGACCCCGAGGAGTTCATCCGTACCGTCAAGCTCCTCGAGCCGACCTTCGGCGGCATCAACCTGGAGGACATCCGCTCCCCCGAGTGCTTCGAGATCGAGCGCCGGCTGAAGGCGGAGATGAACATCCCGGTGTTCCACGACGACCAGCATGGCACGGCGATCATCTCCGGCGCCGCGCTGCTCAACGCCCTCGCCCTGACGGGCAAGCGGATCGGGGAGGTCCGCATCGTCTTCTCCGGCGCCGGCGCGGCGGCGCTCGCCTGCGCCGGCCTCTACATCGAGCTGGGGGCGGACCGGCGCAACATCGTGCTCTGCGACAAGACCGGCGTGGTCTACCGCGGGCGGACCGAGGACATGGACCCCTACAAGGCGCTGCTCGCCGCCGACACCCCGGCGCGCACGCTGACCGAGGCCCTGGTGGGCGCCGACGTCTTCATCGGCCTCTCGGTCGGCGGCGTGGTCAAGCCGGAGATGATCGCCGGCATGGCCCGCGACCCGATCGTCTTCGCGCTCGCCAACCCCGACCCCGAGATCGGCTACGACGAAGTCCGCGCCGCCCGCGCCGACGCCATCGTCGCCACCGGCCGCAGCGACTATCCCAACCAGGTGAACAACGTCCTCGGCTTCCCCTTCCTCTTCCGCGGCGCGCTCGACGTGCGGGCGACCGACATCAACGACGCCATGAAGCTCGCCGCGGTCAAGGCGCTGGCCGAGCTCGCCCGCGAAGACGTGCCGGACGCCGTGCTGCGCGCCTACGGCCTCGAATCGCTCCGCTTCGGCCACGACTACCTGATCCCCAAGCCGTTCGACTACCGCGTGCTGCTGCGGGTGCCGCCGGCGGTGGCGCGGGCGGCGATGGCGAGCGGGGTGGCGCGGGTGCCGATCGACGATTTCGTGGCTTACCAGCGGCGGCTGGAGACGCTGATCTCCCGCCGGCTGGAGCTGATGCGCGGCATCCTCGATCAGGCGCGGCGCTCGCCCCGGCGCGTCGTCTTCCCCGAGGGCGAGCACGAGCAGATCCTGCGCGCCGCCAAGGTGCTGGTCGACGAGGGGATCGCCCATCCCATCCTGCTCGCCCGCCGCGAGGTGATCGCCGAGCGCCTGCGCGCCCTCGACCTCCCCGAGGACCGCCTGACCATCATCCACAACGAGAGCTCCGAGAAGTTCGACCTCTACGTCGGCCACTTCCACGAGATGCGCCGCCGCGACGGCATGACTCTGGTGGAGGCGCGCAAGTGGATGCGCCAGCGCAACTACTTCGGCACCATGATGGTCGAGTCGGGGGACGCCGACGGCCTGATCTCCGGCCTCACCCAGTCGTACCCCGAGACGATCCGCCCGGCGCTCCAGATCGTCGGCACGCGCCCGGGCGTGCGGCGGGTCTCCGGCGCCTACGTCCTGATTCTCCAGGACCGCCTGTTCTTCCTCGCCGACACCACGGTGAACATCGATCCCACTCCGGAGGAGCTGGCCGAGATCGCCCTGCTGACCGTCGGCTTCGCTCGCCGCTTCGGCGTCGTGCCGCGGGTGGCCATGCTGTCGTTCTCGAATTTCGGCTCGAACAACCACCCGTCGGCGCGCAAGGTGCGCCGCGCCACCGAGATCGTCACCCAGCGCGACCCGGAGCTGGAGATCGATGGCGAGATGCAGGCCGACACCGCCGTATTCGAGCGCATCCTCGAGGAAAGCTACCCGTGGAGCCGCCTGAAGCAGCCGGCCAACGTCCTCATCTTCCCCGAGCTGCAATCGGCCAACATCGCCTACAAGCTGATCTGGCGCCTGGCCGGGGCGGAGTCGATCGGTCCGGTCCTGCTGGGGATGGCGAAGCCCATCCACGTTCTTCAGAACGGCCTGGAGGTGAGCGAGATCGTCAACATGGCGGCCCTCTGCGTGGTCGACGCGCAGGAGCTGGCCGGAGGCGAGCGGTAGGCGAAGTCCGTTCTCCAGGGTAAACTAGAGACTCCAGAATTTACCTGAAGGAGACCCGAACATGAAGCGTATTTCAATTTTTGCTCTTTGCGCCGCCCTGCTGCTCGCGATCCTCGCGGTGCCGGGCCTCACCCGGGCCGCCGGCAAGAAGATGGATGGCAAGCCGCGGATCGCCGTCCTCGAGCTCAAGAACAAGGCCGACAACCAGTGGTGGTTCCACGGCGGCGCCACCGCCGCTCAGGACGTCTTCGTCACCGAGCTGGTGAAGAGCGGCAAGTTCCGCGTCGTCGAGCGCGAGCAGCTCGACGCCCTGATGAAGGAGAAGGGGCTCTCCCTCTCCGGCGACGTCGATCCCTCGACCGCCATCCGCTACGGCAAGCTGCTGGGCGTCAACTACCTGCTGACCGGTGCCGTGACCGAGTACGGCAACACCAACGTCGGCGGCGGCGGCGGTGGCGTCTACGCCGGCAAGAAGAAGTTCGTGGCGGCGCTCAACGCCCGCCTGATCGACACCAGCACGGGCGAGATCGCCTGGGCCGACGAGGCCAGCCAGGAGGAGACCAGCGTCAAGGTGTCCGTCTTCGGCTACGGCGGCGGCGTCGACGACGAGCGGATGTTCGACAAGGTCATGAAGCCCTGCATCCAGAAGCTGGTCGCCAGCCTCAAGGCGGCCGACCTCTAAGAGCCGTCCCAGCGACGCGCTCTTCAGCGATCAGAAAGGGCACCCCTCGCAGGGTGCCCTTCCTGCTTCTACATCGGCTTGAAGTTCACCCGCACCGTCGTCCACATCTTCACTTTCACGTTCTCCTTGGTGGCGGGCTTGAAGGTGGCCCGGCGGACGGCGTCGACCGCCGCCTCGTCGAAGCCGAAACCGGCCTTGGCGCCGATGTGATCGGCGTCGAGGACCTTGCCGTGCTCGTCCACCAGGACCTTGACGTCGACCGAGGCGGCGCGGTTGAGGTGCTTGGCCGCGGGCGGATACCGCAGGTCGAGGCTGCTGGCCAGCTTGGGGAGGGCGACGCCCTCGCCGGCTTGGACCAGATCTCCCACCTGCACCTGCTGCGCCTTGGGCGCCGCCGGCTGGATCGGCGCGGGGTTGACCGGCGCGGGAGCGGGCACGGGCTTCTCGGTGACCGGCGCAGTCTGCGCCGCCGAGCCGGCGGGCTGCGGTACGGCGGCCGGTGGCGGCGCCTCGACGGCGGGCTCCGGCTTCTGCGCGATCCGGGTCTCGGCGGGCGCCGGCTCGGCGGGCGCGGGCTTCGCCGGCTGGCCGGCCGCGGCGGCCTTGCGGCTGTCGTCGAGCTGCTTCTGCAGCTGCTTGATGCGGTCGTCGTACTGCCCCTTGAACTTGTCCTCCATGTCCTTGCTGCGCTCGTCGAACATCTTCTGGATCTGCGCCTGGAGCTCCTCCGGCGTGGGGGTTGCCGTCGTGCCCGCGGCGGCGGGGACCGGCGCCGGCACCGCGGGCGCGGCGGCGGCCACCGGTGCCGGTGCCGGCCCGCGGCCGAAGAGGAAGTAACCGCCGGCGGCCAGCGCCGCCAGGAGGAGCGCGGCGAGGCCGATCCAGAGCCCCTTCTTCGAGGCCGGCGGCACGTTGCCCGCCTGCGCCCGCGTTCCCGACAGGGTGCCCTCGCGCACGGCGGTCGCCTCGCGCGGCTCCGGCGCCGCCGCCGCCGGCTTCATCACCGGCAGGACCGCCGTGGTGCGCTGCGGCAGCTCCAGCCGCTTCTCGGCCTGGACCTCCTGGCTCTCGCGCTCGATCTCGTCGCGGAAGAGGCTGTGCATGAAGAAGGCGAGGTTGAAGGTGGTCGGGCTGAAGCTGCTGTCGATCATCAGCTTCGACAGCGTCTTGTGCCAGGTGACCGCGTCGGCGATCCGCTGCTCGCGGGGGACCAGGCTCTTCTTGAGCAGCGCCGCGATCGGCGCCGGCAGCGCGGTGCCCTCGTTGGGGAGCTGGGCGGCGTCGATCACCGCGCCGTAGCCCTCGGCCGTGGCGGCCGGCAGGCGCTCGCCGGTCAGCAGCTCGTAGAGGATGGCGCCGAGGGAGTAGACGTCGTCGGCGCGGGTGGTCGCCGCGCCGCTCAGGGTCTCCGGCGCGAGATAGGGGCGCAGCGCGTCGTCCTGCCAGCCGGCGGCCGCCAGGTCGCGCAGGCCGGGGGCCACCTCGAAGCCGAGCAGGCGGGTCTCGCCCTCGTTCGAGATCATCACCAGCTGCGGCACCACGAAGCCGTGCAGCACCCGCTCGTCCTGGACCCGGCTCTCGTAGGCTGCGGCCAGCGCCAGCGCCAGGCGCTCGGCGATCAGCAGGGCGTGGTCGGTGGGGACGGGGGAGTGCTGCCGGGCCGCCTGCGCGAAGACGGTCGCGAGGCTCTTGCCCGAGATGTAGTCGTAGGCCGTGTAGGGGAAGCTCCGCACGCGGCCGAGGTCGACGCCGTTGCCGATGTTGGGGCTCTTCAGGATCTCCTGGACGGCGCTCCGCCCCGAGACCCGCGCCCAGAGCTTCTCGCCGTCGATGCCCTTGCCGTTGAAGACCCGGAGCAGAACCACCTGCTCCATGCCGCCGTCCTTGCCCACCCTGCCGGCGCGGAAGGTCTCGCCGAGCGGGTCCTCCGTCAGCTTCTTGAGAAGCAGATACTTCCCAAACTCCTCCGGGATGTTCATCAGATGCCTCCTCTGGACGGCGCGCCGCCGTTCAAAGCGGCCCTCCACTCGGAGTGCGGCGCGCACGGTACTGCTGTGGACTGTTCCTATCGCTTGATATACCAGCGGTCCGGAACTGTCAATCGAGAGCGGGCGGCCGCGAGCCGGCAGGCAGGTCTCCGTAGGGGCGCAGCATGCTGCGCCCGGATCGTCGGCCAAGGGTTGCGGGCGCAGCATGCTGCGCCCCTACGGGATAAGGGTCTCGGCTCTAGCGGCCGGCGCTTTTGCGCTCCGCGGCCCAGCGGTCGCGCCAGTATTTCTTCTGCCAGATCTCGACGTTCCGGTTGTGCTCGGCGAGCGTGGTGGCGAAGACGTGGGTGCCGTCGTTGCGGCTGACGAAGTAGAGATAGGGCACGTCGGCGGGCGCCGCGGCGGCGACGAGGCTGGCGGCTCCCGGCGAGCAGATGGGGCCGGGAGGGAGCCCCGCGTAGCGATAGGAGTTGTAAGGGGAATCCATCCGCAGGTCGTCCTTGCGGAGGTTGCCGTCCCAGCGCCCCAGGCGCTTCAGGGCATAGATGATGGTGGGGTCCGCCGCGAGACCGATCCGCTGCTTCAGCCGGTTGCTGTAGACGGCGGCGATCAGTGGCCGGTCGCCCGAGGCCTTCGCCTCTTTCTCGACGATGCTGGCGAGGGTCACCACCTGGCGGAGGCTGCGTCCGGGGGGCCCCTGCGCGAGGTGCGGGCGGACGTCGCGCTCGAAGCGCCGGCGGAAGGTCTTGACCAGCGTCTCGACGATCTCGTGCTCGGGGGTGTTGAAGGCGAAGCTGTAGGTCTCGGGGAACAGGTACCCCTCGAGGTCCTTGGCGTCGGGATCGAGGTCGGCGATCAGCCGCGGCGAGCGCATCAGGCCGATGAAGACCTCGCGGCGGCCGTACTTGTCGCGCGCCAGCTGGTCGGCGATCTCGTCCACCGTCAGCCCCTCGACGATCGTCAGCGTGCGGGCGACGATCTGCCCCTTGATCACCTTGCCCAGCGCGGCCGCCGTGGTGAGGGCGCCGCGGAAGCGGTACTGCCCCGCCTGCAGCCTGGGGCTCCCTTTGGCGATCAGGTAGGCGCGGGCGAGCCGGGCGTCGGCGATCACCCCGTCGCGCTGGAGGGTCTGGAGGATCTGGCTGGTGCCGGAGCCGGGAGCGATGGTCACCAGCTGGTCGGCGCCGGCGTAGCCCTTGTAGGGGTTGCGCAGCGTCCACCAGGACCAGGCCGCGACCGCGGCGGCCGCCAATACCAGGAGGAAGAGGAAGATCCTCCCGCCGCGCCTGCCACCTCGAGGTTTTCCGCTTCGCGCCACCGGCTCTCCTTTCTGCGGGAAGTCTACTGTGCGCGGGGACGGACACGGACACAGGGACGATCAGGGACGAGCAAGGACCGACACGGACAAAAAAAGGAACCTCGCGATGCGGGTCTTTTCTTATGTCCGTGCTCGTCCGTGCTCGTCGGTGTTCGTCCCTGTGTCCGTGTCCGTCCCCGCGATCCTCTCCAGGCTCCGATCCAGCGCGTCCTGGAGCAGGATCTGCGCCGCCATCGCGTCGATCCGGCCGGGCTCGCGCCGCGTGTCCACTCCGGCCTGGCGCAGGCGCCTGGCCGCCTCGACGCTGGTCAGCGCCTCGTCCACCCATTCGACGGGGAGGCCGGTCATCGCCGCCAGGCGCGTGCCGAAGCCGCGCACCCTCTCGGCCACCGGTCCCTTGTTGCCGAAGAGGTCGACCGGCTCGCCGAGGACCAGCCGTTCGATCCCCTCGCCGCGCGCGATCTCGGCGATCTGCCGCAGGGCCGAGCGGTCGTTGCGGCGCTCCAGGGTGGCGAGCGGCACGGCGACGCGCCCGGCCGGATCGGAGATCGCCAGCCCGATCCGCTTCTCGCCGAAGTCGATGCCCAGGAAACGCATGATCGAGCCCGTCCCGGCGCATTGTATCGTTGTCGGCGGTGGCGCGCGTGCTAGGATCGGCGGCCCGGCCGGCGGGCCGCGACTGTGGTCCGCCACTCCCTTCAGCCGCTTCACAGGAGAGGTCATGGACGACGTCGTCATCTTGAGCGCGGTGCGCACCCCGATCGGAGTGTTCCAGGGGTCGCTCGCGAGCCTGTCCGCGCACGCGCTCGGAGCGCGCGCGATTGCCGCCGCCATCGAGCGCGCGGGTCTGACCCCGGACGAGATCCAGCAGGTCAACATGGGATGCGTCCTCCCCGCCGGCCAGGGGCAGGCGCCGGCCCGCCAGGCGGCGCTCGCCGCCGGCTGTCCGCCGGCCACCGGCGCGATCACTCTCAACAAGGTCTGCGGCTCGGGGATGCGGGCGGCGATGATCGCCGCCAACGACCTGCGCTGCGGCGATTTCAAATACGTGGTGGCCGGCGGCATGGAGAGCATGAGCCAGGCCCCCTACCTCGCCGCCGGCGTCCGCGACGGCCTCCGTCTCGGCCACGGCAAGCTGATCGACTCGATGATCCACGACGGTCTCTGGGACCCCTACGGCGACGTCCACATGGGGAGCTGCGCCGAGCTCTGCGCCGCCGAGTACAAATTCGACCGCGAGGGGCAGGACGCCTACTCGCTGGAGAGCTACCGGCGCTCCCGCGAGGCGACCGAGAAGGGGCTTTTCGCCGAGGAGATCGTGCCCATCCGCATCCCCGGCAAGAAGGGGGAGACGGTGGTCGACCGCGACGAGGAGCCGTTCAAGGTCGATCTCGGCAAGATCTCGACCCTCCGCCCCGCCTTCCAGAAGGAGAACGGGACGGTGACCGCCGGCAACGCCAGCAAGATCAACGACGGCGCCGCCGCCCTGACGCTGACCACCGCCGCCGAGGCCGCCCGCCGCGGCCTCAAGCCGCTGGCCCGCGTCGTGGCCCACGCCTCGCTGGCGCAGAAGCCCGAGTGGTTCACCACCGCGCCGGGGGGCGCCGTGCGGCTGGTGCTCGAGCGCGCCGGGCTGAAGGCGGCGGACATCGACCTCTGGGAGATCAACGAGGCGTTCGCCGTGGTGGCCATGGCCTTCCTGCGCGACCTCGAGCTGGCGGCCGACCGCGTCAACGTGCGCGGCGGCGCGGTCTCCCTGGGGCATCCGATCGGCGCCTCCGGCGCCCGTATCCTGGTGACGCTGCTGCACGCCATGCGCGAGCGGGGATCCCGGCTGGGCTGCGCCGCCATCTGCATCGGCGGCGGCGAGGCTACCGCGATGATCGTCGAGCGCGTAGACTAACCGGCGCTCATGCCTGAACACCGTAATGCGTTCCCTGTCCTGCTCCTGACGCTGGCGCTCGGCCTGCCAGCGCTGCCGGCTTTCGCGCAGCAGGTGGATCCGACGCCCACCGCGCCGCCGCAGGGCCCGATCGGCTCGGTGGCGCCGACGCCGGGCGCGCCGCCGGCCGGTGGCGCGCCGAACGTGCCTTCGATTACGCCGCCTGCGGCGACGACTCCGGTGGCTCCGGCGGCAGGAGCTCCAGCGGCCCCGGCGGCGGGAGCTCCCGCGACCGCAGCTCCGGCGGCTCCCGGTAAGACGCCTCCCGCCGCGCCCGCCGCGCCGAAACCGCCGCCAGGTCCGCCGGGCGCCGGGCCGGACCGGCTCGACTTCACGCTCAAGTTCGCCGACACCAACAAGCGATTCGGCCCCGCCCCGGCGCCCGTGCGTCCGCGCCGCCAGGTCGACGCCAGCGGCAACCCCATCGCGCCCGCTCCGGGGCCGGCCGCGCCGGCGGCGGCGCCGTCCACCGGCGGCGGCAGCGCGTCGGGCAGCGCCGTCAACCTCGAATACAAGCGCGAGGACTACGCCGTGCTCACCGGCGAGGTGCAGCTCCAGTACCAGGACCTCGTCCTCAAGGCCGACGAGGTGGAGGTCGACCTCGGCACCAAGGACGTCGTCGCCACCGGCAACGTCATCCTCGACGAGGGGCCGCGGCGGCTGGCGGGCGATTCGCTGACCTTCAACCTGGAAGCGAAGACGGGCACGATCCGCCACGCCACCGGCCAGGTGACGCCCGACTACTACTTCTCCGGCGAGGAGGTCGAGAAGACCGGCGCCAACAGCTACGTGATCAAGGACGGCGTCTTCACCTCCTGCAGCCAGCAGGTGCCGGACTGGAGCTTCCGCGTCAAGGAGGCGGAGATCGACGTGGAGGGGTACGCCCACGCGCACCACGCCACCATGCGGGTCAAGAAGGTGCCGGTGTTCTACACGCCGTACCTCCTCTGGCCGGCGCTGACCGAGCGCAGCTCGGGCTTCCTGATCCCGCAGGTCGGCTACTCGCAGCTGCACGGCGCCGAGCTCGGCCTGGCCTACTTCCAGACCCTCGGCCGCAGCTACGACACCACCTTCCATCTCGACACCTTCAGCAAGAACTTCTTAGGGATCGGCGACGAGTTCCGCTACGCGCCGACGGCGGGGACCAAGGGCGATTTCCTCGGCTACGCGATCCGCGACAACACCGGCGACTGGGAGTACAAGCTCCAGCTCAACCACACCACCGACGACCTCCCCTACGGCATGCGCGGCGGCATCACCTTCCAGAAGTTCTCGGACTTCGAGTTCTTCCGCACGTTCGAGCGCGACTTCGACACCAACACCCTGCGCACCATCAACAGCCGCGGGTTCATCACCGGCAACTGGGGGCCGAACCTCCTCAACCTGCTGTTCGACAGCCGCGAGACGTTCCTCGACGTGCAGGACGACACGCTGGTCCAGCGCCACCTGCCGGAGCTCGAATACCGCCGGAGCTCGACCCAGCTGGGCAAGACGCCGTTCTACCTCGAGCTCGACAGCTCGGCCTCCTACCTCGACGTCGCCAACCCCAACAGCTATCAGGGGCAGTACGCGCGGTTCGACCTCTTCCCGCAGCTGACGCTGCCGGTGAGGACCTTCCCCTGGCTCAACCTGTCGCTCACCGGCGGCGAGCGGCTGACCTATTACGGCGACACCCTCGACGCGACGCAGACCAAGTTCACCGGCGACTCGCTGACGCGCCTCTTCCCGTTCGCCGGTGCCGAGATCGTCGGCCCCTCGTTCTCGAAGATCTTCACCTTCCATCTCGGCGACCTCGGCAAGTTCAAGCACATCATCGAGCCGCGCATCACCTACACCTACCAGGGCGACATCCCGGAGAAGGACGCCACCGCCATCGCGCTGTTCGACGAGGTCGACTCGCAGGCGGCGACCAACACCGCCCGCGTCGCCCTCGACAACCGTCTGCTGGGCAAGCCCGACACCGAGGACGGCGTCTCCCGCGAGATCCTGTTCTTCGAGATCGCCCGCAACTACGGCTTCGATCCCCAGGTGCCGCAGCAGACCTCGACCGACGGCCTGACCACCACCACGGAGGGTCCGCTCGAGGCGCTGCTCCGGTTCAACCCCACCCAGAAGCTCAGCGTGACGGTCTCCACGACCTACAACACGCTGTTCAAGGGGATCGCCTCGACCGGCTTCACCGGCAGCTACGCGTTCGCCGGCAACGACTCGCTCGCCGCGACCTGGTTCACCAACTCGGACACCGAGACCAACATCGCGTCGAGCGACCAGGTGCGGCTGAGCGGCGTGATCAACGTGCCGGTCTGGCATCTCCTCTTCGAGGGGAACATCAACTACGACTTCCAGCAGCACCTCCTGCAGCAGGACCAGATCGCGATGACCTACACCGGCCAGTGCTACGGCCTCCGTCTCGAGTTCCGCGACTTCAACTCCGGCGCCGGCACGGTGGTCAGCGACCGCGAGATCCGCTTCTCGCTCACCCTCAAGAACGTCGGCACGTTCCTCGACCTGACCAGCCGCACCTCGACGGTCCTGCCATGAAGGGCCTGATCCTCTCGGGAGGCAAGGGGACGCGCCTGCGCCCCCTCACCTACACCTCCGCCAAGCAGCTCGTGCCGGTGGCCAACAAGCCGGTGCTCTTCTACGCTATCGAGTCGATCGTGGCGGCCGGCATCACCGAGATCGGCATCATCGTCGGCGAGACCGGCGCCGAGATCCGCGCCGCCGTGGGCGACGGCGCGCGCTTCGGTGCGCGGGTGACCTACATCCCGCAGGACGCGCCGCTCGGCCTCGCCCACGCCGTGCTGATCGCCGAGGAGTTCCTGCGCGACTCGCCGTTCGTGATGTACCTGGGCGACAACCTGATCGCCGGCGGCATCGCCGAGCTCGTGTCCGAGTTCCAGCGCCTCGGCTGCCACTCCGAGATCCTGCTCGCCGAGGTTCCCAACCCCGAGCAGTTCGGGGTCGCCGAGCTGACGGCCGAGGGGAAGGTCCACCGCCTGGTCGAGAAGCCGAAGGAGCCCAAGAGCAACCTGGCGCTGGTCGGCGTCTACATGTTCGGCGCCACCATCTTCGAATCGGTGAAGCGGATCAAGCCCTCCGCCCGTGGCGAGCTGGAGATCACCGACGCCATCCAGGACCTGATCGAGCGCGGCCTCGACGTCCACCCCCACATCGTCCGCGGCTGGTGGAAGGACACCGGCAAGCTCGACGACATGCTGGAGGCCAACCGGATCGTGCTCGAAGGCATGGAGGCGAGCCCCGCCGGCCACCCCGGCCTCCGCGAGGGGAGCCGCATCGAGGGGCGGGTGCGGATCGGCGAGGGGGTCGAGCTGATCGACTCGCTGGTGCGCGGGCCGGTGGTGATCGGCGACGGCGCCCGGCTGGAGAACGCCTTCGTCGGACCCTACACCTCGATCGGCGAGCGCTGCACGCTGGTGCGCTGCGAGATGGAGAACTCGATCGTGCTCGCCGACTCGGAGATCCGCGACATCCCGCTGCGCATCGACGGCTCGCTGATCGGCCGCAACGTGCGCATCGTCAAGACCGACTTCAAGCCCAAGGCGTACCGCTTCATGCTCGGCGACAACTCGGAGGTCGGGATCAGCTAGTGCGCTGCCTGGTCCTGGGTGGCACCGGCATGCTCGGCCGCGCGGTGGTGGCCGAGGCGCGCTCCCGCGGCTGGGCCGCCCTCGGGCTCTCGCGCGAGCAGGCGGACCTCACGGCGAGCCTGACGGGCTGGGCGGAGCGCTTCCGCCCCGACGTGGTGGTCAACTGCGCGGCGTACACCAAGGTCGACGCCGCCGAGACCGAGCGGGAGCGGGCGTTCGCGGTCAACGGCGACGGCGTGGCCCACGCCGCGGCGCTGGCCAAGGCGGCGGGCGCGCGGCTGGTGCAGGTGTCGACCGACTACGTCTTCGACGGCACGGCGCGCGCGCCCTATCGCGAGGACGCCCCCGTGGCGCCGCTCTCGGTCTACGGCCAGAGCAAGCTGGCGGGAGAGCGCCTGGCGCTCGCCGACGAGCGCGCCCTGGTGGTGCGCACCAGCTGGCTGTTCGGCCCGGGCGGTCCCAACTTCGTGGCGACCATGGTGAACCTCATCGAAGCCGGCCGCGTGCCGCTGCGGGTGGTGGCGGACCAGGAGGGTTGCCCGACGTCGACGCCGTCGCTGGCGCGCGCGCTGCTCGACCTGGCGGCGCGCGGCGCCACCGGAATCGTGCATTTTCAGAACCGGGAGCCGGTCTCCTGGTACGCTTTCGCGGCCGAGATCGCGCGGCTCTGGTCGGGCGCGGTCGAGGTGATCCCGGTCACCACCGCGGAATTTCCACGTCCCGCGCCCCGTCCCGCCTACTCGGTGCTGGACGTCGGGCGCTTCGAATCGATCGCAGGCCGGCGGGTGGACACCTGGGAGGAAGGGTTGGTCGCGACGCTGGCGCACCTGCGGCAAGAGCGGAAAGAGAGGACTCAATCGTGAAGGCACTGATCACCGGCATCACCGGTTTCGCCGGCTCGCACCTGGCGGAATATCTGCTCGCGGAGCACCCCGAGGTGAAGGTCTACGGCACCTTCCGCTGGCGCAGCCGCATGGACAACGTGGAGCACCTCGACAAGCAGATCCATCTCGTCGAGGCCGACCTGCGCGACTACACCTCGATGCACCGCGCGCTCGAGCTCACCCGCCCCGACTACATCTTCCACCTCGCCGCGCAGAGCTTCGTGCCGTCGAGCTGGAACGCGCCCAACGACACCATCGTCACCAACGTCACCGGCCAGACCAACCTGTTCGAGGCGGTGCGCGCGCTGAAGCTCGATCCGGTCATCCAGATCGCCTGCTCCAGCGAGGAGTACGGCCTGGTGAAGGCGGACGAGACGCCGATCAAGGAGACCAACCCGCTGCGGCCGCTCTCCCCTTACGCCGTCTCCAAGGTCGCCCAGGACTACCTCGGCTACCAGTACTTCCAGAGCTACGGCATCCGCTCGATCCGCACCCGCGGCTTCAACCACACGGGGCCGCGGCGCGGGCAGGTGTTCGTCACCTCCAACTTCTGCAGCCAGGTGGCGGCGATCGAGCTGGGGCTCCAGGAGCCGGTGATCCGCGTCGGCAACATCGACGCCATCCGCGACTTCACCGACGTGCGCGACATGGTGCGCGCCTACTGGCTGGCGGTGACCAAGGCCACGCCGGGCGAGGTCTACAACATCGCCACCGGTCACGGCATCACCATCCGCGACATGCTGAACCTGGTGCTCTCGAAGTCGAAGGTCGAGGTGAAGATCGAGGTCGATCCCGAGCGCCTGCGCCCCTCCGACGTCGAGATCCTGATCGGCGACAGCTCGAAGTTCCGCGCCGACACCGGCTGGGAGCCGCTCATCCCGTTCGAGCAGACCGTCGGCGACCTGCTCGACTACTGGCGCCAGACGCTCGCCCGCCGCAAGCGCTGAGAGCCGATGCGCGTCCTGATCACCGGCGTCGGCGGCTTCGTGGGCCTGCGGCTCGCCCGCCATCTCCTCGCGCGGGGAGACCGGGTCGCCGGCACCTGGATCGACGCCAGGCCGGCGCCGCTGGCGGCCGACGGCGTCGAGCTGCACGAGGCCGACGTCCTCGACCGCGCCGCCCTGGAGCGGGCGGTGCGCGCGGCGGCGCCGGACGCCATCGTCAACCTCGCCGGCCTCTCGCACATCGGCGAGTCGTGGGACTGGCGGCGGATGCCCGGCTACTTCCAGGTCAACGTCGCGGGCACCGAGAACGTGCTCGCCGCGGCGGCGGGGCGGCGGGTGCTGATCGCCTCGAGCGCCGACGTCTACGGCCAGGTCCCGGTCGACGAGCAGCCGATCCCCGAGAGCCGCCCGGTGGCGCCGCAGACCCCCTACGCGCTGACCAAGGCGGCGGCCGAGCGGATCGCCCTCGCCGGACCTGCTTTCGCTGGAGATGAGAACGACGCCGTGATCGTCCGCTCGTTCAATCTCGTGGGCCCAGGGCAGGCGCCGAAGTTCGCGCTCGCCTCCTGGTCCTCGCAGCTCGCCGCCATCCGTCGCGGCGAGCGGCCGCCGGTGCTGGAGGTCGGCGATCTCTCCACCGCCCGCGACTTCATCCACGTCGACGACGGCGCCGAGGCCTACCGCCGGCTGGCCGAGACGGGGGAGCGCGGCGGCGTCTACAATCTGGCCAGCGGCCACGCCGTGACGATGCGCGACGCCCTCGCCCGCCTGCTCCGGATCGCCGGCGTCGACGCTGAGGTGAAGGAGGGCGTCTTCGCGCCCCGTCCGTTCGACATCCCCCATCTCTGTGGAGATGCGAGCCGCCTGCGCGCGCTCGGCTGGCAGCCCACGCGGACGCTCGACGACGCGCTCGCGGACATCTGGAGGGAAGCGCCATGAAGATCCTGCTCACCGGCGGCACCGGCTTCCTCGGCCGCCGCATCGTCTCCGAGCTCTCCCCCCGCCACCAGCTCCGTCTGCTGGTGCGCCGCGGCTCCTCGCGCGAGCGCTTCCCGGCGGGCGTCGAATTCGCCGAGGGGGACGTCACCGACGGCCCCAGCCTGACGCGGGCCGTGGCGGGGTGCGACGCGGTGGTGCACGCGGCGGCGCTGGTCAAGATCCTGGCGCCGCGCCACGAGTTCGACCGCATCAACGTCCGCGGCCTGGAGAAGGTGATGGCGGCGGCCGAGGACGCGGGGTGCGTCGAGCGTCTGCTCTACGTCTCCAGCTTCATCGCCCTGGGACCCACCGACGGCCGGGTGCTCGACGAATCGGCCGAGCCGCGCGACCGCGACTGGATCAACGACTACGAGCGCACCAAGACCCTCTCCGACCGCGCGGCGCGCAAGGCGATCGGTAACGGCGCGCCGCTCAGCGTCGTCTATCCCGGCGTGATCTACGGCCCGGGCGAGATGACCGAGGGGAACATCGTGGTGCGCCACATCCTCGACCTCGTCCACGGCCGCCTGCCGGGGCTGATCGGCAGCCCCGCGCGGCGCTGGAACTACGTCCACGTCGACGACGTCGCCCGCGGCGTCGCGCTCGCCCTGGAGCACCCGCAGACCGGCCGTTACATCCTCGGCGGCGAGAACATCACGCTCGCCGAGTTCTACCGGCTGGTCGGCGAGGCGACCGGCGCCAAAATCCCCACCCTGCGCTTTCCGGATCTCGTCGCCAAGGCGGCCGGCACGGCGCAAAAGGCCTGGGCGGGCCTGCGCGGCACCACCCCGCAGCTCACCCCCGACCTCGTCGAGATCTACAAGCACGACTGGGCCTACGACTCGACGAAGGCGGAGACGGAGCTTGGCTACAAGCCGCGCCCGTTCGCCGAAGGTCTGGCTTCGACCGTCGCCTGGCTGCGGGAGACGGGCGCGATGGAGAAAGGTCGGTAAAGGGTGTCTGGAATAGTTTGCCCGAGGAAGGTTGCCGTGAAACCGGAACGCCGCCGCCGCCTCGGAGACGCCCCACGGGGCGTCTCTACATTGGGGAGCGCGGTCATCTCGGTTGAGGCGTCGGCGCCTTTGCCCTGCGACAGGCTTCGCAAGGGGAGACCGTCCCCCTGGCACCTCGAGCCTTGCCCACCCAATGTAGAGACGCCCCGTGGGGCGTCTCCGAGGCGGCGACAACGTTTCGGTTCCACAGCGACCTCCCTCGGCATCGCTTCTCTGAAATCCTCTGCGGCATGGGAGGCGACCCGATGGCCCTGACCCGCGGCGAGCTGGCGCGCAAGGTCGTCCACATGGGCGTGGGGACGATCGCGTTCTCCCTGCGCTTCCTGGGTCCGCTCTGGGCGGCGATCCTGGCCGCCGGCGCCCTCTGCTTCAATCTTTTTCTGCTGCCGCGCATCGGCGGCCGCAAGCTCTGGCGGGACCACGAGGTAGCGTCCGGCGCCTCGATCGGCATCATCCTCTATCCGCTCACCGTGCTGCTGCTGATCCTGGTCTTCTGGCAGCGGCTGGAGGTGGCGGCGGCGGCCTGGGGCATCCTCGCGTTCGGCGACGGCATGGCCTCGGTGGCCGGCATGTCGCTGGGGCGCCGGAAGCTCTCCTGGAACCCGCGCAAGAGCTGGATGGGATCGCTCGCCTACATCCTCTTCGGCACCGTGGCCGCGGCCGCGCTGCTGATCTGGACGGCGCCGAACCAGGGCAGATCGTACGGTTGGGCCTTCGCGCTCGCGGCCTGCTTCCTCACCGCTCTGCTCGCCGCCGCGCTCGAATCCCTGCCGCAGGGGCTCGACGACAACCTCGGGGTGCCGCTGGTCTCCGGCCTCTTCCTGCTCGGCCTCGTGCTCACGCAGGGGCACTGGGGAGCCTTTCTGGCCGATCCCGGCCTGCCGGTGAGGCTGCTGATCGCCGCCGCCGTCAACGCCGCGCTGGCGGGCGCGGCCTACGCGGCGCGCACGGTGGACCGCTCGGGCGTGGTCGCCGGCTTCCTGGTGGGGTTCGTCATCTACGCGTTCCTGAGCTGGCAGGGGTATCTGCTGCTGCTGGCCTTCTTCGTCATCGGCAGCGCCGCCACCAAGCTCGGCTACCGCAAGAAGGCCGCCGCCAAGCTCGCCCAGGAGAACAAGGGGCGGCGCGGCGCTCGCCACGCCCTCGCCAACGCCGGCGTGGCCACCGCCTGCGCCGTCTTCGCGGCGATGACCGGCCACCCGGTGCTCTTCGCCCTCGCCTTCGCCGGCGCCTTCGCCACCGCCGCCGCCGACACCGCGTCGAGCGAGATCGGCCAGCTCCTCGGCCGCCGCACCTACCTCGTCACCACCTTCCGCCCGGTGCCGCGCGGCACCGAGGGGGCGGTGTCGCTCGAGGGGACGCTCGCCGGCATCCTCGCCTCGGCGGTCATCGCGGCGCTCGGCGCGGCGCTCGGCCTGTTCTCCTGGAAGGGCGTGCCGGTCGTCATCCTCGCCGCGTTCGTCGGCACCACGTTCGAAAGCGTGGTCGGCGCGGCGCTCGAAAAGCGCCAGCTGCTCGACAACGAGGCGCTCAACTTCCTGAACACCCTGGTGGGGGCGCTGGTCGCGGCTGCCTTCACCGTCTGGGTCCTCTGAGGTCTACACCCCGTGTCCAAGCTCTCGCTCTATTCGCAGCTCGCGCGGCCGTTCACGCTGCTGCCGCCGCTGCTCGGCATCGTCTCCGGCTCGATCTGCGCCTTCGGCTCCATTCACAACCCGGACCCGTCGCGCAGCATCACGCTCACGGTGGTGGCGACGGTGATCCTCGGCTCGCTCTGCGCCAGCTTCATGAACGCCGCCTCGAACGCGATCAATCAGATCTACGACCTCGAGATCGACCGTCTCAACAAGCCGAACCGGCCGCTGGTGACCGGCGCACTGTCGGTGCGCGAGGCGTGGATCTTCTCGTGGATCTTCTACGCGCTGGCGCTGATCCCCACCTGGCTGGTGGTGCCGTTCCCGTACGACACCCTGGCGCAGAAGCTGGCGGCGCCGGTGGGGGAGCACGTCACCTTCTTCATCTATCTGGCGGGGCTGCTCTTCACCTTCATCTACTCGGCGCCGGAGCTGGGGCGGACGAAGGTGCGCGGCATGCTCGCCAACTTCACCATCGCGATCCCGCGCGGCGTGCTGCTCAAGGTGGCGGGGTGGGCGATGGTGGCGCACGTCGGCTTCTCCGAGCCCTGGTACATCGGCGGCGTGATCGGCCTCTTCCTGCTCGGCGCCGCCTCGACCAAGGATTTCGCCGACATGGAGGGGGACCGCGCCGGCGGCTGCAAGACGCTGCCGATCCTCTACGGCGCCAAGAAGGCGGCGTGGATCATCAGCCCCTTCTTCATCCTCCCCTGGCTGTTCGTGCCGCTGGGAGCGTACCTGCGCGATCCGCGGGACCCGTCGCATGCCATCCTCACCGGCAACCCGGCGATCCTCACCGCCTTCGGCGCCATCTTCACGGTCTGGGGGGCCTACACGGTCTGGCTGATCCTGCGCGACCCCAAGTCGCTCACCGAGACCGAGAACCACCCGTCCTGGAAGCACATGTATCTGATGATGATGGGCGCGCAGGTGGCGTTCGCGCTGGCCTACATTTTCTAGCGTTCGAGCCCGTCTCCGCCGGTCTTCTCGGCCTCCGGAGCCGCGGCCTTCACCACCTTGAACGTGGCGTAGAGCGGCTCTTTGGGCTTCGGGCGGCGGATGTCGGTCAGCTCGATCGTGTAGCCGGCGAAATCCAGGGTGAACGGCGAGTCGGGCGAGAAGAAGGCCGTGATCTGCGCCATGTCGTTCTTGTCTCCGAGCCGCGTGAAGATCGTGCCTTTGAACAGGATGCTCTCGCACTCCTTGGGATCGTCGCAGCCCGAATCGTCGGACATCGACCGGAGCGTGACCTCGAGCCCTTCCGGCTCCATGCGCGCCGTCTCTCCGACCGACAGGGCGAACGGCGCGTCGAGCGCCGCCTTGACGGGCTCCTCGGCGCGCGCTTGATTCGCCGCCGCACACAGGGCGAGGACCAGCAGGACCGGCACCAGCGTTTCGCGTTTCATGGTTCGTTTTCTCCCAGGACGTGTAGCCTCTGAGGTCTTTGACACCTCAAGGGTCCGGGAAGATACCGAGGTGGCGTTCGCGCTGGCCTGCATTTTCCAGGATCGCCCTCGTCCGGCGGACGCTTCGCCTGGCGAGGCGAACGGTCCCCCCCGCGAGGCGGACGCTTCGCCTCAAGAGGCCAAAGAGCGTCCTCGCCAGGCGGACGGTCGCGCGGTCGGGGGGGACCGATGCCGCCTTGAGGCGGACGCATGCCCTCGCGAGGCGAACCCTCGGCCTCGAAAGGCGGTCCTTCGCGCGGACGGGGGCGGTCTTCGGCCTCGCGGTGGGAAGCGTCCGCCTCGCGGGGGGAACCGACGATTATCGGCGCTCCCAGGAGGAGTCAGGTCGTCTACGGTATAGACGCGAGCTTGAGATCTTGCCCCGTAAGGGGCAAAGGCATGTAGCCTGGGGCGTCAGCCCCAGGTCGCCGGTTCCACCGCGATTTCGAGCCCCTTCGGGGCTTCCAGGAATGGGTCGGCGAGGGTCCTGGGGCTGACGCCCCAGGCTACATGCCTTTGCCCCTTGCGGGGCAAAACTCACTCACGTCCACACCTCCCGGAACAGCCGCGCGAAGTTGCCGCCGAGGATCTTGGCGATGCGCGCCTCGAAGTGCCCCCGATCGCGCAGCTGCAGATCGGAATCGCCGGTTATCGGCGCTTCCAATAATCAGGCCGGCGTTTCTGGTGGGCTACGGCGACGATCTCGACGGCTTCTGAGACCCGGTAGATCAGGGTGAAGGGGTACTGATTCGGGAAGACGTACCGCCGGCAGCCATAGCGATGTTCCGGCCAACGCCCCGGCGCTTCGAGGATGTTCTGTACTCCCCGGTCGAGGGCAAGAAGGAAACCGTGCGCTGCGCCATGACTACGCTCGGCGTACCAATGTCTGGCCTGCTCGGCCTCGACGATGGCCGCGGGGTGCCATATGGCCTCACTCAAAGCCATGGAACAGGCGTGCTCTCACGTCTGGCCAGGGGACCCCTTTGACGGCGCCCGAGTCGAGCTCCTCGGTGCGCCGCTTGATCTCCATGTCCCAGGCGTCTTCCGCGTCCACGTCAGCGGGGCCATGGAGACTCTCGATCAAGGCGCCGGCGAGCGAGGCCCGGTCCTGCTCGCCCAGAGTGAGCACCTGCTTCAACAGCTGTTCCGCGACGGGACTCATGCCGCAATTATAGCGGGTTCTGCCGATCCCCTCACGTCCACACCTCCCGGAACAGCCGCGCGAAGTTGCCGCCGAGGATCTTGGCGACGCGCGCGTCGGAGTGCCCGCGCTCGCGCAGCAGGCCGGCGAGGGTCTCGAAGCGGCGCGGGGTGTTGAGGTCGGGGAGGAAGGTGTAGATGCCGTCGACCTCGCCCGGCGCGGAGATCCCCTGCCGGCGGCGGTTGGCGATGTCCTCCTGGAAGCGCTTGACGTACTCCGGCGTCAGCTCGATGCGCGAGATCCCGCCGTCGGTCCCCAGGCCGACGTGATCCTCGCCGCAGACGTCGATGGCGTGCTCGAGGTGGCGGATCAGGTCGGCGGCCATCGGCTGCCCCTCGGCGCGCAGGAAGGGCATGAAGTAGATCCCGATCACGCCGCCGTTGCGGGCGAGCGCGCGCAGCTCCTCGTCGGTCTTGTTGCGCGGCAGGTCGGCGAGAGCGGCGCAGCCGGCGTGGGTGATCGCCACCGGCTTCCTCGAGGCGGCGATGGCGTCGAGAGTGGTGCGGTGGCCGCAGTGGCTGAGGTCGACCAGCACGCCGAGGCCGTTCATCCGCTCGACCACCTGGGTGCCCAGGCGGCTGAGGCCCGCGTTGGCGGTCTCCAGGCAGCCGTCGCCGAGGAGGTTGCGGCGGTTGTAGGTGAGCTGGATGACGCGGACGCCGAAGCGGCTGAACAGCTCGACGCGGCCGGGGTCCTCGCCGAGCGGCGTGGCGTCCTGGAAGCCATAGATGATCCCCAGCCGGCGGCTCGCCTTGGCAGTCTCCAGGTCGGCGGCCGACTTGATCTTCAGCAGGGCGTCGGGGTGGGCGTCGATCTCCCGCTCCCAGTTGCCGATCGTCTGGAAGGTCGCCTCGAAGACGTCGGCGCCGCTGCCCAGGGCGCCCACGGTGAGGTTCAGCGCCGTCACCCCCGAGGCGCGGATGGCCGCGATCTCGGCCGCGCTCAACACCCCGTTCTCGTCGGTGCCGGGCCCCCCCAGCGCGTCGACGACGATCGCCTTGTCGTAGCCCGGCCAGGACGCCGCGGGCTTCGCGCCGGCTTTGGCCTCGGCCCCTTCGCTCTGCGACCGCGCCGCGGGCACGACCGCGTGGGCCGCCGCGAGGGTGGAGAGGAAGATGAAACGCCGGCGATCCAGGCTTCCGGACATGGGCTCCTCCTGTGGCGCGGGCCTCGGCCGGTCGAGGCGGAGCCCGATTCTAGCGGCTGCGCGGACCGTGACAAGCGGTGATCTGTAACTGAAACGTAAATCTTTCACCCGGTGCCTTGCCGTGGCCCAGGCTCTCCTCTATGCTCCGGCCAAAGCACCAGCAGCTCCACTGGATCTCCGCCCGGCTGTCGCGGAGATCCCGGCCGGAAGAGATGGGCGTCCTCGTTTCTCGCTACCTCTTTGCAGGCCGCACGTACACACGATCTGCTCCAGAAAGAGGCACTCCATGAAGACGAAGCTCGTGGTCGCAGCCGCCCTGTTGATCGCCCTCCTCGGAGTCGGCCAGGCCGGCGCGCAGGCCAACGCCGCCAACTATGGCTTCAGCACGACCGTCACCGGCTCGCTCGCCGACATGAGCAGCGGGACGACAGCGCTGATCGCCGCCGACCAGGACGACGTCGCGTCGGCCGTGACGCTCATCGGCTTCGACTTCTACTTCATGGGAGCCCGGCAGGACCGCTTCTCGGTGAACTCGAACGGAACGCTCCGTTTCGGCCCGACGGCGGTCTCGACCACTCTCTACGATCCGCTCGCCCAGGCCGGGCAGTCGCTGATCGACGCCTATGGCGCCGACCAGCGGACGCACGCCGGCAACGGCAAGGTCCATTACAAGGTCACCGGCTCGGCGCCCAACCGGGTGCTGACCATCGAGTGGCTCAACATGCAGGCGGACTTCAACTCCGGCGGCACGGCGGACCTGACCTACCAGGTGAGCCTCGCGGAGACCACCGGCGCCATCCAGTTCACCTACGGCTCGATGTCGATGAGCGCCAACGGCGCGGCGGACCCCAACTCGCAGAGCCCGCAATTCGGCTTCTCGTCGAACAATGCGGTGGGCACCGTCGGCTCGATCACCGCCGCCCAGAGCGGCACGCCGGCGCCGACCTTCAGCGGCGCCTCGGCGACGCCGGTGAACAATCTCTACGTGGCCGGCGCGATCCCCGTCCTCACGTCCGCCGCGGACGGCTCGCGCCGCACGTTCCTGCTGGCGCCGGCGGCGGTCAATCCGCCGGGCGGACCGCTGACGTTCACCGCCGTCTCGGCCACGGGCATGACGCTGAACTGGACGGACTCCTCGAACGAGACCGGCTACGCCATCTACAGCTCGACCGACGGCACGAACTTCACCTTCGTCAACACGGCGGCCCAGAACGCCACCAGCTTCGTCGCCACCGGCCTGCTCGGCGCCACGACCTACTTCTGGCGGGTCTACGCGGTCGACGAGGGGAGCACGGCCTTCATCGCCGGCAGCCAGGCGACCGCCACGCCGACGCCGAACACGTCGCTCGGCTCGGGGCTGTGGAGCTCGCCGGGGACCTGGTCGACGGGCATCGTCCCGACCAGCAATGACGCCGTGACGATCGCCAGCGGTACGACGGTGACGATCGACACGGCCGCGGTGGCCTACTCGGTTTCGGTCGCGGGTACCCTGCAGTGGGAACAGACCACGGCGCGCACGCTGGCGGTCGGCACCGACGTCACCATCCAGAGCGGCGGCACGTTCCAGTCCAATCCCGCCGGTACCCAGACCGCCCACAACCTCAGCGTCGGCGGCAACCTGACCAACAACGGCACGCTCGACTTCTCGACCGACGCGGACACCGCCGGCGCCATCATCACCTTCACGGGCACGGCGAACACCACCTTCTCGGGCACGGGCGCCACCACCGACATCCGCCAGATCACGGTCAACAAGGGCACGACCTCGGCGCCGATCCTGGAGATCACGACGGCCAGCTTCACCGTCCGCGGCGTGACCACGGACACCGTCGTCGGCGGCTGGCTGGTGATGACCAACGGCACGATCAAGATCTCGGGCACGTTCACGGGCACCAGCCGGGTCTTCGCGGCGGCGGCCTACACGGTCCCGGCGAGCTTCGGCTTCTGGCTCAACAACCCGAACTACACGGTCGCCGGCCAGGCCGGCAACGCCACTCTCAATGGCTTGCTGCGGATCTCGCAGGGCACCTTCAACGTCGGCACGGCCACCGGCAACTCGATGGGCTTCGCCACGGGCAGCACGGCGATCGTCGAAGGCGGCGCGGTGAACGCCACCGGTCGCTTCGGCGTCGCCGCGGCCGGCAACACCATCACCTACGCGCAGAGCGGCGGCACCATCACCGTCTGCACGATCGGCAACACCTCGACGACGCTGGGCAGCTTCGACCTCGGCACCGGGCTCGGCTCGAGCATCGCCTTGAGCGGCGGCACCATCGTCGTCCAGATCAACGCCACCACGATCGACTACCGGATGCAGTCCGGCGGCGGCGTCGCCAGCATCACCGGCGGCACCCTGCAGATCGGCAACGCCGCCTCCGGCGCGGCGAAGACCTTCAACCTGCGCGGCGTGGTGCCCAACCTGGTGGTCACCAACACCTCGGCCGGCCACACGGCGACGATGTCCACCACGCTGGTCAACTTCAACAACCTCAGCCTCAACATCACCGTCAACAGCGGGGCCACCTTCAACATCGGCAACACGACGCTCCTGATGGGCGGCACCTTGCTGACCAACAACGGCACGTTGACCGCCACCGGCGCCAACAGCAACTTGGTCTGGTTCGACGTCGGATCGGGATCGCCGCAGACCTACACCGGCACCGGCGTCACCACGGCGCCGATCACCACCGTGAGCCTGCAGAGCCCCGGCGGCGTCGTCCTGACCTCCACGAACCCGATGATCGCCGCCCGGGTCAACATCTTCGGCGGCGGCTTCACCAACGCCAACAAGCTCACCATCGGCAACGGCGGAGCGACGACCGCGGTCGTCCAGCTCGGCGTGGCGGGGCCGGCCCTGGCGATCACCGGCTTCGACGTGCCGCCGGTCTTCAATCCGGGGACGGGCGGCGTGAACCTGCTCTACGCGCCGGAGTTGACCGGCCGCACCACGGGCAACGAGGTGCCGCCGTCGCGGACCCTGAACGTGCTCAGCGTCTCCAACCCGAACGACATCACGATCGCCGGCGGCGACATCACCGTGAACGGCGCGGCGGCCGGCTCGCTCGCCCTCAGCGGCGGGCGGGTCATCACGGGGACGAACACGCTCTACTTCAACTCCGCGGCCGGCACCGTGACGCGGACCACCGGCTACGTCGACGGCAACTTCAAGAAGTCCGTCGCGGCGGCGGCCAGCGTCACCTTCGAGGTGGGCACGGCCAACGGCTACACGCCGGTGACCTTCAACGTCACGGCCGGAACCTTCCCGGCCGACGTGACGACGGCCGTGGTACAGACCGCCGCGCCGGGCGTCCAGCCGCTGAGCAAGGTGCTCACCCGCTACTGGACGTTGACGGCGACGGGGATCACGGCCGACATCACCTTCAGCTATCTCGACCCGACCGACATCCCGGGGACGGTGACTGAGGCCAACCTCCACTTCCTGAGGCATGAGACGGGCAATCCCTCCGACTTCAGCGACCAGGGGGGCACGGTCAACACGGCGGCCAACACCGCCACGTTGACGGGAGTCAGCCAGTTCTCCATCTGGACGCTGGGCGAGGCCGGCGCCGATCTGGGGATCACCAAGACCGACGGCGTCACCACGGTGACTCCGGGCGGCACGGTGACCTACACCATCACGGCCAGCAACGGCGGCACCGTGGGCAACCCGGCGGCCGTCGTCGCCGACACCTTCCCGGCCGTGCTCACCTGCTCGACGACCTGCGCCGGCGCGCTCGGCGGCACCTGCACCGCCGGACCGGTGGCCGGCAACATCAACGACAGCGCCAGCATCCCCTCGGGCGGCTCGGTGACCTACACGGCGGTCTGCTCGATCAGCCCCAGCGCCACGGGCTCGCTGGTCAACACCGCCACGGTTTCGGGCGGCGCCGTCACCGACTTCAACGCCGCCGACAACTCGGCGACGGACACCGACGGCATCGGCGCCAGCGCGGACCTCTCGATCACCAAGACCGACGGCGTGACGACGGCGACTCCGGGCGGTTCTGTGACCTACACGATCACCGCCAGCAACGCGGGTCCGAGCAGCGCGACGGGCGCGACGGTGGCGGACACCTTCCCGGCGTCGTTGACCTGCACCTGGACCTGTGCCGGGGCCGGCGGCGGCACCTGCACGGCGTCGGGCTCGGGCAACATCAACGGCACGGTGAACCTGCCGAGCGGCGGCAGCGTGACCTATACGGCGAGCTGCACCATCTCCGGCGCGGCCACCGGCACCCTGAGCAACACGGCGACGGTGACGGCTCCGGCTGGCGTGACCGATCCGACCCCCGGCAACAACTCGGCGACCGACACCGACACGCTGGGCGCGAGCGCGAACCTCGGGATCACCAAGACGGACGGCGTGACGACGGCGACTCCGGGCGGTTCTGTGACCTACACGATCACCGCCAGCAACGCGGGTCCGAGCAGCGCGGCGGGCGCGACGGTGGCGGACACCTTCCCGGCCTCCCTCACCTGCACCTGGACCTGCGTTGGCGCCGGCGGCGGCACCTGCACGGCGTCGGGCTCGGGCAACATCAACGGCACGGTGAACCTGCCGAACGGCGGCAGCGTGACCTACACGGCGAGCTGCACGATCTCGGCCTCGGCGACCGGCACCTTGAGCAACACGGCGACGGTGACGGCTCCTGCCGGCGTCACCGATCCGACCCCCGGCAACAACTCGGCGACCGACAGCGACACGCTGGCGGCGAGCGCCGATCTCTCGATCACCAAGACGGACGGCGTGACGACTGCGACGGCTGGCGGTTCGGTGACCTACACGATCACCGCCAGCAACGCCGGACCCAGCAACGCCACGGGCGCGACGGTGGCGGACACCTTCCCGGCGTCGCTGACCTGCACCTGGACCTGCGCCGGGGCGGGTGGCGGCACCTGCGCGGCGTCGGGCTCGGGCAACATCAACGGCACGGTGACTTTGCCGAGCGGCGGCAGCGTGACCTATACGGCGAGCTGCGCGATCTCGGCGGCGGCCAGCGGCACGCTGAGCAACACGGCGACGGTGACGGCTCCTGCCGGCGTCACCGATCCGAACCCCGGCAACAACAGCGCGACGGACACCGACACGCTCCAGGCGGCTCCGGGCGCCTCGGTCTCCGGCACCAAGACGGCGTCGGCCGGTCCGTACACGGTCGGCGGCAACATCACCTACACGATCATCCTGACCAACAACGGCGCCGGCGCCCAAGCGGACAACCCGGGCAACGAGCTCACGGATACGCTGCCGGCCACGCTCTCGCTGGTCTCCGCCACGGCGATCAGCGGCACCGCCGCCACTTCGGGCAACACCGCCACCTGGAACGGCGCGATTCCGGCCGGTGGCACCGTGACGATCACCATCACGGCCACGATCCTGCCCGCGGCGGCCGGAACTACGGTCTCGAACCAGGCCACGATCTCGTACGACTCCGACGGCAACGGCACCAACGATGCCACGGCGCAGACCGACGACCCGGCCGTGGCGGGCACCGCCAATCCCACGGCGATTCAGGTCGGAGGCGGCACGATTCCGCCGCCGCAGGTCCCCACCCTCTCCTCGCTCGGGCTGGTGCTGCTGGCGCTCGCCCTGGCCGGTCTGGCGCTGGCGATGATGCGGCGCCGGCGGTCGATGGTCGACTGAGGAACTTAAGGACAAACAGGACCTAAGGGACAAAAGGACATAAAGGACGGGAAAGCAACCCGGTCCTTTATGTCCTTTACGTCTTTTGGGTCTTTTGTCTTTTTCTACCGCTGAGCTACCGCCGCGCCCCCGTGAAGCCGAGCGTCAGCCGCACCACCAGCCAGGCTCCGACCAGCGAAGCCATGGCTTCGGCGAGCGGCACTCCCAGCCGAGGGTCGGCGACGGCGGCGAGCACGGCGTCGAACGCGCCTCCCACGGCTTCCGCCACGCGGGGGCGAACGCCGAGCCAGCCCCAGAGCCCGCTGATCGCGAGCAGAACGAGGAGGCCGAGAAGATAGCGGCGCCAGGGGAACGGCACGCTGGGGGGCGTCGCCTCGCGTGTCCTCTCCAGCACCGCCGCGGCGAAGCCGGACGAGGGGACGATCCGTTCTTCCGAGCTCAGAATCCGGTCGAGATCCTCTGGAGTCATACGAGCGCCTCCCGGGCGGTGGGGCTATTCGAGGGGTCATTCGTGGAGTCCTTCGAAGCGAGGCCGCCGAGCTTGTGGTGGAGCAGCTTCCGGCCGCGATGCAGGAGCGCCTTCGCGGTCCCCTCGGGGACGTTGAGGATCTGGGCGGTCTCGGCCAGGTTCATGTCCCTGAAGTAGAAGACGGTGAGCGCGTCACGGTAGCGCGGCGGCAGCCCGGCGACGGCGCGCCGCACGAGGTCCTCGCGCTGCGAGTCCTCGAGCGCCAGGTGCGTCGCCGCCGGCCCGACCAGCTCGGCGACGGCGTCGAGCGGCACGGACGGCAGGGCGCGGCGGCGCAGGGTGGAGCGGTAGACGTTGAGCGCCACCGAGAACATCCAGGTGGAGAAGGCGGAGTCGCCGCGGAACCGCGCCAGCTGCTGGAAGACGCGCAGGAACGCCTCCTGCGCCATGTCCTCGGCACGTTCGCGGTCGCGGACGAAGCGGAAGGCCAGATTGATCAGCGGCGTCTGCCACCGGCGCACGATCCCCTCGAAGCCGGCGGAATCCCCGGCCAGCACGCGGCGCACGTCGATCCGGTCGAGATCCTCTGCCATGTCGTCCACTGCGGGTGTGACGCGCGATTCAGGCCGTTGGTTGCAACCTCCTCCATCTTCAGTGGACACCAATGCAAACGCAACCGCGGCGGCGACGGGCGCGTCCCATGGGGTGAACGGGTCGCAAAGGAGAACGAGCCATGTATTCGAGAGATATCGTCGGTACCGTCATCACCAGCGTCATCATGATCGCCGTCTTCACCTTCATCTCGGTGCAGGCGTGGGCTGAGCAGCGCCGGCGGGAGCGCGAGGCCTTTTACCGCAGCGAGGTTCTGAAGAAGCTCGCCGAGTCGACTGGCGAACAGGTCCAGCAGGTGAGGGAAATCCTGCGCGAGCAGGAGCGCAACGAAGAGAGGAAGAGCCGCGAAGGGGGGAGGCTGGCCGGAGTGATCGTGACGGCGAGCGGCCTCGGCATGATCGGCATGTTTGCCGTGCTGGTGCCGGGCGGAGTGTGGAGCATCGGGCTGATCCCCACGCTCATCGGAGTGGCGCTGCTGATCTACAACTACGGGCTGACTCCGCGGACGGCGAAGGGCAATCAACCCTGACCCTCGTCAAGGTGGGGTGCCGTGGGGGAGCTGACGCTGCCCACGCCCCCACGGGCCGAGCGGCTCAGCAGCAGGTGGTCTTGATGGTGGTGCAGGCGGCGCGGCAGGTATCCGTGCAGCCGACGGTCAACCCGCCGGCGACCAGCGCCGCCTCCCGCTCTTCGAGCAGGCGCAGCGTCTCGCGGCTGAGGACCAGTTTCCTGCGGTTTTCGGAGAGCTTTCTCATAGCCTTCAAACTCCTTGAACCGACTCCAGCGTCAATGCTGGAATCCTGGCGTGGAGCCGCTTTCAGGCGTCCCTGAAGCGACTCCTCCCTGTCAGTACCGTTGCGGATCGCGGCGGTTCATCGCGCGTGACGGGGGCGCGCCAGCCAGGAGATTCAGGCGAGCGTAGCCACCGGTCAGCCGGGGAGCTTCGCCGCCAGCACGTCGATCTTGACGATCACCGGCGGCTCCGCGAGGAGCTCGGGCCCTTTCGCCATCAGCATCGCGGCGACTTTGCCCGAGAGGTGAGCGTCGCGCCCTTCGCTGTCGGGGAAGGCGTCGAAGATTCCGAAGGTCGTGGGTCCCATCTGAAGGCCGAACCAGGCGGTCGTCGCCGTCTCCTCCTGGACCAGTTGCAGGCCCCCGCGGAGAAAATCGGCGATCTCCTGCTCTTTCCCCGGCTTGGCTTCGAGTCGAACGTACAGTGCCGTCTTGACCATGTCCCACCCCCTGGATTTCGTTCGAGTTGGTGTGCTGTGCGCGAGCTTCACGTCCCGCATTCCACTATACGCCACCTGTCCCTTCGCGGATCGGAGCCAGCCTTCACCCAATCTTCAGGAATTCTGCCGCCGATCTTCATCATTGCCGGCGGCCGGGAGGGTGAGACTCGGCGCATGAAATCCATCATCTTCATCCTCACCCTGTCCATCGCTCAGTTCGCGACCGCCGCCGAGCCGCCGGAGCTCTCGCCGCCCGATCTCGCCGACGGACTGCCGGCCGGCTCGGCCGCCGCCGCGCACCTCGATCCCAAGCTGCTGACGACGCTCGGCCTTCGCATTCAGGACAACACCTTCCAGCAGATCACCAGCGTCGTGGTGATGGTGGACGGCAAGCTCACCTACGAGGGGTACTTCAACGGCGCCGGCCGCGACACGCAGCACGACATCCGCTCGGCCAGCAAGACGGTCACCAGCATGCTGACCGGCCAGGCGATCTCCCGCGGTGCCCTCCACGGCGTCGACGCCAAGGTCTTCGACTTCTTCCCGGAGCGGAAGGGCTCGCTCCAGCACCCCGATCCCCGCAAGGCCCAGGTGACCGTCGAGGACCTGCTGACGATGAGCTCGCTGCTCGAATGCGACGACGAGAACCAGTTCTCCTCCGGCAACGAGGAGCGCATGTACGTCACCGAGGACTGGCTGGGTTTCTTCCTCGATCTGCCGATCAAGGGCTTCGCGCCCTGGGTGACCAAGCCGAAGGACTCGCCGTTCGGCCGCAGCTTCTCGTACTGCACGGCGGGCGTCTTCGCTCTCGGCCGGGTGCTGGAGAAGGCGACCCATCGCACGATTCCCGACTTCGCTCGCGAGACGCTGTTCGCGCCGCTGGGGATCGACAAGATGACCTGGGTCTATTCGCCGCTGGGAGAGGCGCAGACCGGCGGCGGAGCGCGCTTCCGCAGCCGCGACCTCGCCAAGCTCGGCATGCTCTACCTCGACGGTGGGCGCTGGCAGGGGAAGCAGGTGATCCCCGCCGACTGGGTGAAGACGTCCACGGCCGCGCACGTGCAGGCCAGCGACACGGACACCTACGGCTACCTCTGGTGGCGGCGCGACTTCGTGGCCGGCAAGCGCACGTTCCCCGCCTTCTACATGTCGGGCAACGGCGGCAACAAGGTCGTCGTGGTGCCGTCGGCGAAGCTGGTGGCGGTGATCACCAGCACGTTCTACAACTCGCGGGGGATGCACCAGCAGGCCGACAAGCTGCTGAGCGACTACATCCTCGCGGCCTTGCCGGTGAGCAGCGAGGGAGGGAGCCAGGGCGCGCCGACGACGCGCTGACGCTCGGCGGCCACCAGCCTGCGGATCGCCTCGATCCGCAGGCCGAAGCCGGGATCGCCGCGCAGCCCGGCGAGGTCGGGATCGAGGAGGAGCCCGTCGGCGTCACGGTAGCCCAGGGCGATCGCGGCGTCGAGCGCCCGCAGCGCTTCTGGGCCGCGGCCGAAGCCCGCTTCGAGGAGCGCCTCGTCGACCTGGCCGTCCGGCCATTCGTCGCCTTCGGCACGCCCCTGGCGGAGACTGGCCAGCAGCTCGCCGTGGCGCCGTTCGAGGTCCGCGCCGGCGGCGCCGGGATCGCGGCGGTCGAGGAGCAGGAGGCGGATGAGAGCGCGCGGGAAGCCGGGCGCGATCGCCAGCGTATCCTGGAAGAAACCTTTCGCCCGCGCGGCATCGCCCGTCAGCAGCGCGATCGTGCCGCGGATCTCCAGCAGCTCCGGCCGGCGGACGCCGCGGGCGATCGCCTGCGCCGCGATCGCGTCCGCCTCCGGGAAGCGGGCCTGCGCGAAACGCATCCGCGCGTAGGCGGCCGCGGCGAAGACGTTGTCGGGCCGCAGCTCCAGCGCGCGCTCGAACCAGACCGTGGCGGCCTGATCGAAGCCCAGCAGCGCCAGCGTCGAGCCCACCTGCACCTCGAGGTAGGGAGGCGCGTCGCCGCCCTTCTGCGCCACCTTCAGGTCGGTCTCGAGCGCCTCGGCCAGATGCCCCTGGACCTGCAGGAGGTTGGCGGCGCTGGCTTGGGTTGCGGCGGCATCCTGGGGATCGAGCTCGGCGGCGCGCCGGTATTCCGCCAGAGCCTGCGAGACCTGGCCGCGGCTGTCGAGCGCCAGCCCGAGAGCATCGTGGGCGAGGGCGAGCCGCAGGTCGACGGCGAGAGCGCGCCGCGCGAGATCCAGCGCCTCGCCAGCCGTTTCGGCGCGCTGGTTGAACTTGGTGGCGCGCTGACTGAGCGCCAGGCTCAGGCCCGCCAGCGCCCGCGGATTCCGCGGCTCGATCCGGAGCGCCCGCCGGTAGAGCTCGATCGCCAGCTCGTTGTTGGCCGCCTGATGCTGGCGTAAGTAGGAGCCGGCGCGTGCCAGCAGCTCGGGAACGCTCGGCGAGCTTGTGATGACGGCGGCGGTGGGAGCCGGTGCGCCGCTCGAACGGTTCTTCAGGGCGACGAGGCCGATGGCGAGGCCGAGGATCGCTGCCGCCGTCGTGGCGCCCGCCAGGGAGGTCCGTCGCCGCGGCCGCGCCTGGTCAGGGCCCGGCGGGATGGCTTCGTCGAGCTTCACGGCCGCGGGAATCAGCTGATAGCCCCGCCCGCGCACCGCGCGCAGATAGCGCGGATTCTTCGCGTCCTCGCCGAGCGCCCGCCGCAGCAGCGCCACGCGCTGGGTGAGGGTCTCGTCGGATACCGCCGTGTCGGCCCAGACGAGCTCGATCAACTCGTCGCCGCGGACCACATTCGGCGCCCTTCGCGCCAGGGCCACCAGGAGGTCAAAGGAGAGCTTGGGCAGCGCCACGTCCTGACCGTCCCGGGCGACCGAAACCGCCTCCACGTCGACCGTCAGATCGGCGATCCGATAGCGTTCCCGCATGGGACACCGCCGTCAGCGCGCGGCGAGCAGCTCGACGGGCAGCGCTTTTTCCCGCACCTTTCCATCCTGCTTGCCGACGCGGTAAGCGGTGACTCCAGGGCGCGAGGCGACGACGCGGTGGATGTCGTCGTCCACGAAGTGCAGGGCGACGCCGTCGTCGATCGCCAGGCCGGGCATCAGGTCACCGCTCTTCTGCATCGCATGGTAGGTCGGCCGCCGCGCCGGGTCGCCGTCGTAGTGCGGACAGCAGCTGCCGGCGAGGAAGCCGAGGCATTCGAGAGGCCGGAGCGAGCCGGCGAACGAGTCGGTCAGCCCTTGCTCGAACCAGCAGATGGCGCCGGCGCTGATCCCGGCGATGACGACCCCGGCAGCCCAGGCTTCCCGCAGCACTTCGGGCAGCCCCCACTCGCGCCAGACGCCCAGCATGGTCTTCGTGTTGCCGCCGCCGACATAGAGGATGTCCTGCGCCAACAGCTCCCGGAGGTCGGGAGTCCGGCTGAACAGCGACAGGTGCGAGGGGCGGCAGGGGAGCTTCGCGAAAGCCGTGTAGAAGAGCTCGATATAACCCTCGGAGTCCCCGCTCGCCGTCGGGATGAACGTGACCGTGGGCTCCGCCGAAGAGGATTGCGCCAGCACGTACTGGTCGAGCGCCGGATTCTCCTCCATCGAGAAGCCGCCGCCGCCTAAGGCGATGAGCTGGCGCGTTTTCCGGGTCGCCATGATTCGCGATCGTAGCACGCGTCCGCGGACCTTCCCGTGCCCTTGTCCCGTGCGCCGCCGATCCGGACACCAGTATATATGTGAACTAACTAAAATTAAAAAAGGAGACGCGTATGAACAGAGCCGTCGGCAAGATCCTGGTGGGATGCCTGTTCGTCCTGACCCTGCTGTCGATCCCGGCTGCCGCCTTCGCTCAGCTGCCGGCCTCGCCGCGCCGCTTCGTCGACAACCTCGACGTGCGGTGCTATCAGATCACCGGTCAGCCGCCGCTCAATCTGCCCTTGCGACTGGACCACCTCAATCCGCTGTTCGTGAGCATGAAGCTGCCGTTCGAGAACGTCGTCCTCGGCTCGCCGCAGCAGCTCTGCGTGCCGGTCGAGAAGAATGGCGTCGCGCCGCCTTCGGACACCCTGCCGTTCATCCAGTACATCGACTGGAAGTGCTATGCCACTACCGGCTCGCCGCTCAACATTCCGCTGACCCTCACCCAGCTCAACCCCGTCATTTCCTCCCTGCTGGGCCCGACGGTCCCGGTGTCGGTCGGGGCGCCGCAGCAGCTCTGCGTGCCGGTGGTCAAGAACAACGTCACTCCGCCGGCCAACGTCCTGGCGCTCGTCCAGTACCTGGACGTCAAGTGTTACGGCGTCACCACCTCGCAAAGCAGCTCCGCGACCGTCACCCTGAGCCATCTCAATCCGCTGTTCTCGGCCCTGCCGCGGGAGAATTCGGTGATCGGGCCGCAGCCCGTGCAGCTCTGTGTGCCGGTGACCAAGAACCAGCAGGCGGTGCCCGCCTCGGTCCTCCCCTATATCCAGTATTCCGACGTCCTGTGCTATCCGGCGACGGGGGCGCCGCTCGGCCAGAACCTGACGCTGACGCACCTCAATCCCCTGTTCGTCTCGATGGGCCTGCCGCGGGAGAACGTGTTCGTCGGCAACAGTCTCAAGCTCTGCGTGCCGGTCGCCAAGAACGGCATGCTTCCGCCGGGCATTCAGTAGGTTTCCCCGCGCACTTCCTCCCGGAGCGGCTGCCGCATGCGGCCGCTCCGGTGCGGGCGTCGCGCTGCCGCGTCTGGTAGAGAGAGGCTCGAACTTCTAAATCATCTCTCCGTATAAGGGAGCCGGCACCGAAATCCTCAAGAAGGGGAGGCTCCCTTGAAAGTGATTCCAGCTCTCGCTCTCGCCGCCGTGGTGGTCGCCCTGCCGCCGCTGGCCTCCGCCGCCGACGCGCCTTCTCCAGGCATCGATCGCAGCGCGCTCGATCCCAAGGCCTCGCCCTGCGACGATTTCTACCAGTACGCCTGCGGCGGCTGGCTGGCGACGCATCCGATCCCGGCCGACTACGCCAGTTGGGGGCGTTCCGACGAGCTTGGAGAAAAGAACCTGGCGGTCCTCCGCGCGATCCTGGAGAAAGCCGCCGCCGACGATCCCCGGCGCACGCCGGTGCAGCGCGAGATCGGCGATTTCTATGCCTCCTGCATGGACGAAGCGACGATCGAGGCCAGGGGGACGGCGGCGTTCCAGCCCGATCTGGAGCGTATCGCCGCGCTCACCGACCGCGCCGGTCTCCCCGAGGTCCTCGCGCGCCTCCACTTCCTTCAAGCCGGCGGCTTGTTCTTTTTCTACGCGAACCAGGATGCCGAGGACTCCACCCGCAAAATCGCCGTCGTCGACCAGGGGGGCCTGGGCCTGCCCGAACGCGACTTCTACATACAGGATGACGCGAGCTCGATCGAGCTGCGGAAGGCCTACGTCGAATTCATCCGCAAGGTCTTCGTCCTGATGGGCGAGCCCGCCGAGACCGCCACCGCCGACGGCACGGCGATCCTGGGCTTCGAGACCGAGCTCGCCAAGGCCTCGCTCGACGCGGTGAGCCGCCGCAATCCGCAGAACACCCATCACAAGCTCACCCTCGAGGAGCTCCAGGCGCTGACTCCCGGCTTCTCCTGGGCCCGTTACCTGAAGGGGCTTTCGGCGCCGCCGACGGCGACGCTCAACGTCGTCGTGCCCGATTTTTTCCGCGCCCTGGACGGCCTGATCGCCAGGACCGATCTCGCGACGCTCCGTTCCTACCTGCGCTGGCAGCTCGCCAAGGGGTACTGGCAGTCTCTCCCCAAGGCCTACGTCGACGCGGGTTTCGACTTCTATGAAAAGACGCTCTCCGGCGCCAAGGAGCTCCCTGCCCGCTGGAAGATCTGCGTCCAGTTTACCGATAACTTTCTGGGCGAAGCGCTCGGCCAGGAGTACGTCGCGCAGACTCTGGGCAAAGAGGGGAAGGCGCGGATTCTGACTCTGGTCAAGGGGCTGGAGGCGGCGATGAAGAAGGATATCGAGACGCTCCCCTGGATGACGCCGGTGACCCGCCAGGCGGCGATCGTCAAGCTCGAGGCGGTCGACAATCGGGTCGGCTATCCCGACCGCTGGAGGGACTACAGCAGCCTCCGCATCGATCGCCACGACGCCCTGGGCAACGCGGAGCGCAGCAACGAGCTCGAGTTCCAGCGCATGGTGCGGAAGATCGGCCGGCCGGTCGACCGCGGCGAGTGGTCGATGTCGCCGCCCACCGTCAACGCGTACTACAGCGCGTCGCTGAACGACATCAACTTTCCCGCCGGGATCCTGCAGCCGCCGTATTTCGATCCGGCGGCGGACGACGCCAGCAACCTCGGAGCGATCGGGTCGGTGATCGGCCACGAGCTGACCCACGGCTTCGACGACGCGGGGCGCCAGTACGACGCCCACGGCAATCTTCGCGACTGGTGGACGGCCGAGGACGGCAAGGAATTCGAGCGGCGCGCCAGCTGCGTGGCCGATCAGTACTCGGGCTACACCGCCGTCGCCGACGTCAAGCTGAACGGCCGTCTGGGCCTGGGGGAGAACGTCGCCGATCTTGGCGGCGTGCGGATCGCCTACCTGGCCTTCATCGAGAGCCTGCGGAGCAAACCCGAAGGCACGGTCGCGGGCTTTACCCCCGAGCAGCGCTTCTTCCTCAGCTTCGGCCAGTCCTGGTGCGCGAACGAGACGCCGGAGATGGCACGCTTGCAGGCGCAGACCGACAACCATTCGCCCAGCCGCTACCGGGTCAACGGCGTGGTCGCCAACACTCCCGAGTTCCAGCAGGCCTTCCAGTGCAAGGCGGGCGCGCCGATGGCGCCGGAGAACCGCTGCCGCGTCTGGTAGCGGCGCCGATCCCTTCGAGGCGCACCGATCGTCATCATGGCTTCGGTGCTCCTCCGGTCATTCCTTCATCGTCCTTCAGCGTCCGCTCGATCCGCGGGTCGGGCAGGAACCAGATCACCGCCACCAGCACGTAGATCGCGAGGGAGAGGCGCGGATCCACCTGCACCAGCGGGATCGCCACCACGTAGAGGATCAGCGAGATCATCCCCTTCGAGTCGTTGCCGACGGCGAGCGCCAGCGTCGAGTTCTTGTGGTGGGCGACCAGGGTGCGGGTGAGGATGGTGAACGCGATCGCGTTCATCAGCAGGACCACGCCGTACACCGCCATCGGTGTCGGGGCCAGGAAGTACTCGCCCATCCAGCTGGTGACGAACGGGATCACCGACAGCCAGAACAATAGATACAGGTTCGCCCACAGGACGGCGCCGTTGATCTGCTGGACGGCGTGCATCAGGTGGTGGTGGTTGTTCCAGTAGATGCCGACGTAGACGAAGCTGAGCACGTAGATCAACAGCACCGGAATCAACGGCCGGAGGGACGCCAAGTCGGCTCCGTGCGGGACCTTGAGCTCCAGCACCATGATCGTGATGATGACGGCGATCACGCCATCGCTGAAGGCCTCCAGACGCCCCTTGCCCATCGCTCGAGCCTCCTGTCGTCCACCTGAAGCGCGAACCATACCAGCAGATGCTACCCGCCGGTCAGGCGGCTGTCACAGGGATGTGACATCTCCATCGAATACTCACCGTGCTGGAGAGAGACACCGGCTTGGGTTCCGCTGCAGGCTTCTACTGACCAAAGGAGACATTGATGAGAGATTCCGGGATTCGTACGTCAGCGGGACGCTTCGGCGCGTTCCTGGTGGCGGCCGCGCTGTCCGCGTCGCCGCTCCTCGCGGCCGACCTGACGGGCGCCGGCGCGACCTTTCCATATCCGATCTACGCCAAGTGGGCCGAGGCCTACAAGGCGAAGTCCAACGTCGGCCTCAACTACCAGTCGATCGGTTCCGGCGGCGGCATCAAGCAGATCAAGGCGAAGACGGTCGACTTCGGCGCCTCCGACATGCCTCTGGAGCCCAAGGAGCTGAACGAGAGCGGCCTGATGCAGTTCCCGATGATCATGGGCGGCGTCGTGCCGGTCGTGAACATCCCCGGGATCGGTCCTGGCAAGCTCCGCCTCACCGGTCCGGTGCTCGCCGACATCTACCTCGGCAAGGTCGCGAAGTGGAACGATCCGGCGATCGTCAAGCTGAACCCCGGCGTCAAGCTGCCGGACACGGCGATCTCCGTGGTGCACCGTTCGGACGGCTCCGGCACCACCTTCATCTTCACTCACTACCTCTCCGGGGTCAGCCCGGACTGGAAGTCGAAGGTGGGCGAGAACACCTCCGTCTCCTTCCCGACGGGCGTGGGTGGCAAGGGGAACGAGGGGGTCGCCTCCTACGCCGGCCGTATCCCGGGCGCCATCGGCTACGTCGAGTACGCCTACGCGAAGCAGAACAAGCTCGCCTATACCCAGCTGCAGAATCAGGCCGGCCAGTTCGTCGAGCCCAACAGCGCCTCGTTCCAGGCCGCGGCCGCCAACGCCGACTGGGCCAAGGCTCCCGGCTTCTATCTCCTGCTGACCAACCAGCCGGGTGCCGCGAGCTGGCCGATCACCGGCGCCAGCTTCATCCTGGTCTACAAGCAGCAGGCGAATGCCGAAACCGCCCGTGAGGTGCTGAAGTTCTTCGATTGGGCCTACCACAACGGCCAGGCGATGGCCGCTCAGCTCGATTACGTGCCGATCCCCGCGAAGGTGGTCGACCTCGTCCAGAAGACCTGGGCCGCCGAGATCAAGGGCGCTGACGGCAAGCCCGTCTGGCCGACTAAGTAAACGCTTCGCATCAGCGGGGAGGGAGGCGCATCGGGCGCCCCCTCCCCGCGTGAGCTTCAGCGCATGGAAACTTCGACTACGGCTGTGCCTTTGGAGATCCGCCCCGAGCGGGCGTCGCAGGGAAAGTGGGCCGATCCGTTCTTCCGGCAGCTCACCCGCGCCTTCGCCATTCTCGTCGCCCTCCTGCTGCTCGGCATCCTCGTCTCCCTCTTCGCCGGCAGCCTGCCGGCCTTCCACAAATTCGGTTGGCGGTTCCTCACCAGCACGGAGTGGAATCCGGTTACCGAGGCCTTCGGCGCCCTGCCGGTCATCTATGGCACGCTGGTGACCTCCGCGATCGCGATGCTCCTCGGCGTGCCGATCAGCTTCGGCATCGCGCTGTTCATCACCGAGCTCTGCCCCAAGTGGCTCCGCCAGCCGCTCGGGGTCGCCATCGAGCTGCTGGCGGCCATCCCCAGCATCATCTACGGCATGTGGGGGCTGTTCGTGCTCGCGCCGATCCTCTCCAACGACGTCGAGCCCTGGGTGAACGCCCATCTCGGCAACCTGCCCGGCGTGGGCCGGTTCTTTCAGGGTCCGCCCCTGGGGATCGGCATGTTCACCGCCGGCCTGATCCTCGCCGTCATGGTCATTCCCTACATCACGGCGGTGATGCGCGACGTCTTCGAGACCGTGCCGGCGGTGCTCAAGGAGTCGGCCTATGCCCTCGGCACGACGACCTGGGAGGTGGTGCGCAACATCGTCCTCCCCTCGACGCGGGTGGGGGTCGCCGGCGGCATCATGCTGGGGCTCGGCCGCGCCCTAGGCGAGACCATGGCGGTGACCTTCGTGATCGGCAACGCTCACGAGCTCAACCTGTCGCTGCTGATGCCGGGGAACACGATCTCGTCCAATCTGGCGAACGAGTTCACGGAAGCGGTGGGGCCGATCTACACCTCGTCGCTGATCGCGCTCGGCTTCCTCCTCTTCGTCATCAGCTTCATCGTGCTCGCGCTGTCGAAGCTGCTGCTGCTCCGCCTCCAGAGCAGGGAAGGGAAGGGCTCCTGATGGCCTCCGCCCTCTATGTGCGCCGCCGCACGGTCAATCTGGTGGCGCTGTCGCTCTCGATCACCACCATGGCGCTCGGCCTCTCGGTGCTGATCTGGATCCTCTGGAGCCTGTTCGCGCGCGGCTTCCAGGGGCTCAACCTCGCCGTCTTCACACAGTCCACGCCGCCCCCTGGCGACAAGGGGGGCTTGCTCAACGCCATCGTCGGCAGCCTGATGATGGCCGGCATGGCGATCCTGGTCGGCGCGCCGGTCGGCGTGCTCGCCGGCACCTACCTCTCGGAATTCGGCAAAGGCTCCTGGCTGGCGTCGTCCGTGCGCTTCATCAACGATATCCTGCTCTCAGCGCCGTCGATCATCATCGGCCTGTTCGTCTATGAGGTGATCGTCGTCCGCATGGGCCACTTCTCCGGCTGGGCGGGAGCCTTCGCGCTTGCCCTGATCGCCATTCCGGTGGTGGTGCGCACCACCGAGAACATGCTGAGCCTGGTGCCGGCGCGGCTGCGCGAGGCGGCCGCCGCACTCGGCGCGCCGCAATGGAAGGTGACCCTCGCGATCGCCTACCGCGCCGCCCGACCGGGGATCCTCACCGGCATCCTCCTCGCCGTCGCACGGATCAGCGGCGAGACCGCGCCGCTCCTCTTCACCGCTCTCAACCATCAGTTCTGGGGACGGATGTCGACGCCGCTCGCCAACCTGCCGGTGGTGATCTTCCAGTTCGCCATGAGCCCGTACGAAGACTGGCAGCACCTCGCCTGGGCCGGCGCCCTGCTGATCACCCTCAGCGTGCTCGCCCTGAACATCGCCGCGCGGATCGTGTTCCGCAAGAAGAAAGGGGAATGATTCGTGATGGAACCGATGATCGATTCGTCCACCCCGGCACCGGCACCGGCCGTCGCCGCGCCGCGGACCTCCTCCATGACCTCGTCCATGACCTCCTCCATAACCTCGTCGATCCGGCTCAACGAGCCGGCGCCGGAGACCGCGCCGAAGATCGAGGTGAAGAACCTCGAGTTCTTCTACGGCAAACAGAGGGTGGTCAAGGGGATCAATCTCACCATCCGCTCGAAGCTGGTCACGGCCCTGATCGGTCCCTCCGGCTGCGGCAAGTCGACCTTGCTGCGCACCTTCAACCGGATCTACGATCTCTATCCCAAGCAGAAGGCCACGGGCGAGGTTTTGATCGACGGCCAGAACGTGCTCAACAGCCGGGTCGACCTCAATCTGCTGCGCAAGAAGGTGGGGATGGTCTTCCAGGCGCCGACGCCGTTTCCGCTGTCGATCTACGACAACATCGCCTTCGGCGTGCGGCTGTACGAACGGCTGAGCACCGCCGACATGGACGAGCGGGTGGAATGGGCGCTGCGCAAGGCGGCGCTCTGGGACGAGGTCAAAGACAAGCTCAAGCAGACCGGCCGCGGCCTCTCCGGCGGTCAGCAGCAGCGCCTCTGCATCGCGCGCGCCGTCGCCGTCAAGCCCGAGATCCTGCTCCTCGACGAGCCGACCTCGGCGCTCGACCCGATCTCCACCTCGGCGATCGAGGATCTGGTCTCCGAGCTCAAGCAGGACTACACGATCGTCATCGTCACCCACAACCTCCAGCAGGCGGGGCGGATCGCCGACTACATCGCCTTCCTCTACCTCGGCGAATTGATCGAGTTCAGCAGCGCCAAGCAGATGTTCACCAAACCGGCCAAGCAGCAGACCGAGGACTACATCACCGGCCGCTACGGTTGATCGGATACGATGCCTTCATGCCCGAGGCCGAGACCCGCGACGACGCGCTCACGATATCGGCCCTCGGCGTCCTCGCCTTCATCGTCGCCGACATCGCCCACGAGGTGATCGGCCACGGCGCCGCCTATCTGGCGCTCGGCGGCCGGTCGTTCACCATGACGACAACGCGCTGGATCGGCCGGGGCGCCCACGTCGACGCCGCGGGCCACCTCTTCGTCGGCGTCGAGCACGGCGATCTCTACGGCAGGATCTTCTCCTTGGGCGGTCCGCTCGGCGGCCTGCTCGTTGCCGCGATCGCGGGGCTCGCCCTGCGCTTCTTCCCAAACCTCGGCGTCCGTTCGCGCCTGCTCCTCTGGCTTACGCTGGCGTTCAACCTGTTCTGGACGGTCGGGTATCTGATCTATTCCGGCGTGACCGACATCGGCGACTTCGCGGAGGGGGTCCGCGGCGTTCCGCCGGCCCTCTGGAGACCCTGCATGGTGGTGGCGGGCGTTCTTCTCGATCTCGCCGTCGCGAGAGCGCTCGCCCGCGAGGCTCCGATCGGCGGAGACCGTGGGCGGCTGAGGCGTGCCGTCTGGCTCTCGTATCTGGCGGCCGGCATCGTCGCGTGCGCCGCCGCCCTGCTCGATCCGCGCGGCGCCGATCAGCTCTACATCTCCGGCGCGCCCTCCTCGTTCCTGGCGAACGCTCTCCTGCTGACGGTGCCCGGTCTTCTGGGGCGTTTCCCCTCCAACGCCGCCGCCGCCGCGGAGCCGATCGCCCGGAGCCTCGGCTGGATCCTGGCCGCCCTGCTCGCCGCCGCCCTCTTCGTCGGCGTTCTCGGTCCAGGAATCAGCCTTTCGCTCTGAACGGTCTGTCATACCAAAGCGCTGGCACGAGGATTGAACGACCTTTTGAAGCGTATCGCTGGAAGAGGATAGACTTGTCTCCCGGAGACCGCCATGGCCAAAGACACGACACCCTACGAGCCTGACTACAGTCCGTACGCCGCCACCGCGAGGGACCTGGAAGGGTTCGACGCCGACAAGGCGGAGCGGGAGGCGGAGGAGGCCTTCGGCCGCGGCACGAATCTGCCGAGCAGCGGGCTGCTGAGCTTCTACGACCGTCTGCGCGAGAAGATCCTGCAGACGATCGAGCGGCGGGCCGGCCGTCCGGGCGCCAAGTTGACCGAGGACGCCGTGCGGGCGCTGCTGCTGGTGCCGGACGTGTTCATCCTGCTGGTCCGGCTGACCCTCGACAAGGAGGTACCGGGCTCGGCCCGCGCCATGATCGGCGGCGCGCTCGCCTACTTCATCATGCCGTTCGATCTCCTGCCGGAAGCGATCCTGGGGCCGATCGGCTACCTGGACGACCTCGTGCTCGCCGCCGCCGTCCTGGCGCAGGCCTTCGGCGGCGACCTCGAGCCCTACGCCCGCAAGCACTGGAGCGGCTCGGAAGACCTGCGGGTGGTCCTCCAGGACATCACCGGCACCGCCCAGTCGCTCCTCGGCGAGAAGGTCTACGACCGCCTCCGCCGGCTGCTTTCGCGGCGGGGAATCGAGCTCAAGGACGCAAAGGATGGATGAGCTCTCCAGGCGTAAATGTTAGACTATGCTAACATTCGAGTCTGAAAGGAGAGTCGCCATGAAAAGAGTCCGCGTTCTCGTCGTTCTGCTGGCCGCCTTTGGAGCGTCGCTGCCGCTGCTGAGCATGGTCCCGTCGCAATCCCAGGCGGAGTGCCTTCCGGGTGCCTGCTTCAGCAATGACGACTGTGATTCGGGATCTTGTACCTACAACCCTCCCTTTATCACCTGCGGCACTTGCGAGAACTGACACCGTCGACGACCGCTTTCCGCCGACTGCTGTCGCGGCGGGGGATCGAGCTCAAGGAGCCGTAGGGAACCTGCACGGCAGGACGCGGTCGATCGCAGGGCTTGTAGAGACGATCCCAGCCCGTCCACGACACCTTTTGGCAGGCCACGGGGACGGCGGGACGTCTCCGCCGGAGAGGAATCATTTCCTTCGTCCAGTGCTTGGTTCGAGCCCCAGCCGGTCCAGGAGAAACTTGCCGTCGGCAACGATCAGCCCTTCGCTGGAGACGTCCCGCCGTCCCCGTGGCCTATGGAAGGGTGTCGTGGACGGGCTGGGAACGTCTCTACAAAACGGCTGAAACGACGCTTCGCCTCGCGAGGCCGAAGCCTCGCCTTTGGAGGCGAACGCTTCGCCTCGTCAGGCCGAAGCCTTGCCTTTTGAGGCGAACAGTTCCCTCCGTGAGGCCGAAGCTTCGCCTTCCGAGGCGGACGGTTCCCTTCGCGAGGGCGAAGCCTCGCCTTCTCGGGGGAACGGTTCCCCCCGCGAGGCGGACGGTTCGCCTTTTGAGGCGGACGCTTGGCCTCGCGAGGCCAAAGGCCGATTTTCTCGGGGGAATCGTCCGCGAGGGCGGCCGCTCAGGTCAGGACGGCGTTCCGCCGGTCCCGCAGCTCCTCGAACAGCTCGCGGACGGCGGGAAAGCCCATGTCGGG
>DATBAW010000161.1:0-82684 GCA_036271335.1 Thermoanaerobaculia bacterium
GCCCCATGCCGTTCATCACGGCGCCGACGGTGCCGAGCATCCCCTGGAGGCTCCACTGCGCGTAGGTCTGATCCTGGGGATTGACCAGATAGAGGGTCTTGCCGCCGTCCTTGGTGAGGATGTAGGTCCCCTGCTTCGCCACCGGATTGTCCGTGCTCTCCAGGAAGGCGACCTTGGCCTTGTCGGCCGCGACCCACCCCTCGGCCTGCGTGCTGCTGTCGCGCCCCCGGCCGCCCTCGGACTCTGTCTTGGTGGTCGACTTGTAATGGATGCCCGCGGAGGCCGGAACGGCGGCAAGCAGCGCCGCGGCGGTACTAAGCGAAATAACGAGCGAAAGAGTTAGCTTCCTCAAGGGTGAATCCTCCTCGGTTAGGCCGGCGATGATGTCGCATCGGCCGGGGGCTGGCAAGCTGGCCCTAAGCCGCCCGGGATAGAAATCCCGGGCTACCAACGGCCGCCCCTGCCGGGGCTTCAGTCCCGGATGGGACGTTTGTCGGTAGGCCGGGATTTCAATCCCGGCCCGGGAGGCCGTATCGCTGGCAAGCTGGCCCGGCCGGGACCGGAGGCCTTAGAATGCAGCGCCGGAACGCGACGTTCCGCCTCGCCTCCAAGGAAAGGGAGACGCCATGGCCTTTCGCCGGACCCGACGCACGCTGGCCCTGATCCCGTTCGCCTCGCTGCTCGCCCTGCCGCTGACGGCGCAGGCGCCGTCCCCGCTGGTGGCGCGGATCGGACCGCGCGGCTTCCTGCAGGTCGAATCCCCGAGCTTCGCCAAGCTGCCGCTGAGCCAAAAAATGGTCGCCTACCACCTCTATCAGGCGGCGGTCCAGCTCGATCCGATCTTCTACGATCAGATGTCGGCCTACGGCCTCACCGCCAAGCGCCTGCTGGGCGCCCTGGTCGAACGCCCCGAGCGGCTGCCGGAGGCGTCCCGCAAAGCGATCGTCGAGTACGCGACGCTCTTCCTCGCCAACGACGGCAACCACAACGACGCCACGGGCGAAAAGTTCGTCCCCACGATCCCGTTCGAGGACTTCGCCAAGGCCGCCGAGCAGGCGCGGGCGAAAGGCGCGCGGCTGGGCAAGCAGGCCGAGCTCGCCAAGACGTTGAAATCGTTGCAGGGGCCGCTCTTCGATCCCAAGCTCCAGCCTCAGCTCACCGCCAAGAACCCGCCGCCGGGCGAGGACATCCTCACGGCGTCGAGCAACAATTACTACTCGGGAGTGAAGCTCGACGACCTCAAGGGGTTCGCCGAGAAGAACCCGCTGAACTCCCGGCTGGTGAAGAAGGACGGCAAGCTGGTCGAGGAGGTCTACCGCGCCGGCACGCCGGACGGCAAGGTGCCGCCCGGCCTGTACGCCAGGCAGTTGCAGGCGGTCAACCGCGAGCTGGAAGCGGCCGCGAAGGCCGCCGATCCGGGCCTGGCCCAGGTGCTGCGCGCGCTGATCCGCTTCTATCAGACCGGCGACCTCAAGGACTGGCACGACTACAACGTCCTCTGGATCAAGAACGACGAGTCGGTCGACTTCGCCTCCGGCTTCATCGAGGTCTATCGCGACGCCCGCGGCATCAAGGGGTCGTCGCAGATGATCGTGGCGGTGGTCGACCAGCAGCTCGAGCCGCTGATGCGCCAGCTGGCGTCGAACGCCGTCTATTTCGAGCACAAGGCGCCGTGGGAGGAGCGGTTCAAGAAGCTCGACGTCAAGCCGCCGGTGGGCAAGGCGATCGAGACGCTGATCGCCAGCGGCGATTTCGCCGTCGGGACGATCGGCGACAACCTGCCGAACGAGCAGGACGTCCGCGAGAAGTACGGCACCAAGAGCATCCTGATGTCCTCCTCGGTCAACGCCATCAACGCCACCCGCGGCGCCAGGGTGGCGATCGAGTTCTCGGACGATCCCGGCGAGGGACCCCTGGTCACCAAATATGGTCCGGTGGCGGACAACCTCCACACCGCCCTGCACGAGATCATCGGCCACGGCTCGGGCAAGGTGGTGGTGCCCAACGACCCCGCGACCTATCTGCGGGAGTACGCCTCGACCCTCGAGGAGGCGCGGGCGGATCTGGTGGCCTACTGGAACATCTACGATCCGAAGCTGACCGAGCTCGGCGTGGCGGACGTCAAGGAGGTCGGCCGCGAGCTCTACCGCCAGCTCGCGCGGGCGGGCCTGACGCCGCTCCGGAACTACGCCACCGGGGACATCGCCCAGGAGGACCACGACCGTTCGCGGCTGCTCGTCGCCAACTACCTGATCGAGGCCGGCGCGCTGGAGAGGGTACAGAAGGACGGCCACTGGTACATCGACGTGAAGGACTACGACAAGGCGCACGAGGCGGTGGGCAAGCTGCTGGCCGAGATCATGCGGATCAAGGCCACCGGCGACTACGACGGCATCAAGGCGCTGGTCGACAAGTACGGCCTCCACTTCGACCCCGCGGTGCGCGACGACGTCATTGCCCGGTATCAGAAGCTCAACCTGCCAATCTACCTCTCGGGCGTCTACTCGCACCTGGAGCCGGTGAAGGACAAGGCTGGCAAGGTGACGGAGATCGGGATCTCCTATCCGCGCGACTTCCTCGCCCAGCAGCTCGAATGGGCGCGGGAGAACGGGACGCTGGGGTTCTAGGGTCGCCCCCAAGAGACGTCGGACGAAGGTTGTAGGGGCGCAGCATGCTGCGCCCTCGCCGTCGCCGTAACGGGAAAAGGGCGCAGCATGCTGCGCCCCTACAGCTTCAGATTTCTCCTTCAGGGGCCCTACGACCGCCGCCAGCCGTTCACGCCACGCCGGTGCCGAAGCGGCAGGTGGTGCTGAGGTGGACGGCTGGGCGCCGCCCGCAGCCGGGTGGCTTCGAGATCGAGGCTCGAGTTGCCGTACAGGGTGTAGGTCTTGCTCTCGGCCAGCACCTCGAAATCGGGGGCGGGCTGGAGGCCGTGGCCGACGCCCGGCAGTCGCGACAGCAGCGGCATCTCCGGGCTGGCGCCGAACGGCGGTCCGACGTCCGGGCCGTCGACGACGCGGTAGCCGTCCATCGCTTCGAGGATGAAGCGCTCCGAGTGATAGAGCGGCTTGGCGGCGCGCAGCGTCGTCCCGAGCTCCGCATGGCGGCTGCCCAGCGAGATCAGGAAGCGCTGGGAGTCCGGCATGCGGTCGCGGACGAGCACCCGCTGGAGCACCCGCGCCTCGCACAGGGCGAGCGGCAGGACGAAGAAGGCGAGGAGAGCGATGCCGCGCCGGGCCGGGGAGATCCGACCCAGCAGAGCGAGCACCGTGCAGGCGGTCGCCGCGGCGAGCGCCGGATAGAGTGGATCCAGGTACCAGTGGTGGTGGGTCCGCGCCACCGAAAACAGCACCAGGGGGACCGCGATCCAGAGCAGCAGCAGCGGCATCGCCCGCCGCCCCTTGACGCTCCAGCTTTCCCCCTCGCGCCGCCAGCCGGCGAGGCCGCGAGCCAGCAAGGCCCCGATCAGCAGCAGCGGCCAGGGGGCGAAACGGTCGAGCAGCGACGTCAGGTAGGTCCAGGTGCCGGTGCTCCCCTTGTCGATCTGCCGCGTCGAGCGGGCGAAGAGGTCCTCCCCCACCATCCGCTGGAGGAAGTAGGGCGTGCCGTCCACATGCCAGCGGAGCATCGCCCAGGCGCCGACCAGCGCCAGGAACAGCGCCGCGCCACCGGCACAGGCGGTTGGGTTGAGGCGTCGCCAGGAGCCCGTCCAGCCGAGGTAGAGCACGGCGACGAGCAGGATCGGCAGGATGGCGAAGCTCTTGAGCAGGAAACCGATCGCCAGCAGCCCCGCGAAGGCGATCACCCGGCCCGGCGAACCGGCGAGGCGCGGCACCTGGCAGATCGTGAGGAGCAGCACGAAGGTGAGCGCGGAATCGAGGTCGCCGCTGCGGGCGCCATGGTGGCTGAAAAAGCCGAAGGTGGTCGCCACGATCAGCCCGGCGGCGAGCGCCACCCGGCGGTTCAGGGTCCGCCGGCAGAAGGCCATGGTGAGCGCCACGGTGCCGATGGCGAAGAGCGCCGAGGGGAGCCGCAGGGTGAGGGGGGACACGCCGAACAGGTAGAAGGCGAGCGCCATCGGCCAGTAGCCGAGCGGCGGCTTCAGGTTCCAGTACTCGGGCTGGCCGGCGTAGGTGGTGACGAGGAACGAGCGGTTCTGCACCATCTCATAGGCGGAGACGCCGTAGCGCGCCTCGTCGGAATCGTCGATCCGGCTCTGCCCCAGCCCCACGAAGACGTTGAAGGCGGTGAACAGCAGCACGATCAGGACGCAGAGCGCGTACTGCCGCACCGCCAACCGGCCCAGGCGGGCCGCGAAGCCAATGGCGGGAGCGTCGGCGCGGGGAGCCGAAGACAAGCGGAGATCGGAAATCATGGATCGAGCGAACCTATCGAACGGCTGGAGCGTCCCGCCTCGGCGCGGCGATCGCCTTACAACCCTTACAATTCCCCTCGATCATACTCCTGCCCCGGCCGTCCCTCAAGCGCAATGGGGAGGTGCCGGAGGCGTCAGGCCAGGGCGGCCCGATACTTTTCGTGGCGGTCGATGTAGACGCGGACGAACCAGCAGGAGGGCACGACCTTGAGGCCGCGCGCCAGGACGTCGTCCAGGGCGTGGCGGACGAGCTCGTCGGCGACCCCGCGTCCCCGGAGCTCGGGGGGAACGTAGGTGTGGAAGAAGTTGAGCCGCCCCTCGCCGGCAGGCCCGTACTCGCAGACCGACTCGAAGCCGTCGACCACCGCGTAGTACTTGCCGGCCCCCTCGTCATGCTTCACGTCGATGTCCATTCGTCATCCTCCCAGCCATCAGCCTACGGCTATTGCAATCCGCCCGCCAGCCCGGACCGCTCGCCGGCGCCGCTTGAGATATAATTGATTGAGAACATACGGACAGTTAAGACAGGAGGGATCCCATGTCGAACAGTATCGTCGAGAACGGCGTGAAGCTGGTGGGCGAAAGGTTCCTGCCGGGAACCAGTCTGATGATCGACGGCAACATCAAGGGCGGCCTGGCGCACGCGGCCCTCGGAGTCGTGGCACTGGCGACACTCGGCCCCCTGGGCTGGTTCGCCGTCGCGGCCGACTCCTACGCCAAGTCGGTCACCGGCAAGGGGCTGCTCGATCATCTTTCAGCCGGCGCGCCGGCGAGCCCGCCGGTCCCGGCGGCGGTCGTGGACGAGGCGGCTTGACGCCCGACCCGAAGCAGAGTTGGTATCCCCAACGGGATTCGAACCCGTGTTGCCGCCTTGAAAGGGCGGAGTCCTGACCACTAGACGATGGGGACCCGGAGGACTTTGGTCGCCGCGAACGCGGCAAACCGGCGCTAAATGTACCACAGGAGGACTCGCGGCCGCTGGGTCGCGAGCCCTCCGCCTCCGCTACAGAACGACCTTCCGGCTCACCAGGGTCATGTCACCATCCTGAATCGGCGAGGCCCAGGCTGGCCGCGCCCGGAGCAGCGCGGCTCCCGCCGAGGGCAGCCCCCCGGAGCGATCGATCAGATACCAGTCGTGCGGCTGGCTCGCGTCGAGCACCAGATCGAGATCGATCCCCTCGGCCGACAGCCCCAGGATCTGGAGGATCCGGAAGGGTCCGGACGTATCCGGCAGGGACACCGGGCGGTCCCCCAGCCGCGCCGTTTCGAGCAGGGACGCCGCCGGAACGAAGACCAGCGTGCTCGTCGCTCCCCTGGGCGAGGCCAGATGAAGGAGGAGATGGCGCTTGCCCCCGGAAGTCTCGTCGTGCACGACGGTGAGGGTCGGCGGCGCCAGCGTCTGGCCGGGCGCGGGCGCGGCGTAGGACCGGCTCGCCGGCGACGACCAGGGGAAGGCGGGGGCCGGCTGGCCGAAGGAGGCGGCGCGCAGCACGGCGGGAGGCACCGCCGGCGGCGTGTTGATCAGCCAGCGGGCCTGCCCTGTCCCGGCGTCCTGGTGGAAGGTGAGGTTGAGACGGCTCGGCGACTCCGGCGAATAGGCCGGCAGGATCACGGCGGCCGCGGCGAAGGCCAGCGCCGCGACCAGCGCGCCGCCGGCGAGGAGCCGCCGTGCTCCCGTCCCGGCGGTGGCGCCGAGCGGCAGGATCGCCGTCAGGACGATCGCCAGCAGGGTCCCGAGCAGCCAGAGCACCGGGCTCCCCAGGCCGTCGTAGAACAGGACCAGGAGGGGAAACCAGATGGCGCCGGCGACGAGGACCGGCACGGCGACCGCCGCGAAGCGCGCGCGGGGCAGGAACAGGCCGGCGAGCCCGGCGGCGAAGGTGGGGACGATGAGCAGGTAGGACGCCCCGGGCAGCAGGAGCGCGGTGACCAGCCCGAGCAGGCCCCAGACCAGCCAGCCGCCGAGCCACGCGCCGAAGAACCCGGCGCGCGCGAACCAGCCGGCTGCCGCGACGGCCACCGCCAGCGCCAGCAACCAGAACGCCGCCTGCCCGGGGAACCCGTGGGCGGGCCAGGGCGCGGTGAGGCCACCCACCAGCCGGATCAGAAACGAGAGGGCGAAACTGGCCACCGCCCCGACGATGACGACGGCCCACCAGGCCAGGAAGCCGCGGAGGATCTCGCCCGCCGTCGCCAGCCCGCGCAGACGGACGGCCGCGACGATGACCAGGAGCAGGGCTGCCGCGGCGAGGATCAGCCCCCAGGACGCCGGCCAGCCGGCGGTCCACAGGCCCAGGACGTCGAAGAAGACGGCCTGCCCGCTATGGGGATGTTCGAGATCCGCGTTGGCCAGCGCCCGCACGGTGGCCAGCGCATTCTCGCCGTGATGCTGCAAGCTGGCGAGAGAGGCGTTCGCCAGGTTGTCGAGCGGCGTGTGGTATTGCGCCGGATGGCCGATGAACGCGAAGTTGTAGCCGGAGATGCCACGGCGCTTGAAGACCGAGAAGTCCGTGTCGTTCGGCAGATACTCGTAGAGCGTCGAAAAGATCGAGCTGGTGCGCGGGTGAGGGACGGAGCTGAACAGGGGGAGCAGCCAGGCGTTGGCCTTGCCCGTCTCGAACATCAGGCTGGGCCCCGACGTGCCGCGAGCCTCCAGATTGACCATCGCCTTGATGCGCGCGGCTTCCGGGCTCTTGTCCAGGAATCCCCGGGCTCCCAGCAGGCCCCCCTCCTCTCCCTCGTCGAGCAGGAAGACGACCGAGTGGCGGAGCTGCGGCCCGGCCTTGAGCATGCGGGCGACCTCCAGCGTCGCCGCGACTCCCGCGAGGTCGTCCGAAACGCCGGGTCCCGCCTCGACCGAGTCGTAGTGACTGGCCAGAAGCACCGCGCTGCCCGGATCCTTCCCCGGCAACTCGGCGACGAGGTTCCGGACCGAGGTGCAGACCCCGTAGTCCAGGCAGACCAGGTCCTGCTCCTCGTGGACGTCGTAGCCTGCGCTCCGCAGCTCGGCGGCCACCTGCTGGCGGGTCCGCGCCTCGGCGGCGCTCCCCACCGGGTGGGGCGCGCCGTCGCCGGCGAGGCGGGCCAGGATGGCATGGGCGCGGCCGGCGGAGAACTCCCCCGGCGGCGCGCTCGCCGGCTGTGGCGCCGGTGGCGCCAGCCGCACGATGGCCAGGCCCAGCATCAGGAGCAGCAGGATCAGGATGCCGGGCAGCGCCCAGCCGGCTGCCGGTTCGGTCGTTTCCCGCGCGCGACTACGGTCGTTGATCATGGAATCCCTTCTGTCACGAGACCAGGATCTCCTTCTCGCCGAACAGCCGCTCCGCCAGGATGCCCCGGCTCCTGCACTCCTCGATCAAGCGGTTGGAGGCGACGATCGGATTCGACTGGTCGGTATATTTGACGCTCATCACGTAGTTGAGCCAGGGCTCCTGGCCCATGGCGTAGACGTAGACTTCCTTGCAGTGGAACCGCTCGATGATCGACCAGCCGCGCTCGTAGTTCGAGCCGGCCAGACGGCGGCTCTGGTCCATCTTGCGATCCAGCGGCTGGGTGAGCAGCGGGCCGTAGACCCAGCTTAAGGGGGCGCCGTCGCACTCCATGCCCAGAAACAGCACGTCGATATCGCCGACGATCTCGTGGATGCGGTCGTAGAGCTGCGGGTCGATGTTGCAGGAATCGGCGGCGAACATCAGGGAGTATTCGCCGAAGCGGCAGAGGTATGCCAGCTTGGTCCGGATGTTCAGGTCGGCGTGCTCGCCGAGGAAGGGGAGGCCGGTGATCGAGCAGTCTCCGGACGTGAGGGTCTCCATCTCGTCGAGCTCGATGACGTTCTGGAAACCGATCCTCTGCAGCATCAGGCGCAGGGACGGATCCTGCAGCGCGCCGCCGCCATTGCGGGGGACCACGATGTTGCGGACCTTGTGCCGCAGCTGGAGCATCGTCTCGATGAGGATGTGATCCTGATGGTTGTGGGTGATCAGGACGTAGTCGATCACCTCCGGCAGGTCGTCGTAGGTATAGCGCGAGATGTTGTTCTCGTAGGTGTAGCTGAGCACCGGATCGAGCAGGATGTTGACCTTGCCGATCTCGAGCAGGATGCAGGCGTGGCCGAAGTAGCGCCAGCGCATCCCCGAGCCCTCGTACGCGGGATAGGAGCGCGGGCGCTCGGGGGTGAGGAAGGTGCCGAAGGTCTCATCGAGCTCGTCGGGGAGCTCGAGCGCCTCCTTGATCTCCGCGAAGGTCCGGGGCTCCGTCTTCATCCGGAAGAGCTGGTCGATCCCCCCGTGCGAGAAAGGGATCCGCAGATGGACGTCGCCGGCCTCGGGAAGCCGGGGCGTGCTCAGCACGAACGGCCGGTCGTCCTGATTGATCAGCGACAGGGCCAGCGACTGGGTGGACGGATCGTAGTACCGGCTCTGGTAGAGCAGGGGCTCGATGAAGCGGAACGAGGGGTGGTTGTTCAGGTCGTAGACCAGCTCCACATAACCCCGCAGGGCCTCGGGGATCTCACTGTAGAGCGGCTCCATCGAGTAGCCCTTCGCCTTGCTCCGCAGGATCTCGTCGAGCCGGTTGATCGCGCCGGCGAGCTCGAGCAGCTGCGCCCGGGTCTGCTCGGTGCGCGCGATGAGCTCCTGGATCTCGTTCACGCGCACCGATTTGTAATCGATGAACGGTCCGCCCAGCATCGCGGGATTCTTCACCGCCGCGGCATGGACCTGCGGCGCCCGGATGTAGGACTTCATGATCGAGAGATGGCGGCCGATGATGTTCATCGCCGCCGTCGCGGGAGACACCAGGTGGGCCCAGGCGTACCAGGAATCGATCAGCGGCTCCATGACGACGTTCGACTTGAGATAGAGCGGTTCTGCGGACATCTTGCTGCTCTCCCACTTGTGCTCCAGCGCGTCGATCCAGCCGCGCGGGATGATCTTTAGAAACCGGCATGTCAAGGGGGCGGCTCCGCCGGAGCCGCCCTACGGGTGATCTCACCAGACGCGGCAGGCGTTCTCGCGCACCATCGGCGACTTGGCGGGACAGTTGAAGGCTTTCTGGAATTCGGGCATGTTCGAGACGACGCCGTTCACCCGGTAGCGGCCGGGCGAGTGGGGATCGGTCTGGGCGCGCACCTTCGCGCTCTGGTCGGTGATGCTCTCGCACCAGATCTCCCCCCAGCCCAGGAAGAAGCGCTGCTCGGGGGTGAAGCCGTCCCGCGGCGCCTCCGGCGAGCCCTTGAGGGTGTCCTCGAGCGCCATCAGGGCGATGCGCACGCCGCCGTTGTCGGCGGAGTTCTCGCCGAGGGTGAGGCGGCCGTTCAGATGCACCTCACCGCCGGCGACGGTGAACCCCGAGTATTCGTCGGCGAGGCAGGAGGCGCGCTTCTCGAACTCCTTGCCGTCCGCCTCCGTCCACCAGTCGGCGAGGTTCCCCTTGGCATCGAACTTCCGCCCCTGATCGTCGAAGCCGTGGGTCAGCTCGTGACCGATGGCGGCGCCGATCGCGCCGAAGTTCACGGCATCGTCCATCGACTTGTCGAAGAAGGGAGGCTGCAGGATGCCGGCCGGGAAGTTGACGTTGTTCTCGTACGGGTTGTAGCCCGCGTTCACCGTCGGAGGCGTCATTCCCCACTCCGAGGTATCGACCTTGCGGCCGATCTTCGCACGGTCGCGCGTTGCTTCGAACTCCGAGGTGCGCTCGCTGTTGCCGAGGGCGTCGCCGCGCACGATCTTCACCGGGGAGTAATCCCGCCAGTGATCGGGATAGCCGATCTTGTTGGCGATGGCGACGCGCTTCTCGAGGGCCCGCTTCTTGGTCTCGTCCGTCATCCAGGAGAGGTCGCGGATGTCGCGGTCGAGCGCGCTCTCGAGCGCGACCACCATCTTCGACATGCGCTCCTTCCCCTCGGCCCCGAAGTTGGTCTCGACGTAGCGCTGGCCCAGGGCCTCGCCGAGCTCCCGGTCGGTGAATTCGACGCAGCGCTTCCAGCGCGGCCGGAGCTCCTTGGTGCCGTTGAGGGTCTTGTCGTAGAAATTGAAGTTCTCGTTGACGAAGGCCGCGGGGAGCAGCGGCGCGGCGTCGCGGACCGTCTGCCAGCGCAGGTAGGCCTTCCAGTCGTCGAGGCTGTGCGCGGCGAGGAGCTGGTCCATCCCCTTGAAGAAATCCGGCCAGGCGACGTTGAGATCGGCGAAGGCGGGAGCGCCGCTGGCCTTGAAGAAAGCGGCCCAGTCGAAATCGGGCGCCAGCGCGGCGAGCTCCTTGGGGGTCAGCTGGTGATCGAGATTCGCGGGATCCCGCCGCTTGACGCGGTCGAGCGAGACCTTGGCGAGGCCGGTCTCGATGTCGAGCACGGTCTGGGCGTCCCGGGCCGAGGCTTCCTTGGGCTCGCCCATCAGCTCGAACATCTTCTGGACGTGGAGAGGGAACTGCTTGCGCACGTCGGCGAACCGCGCCTCGTCCTGGAGGTAGTAGTCGCGGTCGGGCAGCGAGAGCCCCCCCTGGTCGAGCACCGCCTTGTCGACGCTGGCATCCTTGAAGCCGGGCTGGGCACCGAAACGGAAGAGGGCGGAGACGCCATCCGCCTGCGCGCGGGCGAGGACCGGCGCGATGTCGCGCTTCGATTTCATGCCGGCGATCCGGTCGAGCTGGGGCTTGAGCGGAGCGAGCCCCTTCGCCTCGATGGCGGCTTCATCCATGCAGCTCGCGTAGAAGTCGCCGATCTTCTGATCGATCGGCGAGCGCTTCGGATCGTCCTTGGCGGCCGCTTGCAGCAGATCCCGGAGCTCGTACTGGTTGCGCTCCGACAGCTCGGAGAGGCGGCCCCAGCGGGAGCGATCGGGCGGCACCGGGTTCTTGGCGATCCAGGGGCCACAGGTGAACTGATAGAAGTCGTCGCAGGGATTCACCGAGCGGTCGAGCGCCGTGGCGTCGAAGTGCGGCAGGGCCTTGGGCATGTCCGGGGCGGCGGGAGCCGGACCCTGCGCGAAGGCGGCCAGGGCAGTTCCCGCGGCGAGCACGGCGGACAGCAGATGAGGGCGGAGGGTATGGGGCATCGGCTCTCCTATCGGATGGGAGATAAGGTTTCGTCGGGGGAGTCTACCTCCAACAGCCCGCGCAGGACGTCGGCCATGACCTCCACGCCCATCGTCAGGATCGTCCGGTGGGAGCCGGGGATCTCGAAGATCCGCAGCCGGTCGCCCAGCAGGGCGCCCCAGCCCAGCGTGGGGTCTTCGTTCTCTCCGGTCACGTGGGCGTCGGCGCGGAAGAGGCAGAGCGTGCCGCCATAGGGGAGCGACGGGTAGGCGGAGAGGCACCGCCGGTTGGCGCGGAAGCGCTCGAACAGATGGCGCAGGTCGGCCAGACCGAGGCTCTCCGACAGCAGGCCGGCCCGGCGGCCGAGGTCGAGGGCTATGCTGAGCGCGGCGTCGGTGTCGAGCGTGCCGGCGTCGATGTCGGGGAGCTGGAGGTCTGGCGGGATCTTGAGGTCGCCGCGGTAGAGCTGCTCCAGAGAGCCGACGAAGATGGTCACCATCTCGGCGTCGGTCAGCTCGGCCTCGCCGGTCCAGCGCGCGGGCGCCGAGGCGTCGATCACCACCAGGAGCTCGACCGTCTCCCCCTGCGCTTCCAGCTGGCGCGCCATCTCGTAGGCCACGATGCCGCCCATCGACCAGCCGCCGATCCGGTAGGGGCCCTCGGGCTGCGCCCCGCGGACGGCGGCGACGTAGAGCGTCGACATCTGCACCAGGTCCGAGAGGGGGGGATCGGGTGACTGCAGACCGTAGAACGGCTGATCGGCGCCCAGCTGGCGCGCCAGCTCGCGGTAGGCGACCACCTCCCCACCCACCGGGTGGACGCAGAAGAACGGCCGGTGGCCGGGCGCGCCCCTCTGGAGCGGTACCAGCACGCCGCGCCCGGCCTGGAACTGACCGGCCTCGACGGGATCGACGAAGGGACCGTCCTCCGCCTCCAGCCGCCACACGGCCGCGGCAAAGCGCTCGCGCACGAAGGCGGCGAGGCCGGCCACGGTGGGATGGTCGAAGATCGCCACCACCTCGACCAGCTCGCGCAGGGCCTCCTGGAGGCGGTGGACGAAGATGGCGCTGGTGATCGAGGTGCCGCCGAGCTCGAAGAAGTCTTCGCCGACGCCGATCTCGCGGTCGGCCGGCAGCCCCAGGAGGTTGTGGAAAAGTCCGGCGAGGAATCTCTCCAGCGGGTCGCGCGGCAGGACGCGCTCGGAGGCCGTCGCGGCGCCCGCCTCCGGAGCCGGCAGCGCCCGGCGGTCGATCTTGCCGTTCTCCGTCAGCGGCAGGGACTGCAGGAAGACGAAGGCGGCCGGCACCATGTAGTCCGGCAGCCGCTCGGCCAGCGCGCGCCGCAGAAGCGCCGCGTCGTCGCCGTCCGTCGCGACGTAGGCCACCAGGCGGCGCTCGCCGCCGTGGCCGTCCTCGCGCGCCAGCACCACGGCCTCGCGGACTCCGGCCTGCGCGGCCAGCACGGCCTCGATCTCCCCCAGCTCGATGCGGAAGCCGCGGACTTTGACTTGGTTGTCGATGCGGCCGAGGTACTCGAGATCGCCGCCGGCCAGCCGCCGGGCCAGGTCGCCCGAGCGGTAGAGGCGGGCGCCGGACGTGGCGGCGAAGGGGTCGGGGATGAAGCGCTCGGCGGTGAGCTCGGGCCGGCCGAGATACCCCTGCGCGAGGCCGGCGCCGCCGACGTGCATCTCGCCGGGGACGCCGATCGGCAGTGGCTGGAGACGGCCGTCGAGCAGGTGGACGGCGAGGTCCGGGATGGGCTCGCCGATCAGGCTGCCGCCGCCGAGGTCCGCCGCCCGCACCGGCCGGTAGGTGACGTGGATGGTGGTCTCGGTGATGCCGTACATGTTGATCAGCCGCGGGCTCTCGTCGCCATGGCGGGCGAACCAGGGGGCGAGGCTCGCCGGCTCCAGTGCCTCGCCGCCGAAGACCACGCAGCGCAGGGCGAGGTCAGGGGGCGCGCCGGCGAGCACGGCCTCCTCCGCCCAGAGGAGCTGGCGGAAAGCGGACGGGGTCTGGTTGAGGACGGTGACCCGCTCGTCGCGCAGCAGGCGGTAGAAATCTTCCGGCGCGCGGGTCACCCGGAAGGGCACCACCACCAGCCGGCCGCCGTGGAGCAGGGCGCCCCAGATCTCCCACACCGAGAAGTCGAAGGCGTAGGAGTGGAAGAGGGTCCAGACGTCGTCCGCGCCGAAGCCGAACCAGGGATCGGTCGTGGTGAACAGGCGGTCGACGTTGGCGTGCGTCACCACCACCCCCTTCGGCCGGCCCGTCGAGCCCGAGGTGTAGATGACGTAGGCCGGGAGATCCGCATCGGCCGCGGTCTCCAGGCGCTCGTCGCTCCGGAGCTCGATGGCGTCGCGCTCGGCATCGAGGTGGACGGTGCGGACGGCCGCCGCCGGCAGGTCCGCCGCGTGCTCCCCCACCGTCACCAGCAGCGAGACGCCGCTGTCCGCCAGGGAGAAGGCGAGGCGCTCGGCCGGGTAGGCGGGATCGAGCGGCACGTAGGCGGCGCCCGCCTTGAGCGTGGCGAGGAGGGCGACGACCATCTCCACGGAGCGCTCCAGCAGGAGGGCGACGCGGTCGCCCGGCCACACGCCGGCCACCTGGAGGTGGCGGGCGAGCCGGTTGGCGCGGCGGTCGAGCTCGCCGTAGGTCAACCGCTCCTCTTGCCAGGAGAGCGCCGGGGCCTCGGGCGCGCGGTCCACCTGGGCCTCGAAGCGGCGGTGCAGGGCGAGGCGAGCGGCGGCGGCGGCGGGAGCCGGGTTCCACTCGGTTAGGAGCTGGTGGCGCTCCGCCGCGGTCAGCAGCGGCAAATCGGCGAGATGCTGCGCCGGCTCGTCGGTCCAGGCCGCGAGCAGGGTGGTGAAGTGGCCGGCCAGGCGGGCGATGGTGGCGGCGTCGAAGAGGTCGGTATCGTAGAGAAAGACGCCGGCGATCGCGCCGCCCGCCTCGAACAGGTTGACCACCAGGTCGAACTTGGCGGTCTCGACGCCGGCGTCGAACGGCGTCAGCGCGAGCCCCGGCAGCTCGAGGGCGCCGCCGCCGGCGGCCGCCTGGAGCTGGAAGGTCACCCGCAGCAGCGGCGGCCGGTGCGGGTTGCGCGGCAGACCGAGCTCGTCCACCAGCCGCTCGAAGGGAACGTCCTGGTGCGAGAGCGCGCCGAGCACGGCGTCGCGGCAGCGGGCGAGGAGGACCGGCAGATCGGGGTCTCCCGCCAGGTCGCCGCGCAGGACGAGGGTGTTGACGAAGAAGCCGATCAGCCCCTCGATCTCGCGGCGCGAGCGGCTGGCGACCGGCATCCCCACCGGCAGCTCGACCGCGCCGGTCTCCCGATGGAGCAGAGCGGCGAAGGCGGCGAGGAGGGCCATGAACAGGGTGGCATCCCCCTCACGGGCGCGGCGGTTGAGCCGCTCCACGGCCGCGGCCGGCAGGTCCCAGAGGCGGCTGCCGCCGCGGCCGGAGGGAGCCGGGGGACGCGGGCGGTCGGTGGGGAGCTCGAGCGGCGCGAGGCCGGCGAGCTGACGCCGCCAGTAGGCGAGCTGCTCGTCCAGCACCGCGCCGCGCAGCCACTCCCGCTGCCAGACGGCGTAGTCGGCGTACTGCACCGGCAGCCCGACGAGCGGCGACGGCCGCCCCTCCACAAGCGCCGCGTAGAGGCGGGTCAGCTCGGGGACGAACACCGCGGCGAGCGACCAGCCGTCGGCGGCGACGTGGTGGGTGCTCCAGAGCGCCACGTGCTCCTCCGGCGCCAGTCGCACGAGGAGCGAGCGCAGCAGTGGACCGCGCTCGAGATCGAACGGCCGCGCCCCCTCCGCCGCGACGACCCGCCGCGCTTCATCGACTCGCCGTTCCTCCGGCAGGCCCGTGAGGTCGACCACCGGCTGCGCCAGCGGCGCCGGCGCCTGGATCTCCTGCACGGCGCCGGTGGCTGTGGTGCGGAAGGTGGTGCGCAGCGCCTCGTGGCGGCGGCGGATCTCGGTGAGGGCGGCGGCGAGGGCCGCGGCATCCAGCCGGCCAGCGAGCCGCAGCGCGCCCATCATGTTGTAGACCGGGCTCTCCGGCTCCAGGAGCTGCAGGAACCAGAGCCGCTCCTGCGCGAAGGAGAGCGGCAGCGGGCGATCGCGCGGGACGGGAACGACCGGCGGCGCCAGGGCCGCGCCGCCGGCGGCCTGCCTCGCGGCCTCGATCCGCGCCGCCAGGCCGGAGATCGTGGGTGCCTCGAAGACCGTCCGCAGCGGCAGCTCGACGGCGAAGGCCGCGCGGAGGCGGGAGATCAACTGGGTGGCCAGCAGGGAGTGGCCCCCCAGCTCGAAGAAGTTGTCGTTGACGCCGACGCGGTCGAGGCGCAGCAGCTCCGCCCAGACTGCGGCGAGCCGCTCCTCCACCGGTCCCCGGGGGAGCGCGGTGGCCGCCACCTGCCGGCGCGGCGCCGGCAGCGCCCGCCGGTCGAGCTTGCCGTTGGGGGTGAGCGGCAGCGCCGGCAGCTCGACGAAGACGGCCGGCACCATGTAGTCGGGGAGGCGGCCGGCGAGGAGGGAGCGCAGCCGGGCGGCGAGCTCCGGCGCCGCGCCGGGCGCCGCAACGACGTACGCCGCGAGGTAGCGGTCGCCGCTCTCGTCACGGACCACGACCGCCGCCGCCCGCACCCCTTCCAGGCGGACGAGAGCGGCCTCGATCTCCGCCGGCTCGACGCGGAATCCGCGGATCTTGATCTGGCGGTCGGCGCGCCCGGCGTATTTCACGTCGCCGTCCGGCTCGTAGCGCCCGAGGTCGCCCGTGCGGTAGAGGCGGCCGCCGGACGTACCGGGATCGGGGGCGAAGCGCTCGGCCGTGGCGGCGCCGTCGCGCAGGTAGCCGAGCGCCAGGTATGGCGTGCGGATGGCGATCTCGCCCAGCTCGCCGACGCCGGCCGGCCGGCCGGCCGCCCCGAGCACCAGGAGATCCACGCCGTCGATGCCACGGCCCAGCGGGACCTGGGAGGCGACCTCCTCCCCCACCACTTTCCACCCCATGGCCTGCGGCGTCTCGGTGGCGCCGTAGAAATTGACCAGGCGGGCGCGCGGCGCGAGCTGCCGCAGGGCCGCCACGTCGCCGGCGGTCAGCGCATCGCCCCCCGAGCAGACCAGCCGCAGGGCGGCCAGGGGCGACGCCTCACCGGTCGCCAGCAGCCGCGCCATCGGCGGCGTCAGATGGCAGACGGTGACCTCCTCGCGGCCGAGCCAGGCCGCGAGCCACCCGGGCTCGGCGATCCGCTCCGGCGCCGGCACCCGCAGCTCGCCGCCGACCCAGAGCGGCGCGAAGACGTCGCGCAGCAGCGGGTCGTGCGCCAGGCCGGAGAGCAGGCTGAAGCGGTCGTCCGCCCCCAGGCCGAAGGTCTGCGCGTGCCAGCCCAGGAAGTGCGACAGGGGCCGGTGGGAGCCCACGATCCCCTTGGGTTCGCCCGTGGAGCCCGAGGTGAAGGCGATCCAGGCTGGAGCGTCGGGATCGACCGCGACGCAGGGCGCCTCCGGGTCCGCGGGGAGCCCGGGTCCCTCCAGCTCCCAGCCGGGGACGGCGGCGAGAGCGGCGGCCACCTCGGCAGGGACCTCGGCGGCGCCCGGCACGGCGACCCAGGCGCGGGGGCGGGCCTGCTCGATCACGGCCGCCAGCCGGGCCGGCGGATAAGCGGGATCGAGGATGACGAAAGCGGCTCCCGCCCGCAGCACGCCGAGCAGGGCCGCCGCCAGGGGAGCGGCCCGGTGTGCCCAGACGGCGACCGGCTCGCCGGCGCCGACGCCGGCGGCCAGGAGCCGCCATGCCAGCCGCCCGCTCGCCGCATCGAGATCTCCCCAGGTCCAGGCACCGACGGCGTCGGTGGCCGCCGGGCGGCCGGGGTGCCGGCGGGCGTGAGCGAGGAAGCGCTCGTGGATGCTCTCCTCCCAGACCGGGGGGAGCGGCCGGGCGGGATCGGGAAGGATCCTGGCGGCCTCTGCGGTCACCAGGGAGATCGCCGCGATCCGTCCGTCCGGGTCCGCGGCGATGCTCTCCAGCACTGCCCGGTACTGCCGCAGCAGCTCCGCCATGCGTGGAGGATCGAACAGGTCGGCGTTGTAGACCAGAGTGCCCTCGATCTTCCCTCCCTCCTCGGCGACGTAGAGGGTGAGGTCGAACTTCGACTCCGGCGCCGGCGCCGGCCCCCACTCGATCTCCAGGTCCGGCAGACGCTCCCCTTCAGGAGGGAAATTCAGCATGTTAAAGAAGACCTGGAACAGCGGCGTACGCGACAGGTCCCGCTCCGGCTTCAGCTCGGCCAGCAGGGCCTCGAAGGGGACGTCCTGGTGCTCGTAGGAGCCGAGCGCCGTCTCGCGGACCCGGGCGAGCAGCTCGCGGAAGGTCGGGTTGCCTGAGAGATCGGTGCGCAGGGCCAGCGTGTTGAGGAAGAAGCCGATCAGCCCCTCGGTCTCGGCGTCGCGGCGCCCGGCAACCGGTGAGCCCACCACGATCTCCCCTTGGCCGGCGAGGCGCGAGAGCAGGGCCTTGAACGCGGCGAGCAGAGTCATGAACGGGCTCGCTCCCCCCTCCCTCGACAGACGCCGGAGCGCGCCCGTCGTCGCCTCCGGAAGAGAGAAGTCGAGACTGCCGCCGCGGAACGTCTGGACGGCCGGGCGCGGGCGGTCGGTGGGCAGGTCGAGCGGCGGCAGCTCGCCGCCGAGCTTGCCGCGCCAGTAGGCGAGCTGCGCCTCCAGGGCATCGCCGGTCAGCCAGTCGCGCTGCCAGCGGGCGAAGTCTCCATACTGGATCGGCAGCGGCGGCAGCGGCGAGGGCCGGCCGGCGAGAAAGGCGCCGTAGAGGGCGATCAGCTCGCGGTTCATCACCCCGTTGGACCAGCCGTCCGAAACGATGTGGTGGACGTCGAGCAGGAAGAGGTGGAGGTCCGGCGCGAGGCGCAGCAGCGAGGTGCGTACCAGCGGCCCGGTCTCCAGGTTGAACGGGGCCGTCAGGGAACCGAGCGCCACGCGGCCGGCCTCGGCCTCGCGGATCACCGTCGCCAGCGCCGAGAGATCGACCACCGGCAGTGGGACCCACAGGCTGGGGAGCGTCGGCTGGACCGGCCGGCCATCGATCTCGACGAACGTGGCGCGCAGGGCCTCGTGCCGGTCGACGATGGCGTTGACCGCCCGCTCCAGGGCGCGCGGGTCCAGACGCCCCCGCAGGCGCAGGGACGAGCCCATGTTGAACGCGATATTGCCCGGTTCCATGCGGTCGAGGAACCAGAGGCGCTCCTGGCCGAAGGAGAGCGGCGCGGGCTCTCCCGCCGGCCGCGGCCGCAGCGGCGGCGGTCCGGCCGCGACCAGGGGGGCTCCGGCGCGCTCCGCCGCCAGCGCCTGCTCGATCCAGGCCGCCAGCACGGAGACCCTGGGGGACTCGAAGACGGCGCGCAAGGGGATCTCGACGCCGCAGCTCTCGCGGACGCGGGCGACCAGCTGGGTGGCCAGCAACGAATGGCCGCCGAGCTCGAAGAAATCGTCGTCGCGCCCCACCTGCTCGACCCCCAGCACTTCCCGCCAGAGCGTCGCCATCGCCTCCTCGGCGGCGGTTCGCGGCGGCTCCCCGGCGCCCCCGGCGCGCTGGAGGTCGGGCGCCGGCAGCGCCGCGCGGTCCACCTTGCCGTTCGGGGTCTGCGGCAGGGCGTCGAGGGCGACGAAGTAGGACGGCACCATGTAATCCGGCAGCTCGGCCTGAAGGGCGCGCCGCACCGCCGGCACCAGGAGCCGTTCCCGCTTGCCACGCAGGGGCTCGTTGGCGTAGGCGCTCCACGGCAGCGGCTCCCCTGCGCCCTCGACCGCGGTCTCAGCCTCCCCGCGGGCGATCTGTCCGGCGATCTCCCGCCGCAGCTCGCCGACGGTCCAGCCCGCAGCCTCGGCGACCGGCAGGAGCGCGAGCGCCGCTGATTCCTCGGCGAGGCGGGTACGCATGGCCGGCGTCAGAGGACCCCGGATCGCTCCCGGCAGAGCGGGCACGGTTCCGTCGCCACCGACGAGCAGGACGGCGTCGTAGCGGAAGCGGGTCAGCTCGTTGGTGCGGTCCCCCGGCTTGGGAAGAAGCAGGGCGCCGCTGACCTCGGGCAGTGCCGCCGCCAGGGCGGGGAAGAGGGCCGGTGAGAGCAGCAGCTCCTCCTCGTCGCGGACCCGCCGCTCGACCCGCCGGCGCAACGCCGCGGCGCTCCCCGCGTCGGGCGAGCGAAACAGCTCGACAGAGGCGTGGAGGGCGTCGAGCAGCTCGAGGTTGCGCACGTCGCCGACGAACACCGCCCCACCCGGCCGCACCGCCCGCACGGCCCCCTCCAGCACGCGCAGCAGGTAGTGGACGTCGGGGAAATACTGGACGATCGAGTTGAGGACGACCAGATCGAAGCTCCCCGGCTCGACGCCCGTCCAGTCGTCCGCCGTGGCCTGCACCAGCTCCACCTGCGGCAGGTCGAGGCCGGCGGCAGCGATCCGGTGGCGTAGGTTGTCGAGGACGACGCCCGAGAAGTCGACCGCCCGGTAGCGCTCGGTGTGCGGCGCCACGCGGAAGAGCAGGAGGCCGGTGCCGCACCCCACCTCGACGACACGGCGGGGGTCGAGCGCCAGGATGCGCTCGACCGTCGAATCCACCCACTCGCGCATCTCCACGGCGGGGATCGGCTGGCCCGTGTAGGTGCTGTTCCATCCCTCGATGTCGAAGGTGGGGTCCGCCGCCTCGCTCCTGCCGTAGGTCTCGTCGTAGAGGGTCTGCCAGTGGGCGACGTAATCGGAGATCTCGGCCGAGCCGGCGGCCTCCGCCGCCTCGGCGCCGGAGCGCCAGACGACCCACGCCGCGAGCTGCGGGCCGGCGGCCAGACCCTCGACCAGATCGACGGCGGCCTCGCGCACGGCAGGGTGGCGCAGCAGGGCACCCTCGATCTCTCCAAGCTCGATCCGGAAACCCCGCACCTTGACCTGGGAGTCGACGCGGCCGAGGAAGTCGAGGTTGCCGTCCGCCAGGAAGCGGACGAGATCGCCGGTTCGATACAGGCGCTCGCCATCGCCTGCGAAGGGGTCGGGGATGAAGCGCTCGGCGGTGAGATCCGCGCCGTTCAGATAACCGCGGGCAAGGCCGGCACCCCCGAGCAGAAGCTCGCCCGGAGTGCCGATCGGAACCGGCGCGAGCCGCGGGTCGACCACGTGGACGCGCAGCCCGGTGATCGGCCGGCCGATCACCGGCGGGCGCGGCAGCCGCTCGTCCGGCGGCGCGACCAGGGCGAAGGTCGCCACCACGCTGGACTCCGTCGGCCCGTAGTGGTTGACGACGGCAAACGGCAGCGCGCCGCGCGGGACGCGCTGCAACCGGTCACCGCCGGTGAGCAGGGCGCGCAGCCGGATCTCCGGCGGCAGCAATCCCGTCTCCGTCCTCTCGAGGACCTGCTCGGCCAGCGGCGTCGGCAGGAAGCAGAGCGTAATCCCCTCGGCCGCCAGCCAGCCCAGGAGGCGGTCGGGCATCAACCGCACGTCGTCGTCGGGGATGTGCAGGCTGGCACCCGCCGCCAGGGTGGGCCAGATCTCCCACACCGAGGCGTCGAAGGCCGGCGAGGCGACCAGCGTGGCACGGTCGCGGGAGGTCATGCCGTAAGTCCGCAGGTGCCAGCGCACCAGGTTGGCCAGACCCGCGTGCGGCACCTGCACGCCCTTGGGGCGCCCGGTCGACCCGGACGTGTAGATGACGTAGGCGAGGTCCCCGGGGCGCACCGACACCGGCGCCAGGAACGGCTCCGCGGCGGACACGGCGTCGAGGTCGAGCCGGTGCACGCCGCCCCCCACCCAGAGGGACGCGCCCGGGCCACGGGCGAGCAGCACTTCCATGCCGCTCTCGCGGGCCACGAAGGCGAGCCGCTCCCGCGGCGTATCGGGATCGAGCGGCAGGTAGGCGCCGCCGGCCAGCAGGACCGCCAGGGCGCCGACGACGAGCTCGGGCGACCGCTCGGCGCACAGGCCGACCGGGTGCTCACCAGGCTGCCCGCGGCCCACGCCGAGGCTCCGCAGCTCGCCGGCGAGACGGGCGGCACGATCGAGCAGCTCGCCATAGGTCAGCGTCCGGCCCCCCGCGACCACGGCCGGCGACGACGGCGAGGCCGCAGCCCTGGCGGCCACTTCGCCGGCGATCCCGCCGGTGAGCTCGCCGGCGCCGCCCGACGCCGAGGGCCACTCGTGGAGGAGCTGGTGGCGCTCGGCCGGCAACAGGAGTGGCAGCTCCGCGAGGGGGAGGCCGGGATCGGCGACCACGCCGCGGAGCAGGAGCTCCAGGTGTGCCGCCAACCGCTGGATGGTGGCGGGGTCGAAGAGGTCGGTGCTGTAGACGAAAGCCATCGCCACCCCGCCCGCCGTCTCCAGGGCGAACAGCTCGAGGTCGAAGCGCACCGTGGCGATGTCGACCTCGACGGGAGCGACCGTGAGCCCGGGGAGCTCGGCACCACCGCCGCCAGCGGCGTTCTGCAGGGCGAAGGCGACCTGGAAGAGCGGGTTGAGGGCGAGGTGGCGGTCCGGGCTCAGCTCCTCCACCAGCCGCTCGAAGGGGAGATCCTGGTGGGCGAAGGCCTCCAGCGTCGACCGCCGGACGCGGGCCAGCAGATCGTCGAAAGTGGGCTCGCCGGAGAGGTCCCCGCGCATGACCAGGGTGTTGACGAAGAAGCCGATCAGCGGCTCGATCTCCCCCCGGTTGCGGTTGGCGATCGGCGACCCCACCGCCAGGTCCTCCTGGCCGCTGAGGCGCCAGAGGAGCGCCTGGAAGGCGGCGAGGAGAACCATGAACAGGGTCCCTTCGTGCCGGCGGGCCAGCCGCGACAGCTCACCCGAAAGCCCGGCGTCGAGCGCCGCGGTCACCCGTGCGCCCCGGTAGGAGGGTGCGGCAGGGCGCGGCCGGTCGGTCCGCAGGTCGATGGTGGCGGGAGCGCCGGCCAGCCGCTGCCGCCAGTAGGAGAGCTGGCGCTCCAGCTCCTCCGCCACCAGCCAGCCGCGCTGCCAGACCGCGAAGTCGGAGTATTGCAAGGGAAGATCGGGGAGCGGCGACGGATGGCCCGCCATGGCGGCGGCGTAGAGCCCGGTGATCTCCCGGACGAGCACGCCCATCGACCAGTCGTCGGAGACGATGTGGTGCATGGCCAGCAGCAGCACGTGATCGGTCGGCTCCAGGTGCAGTAGCGAGGCGCGCAGGACCGGGCCGCGCTCGAGGTCGAACGGCAGCAGCGAGTCCTCCAGGGCGAGGCGGCGCGCCTCGGGGAGCCGCCGTTCCGCGGCCAGCGCGGCGAGGTCGACGAGCGGCAGGGTCCAGCGCTCCGCCGGCGCGACGACCTGCACCGGCCGGCCGTCGCGCTCGCGGAAGGTGGTGCGCAGCGCGCCATGGCGGCGGACCACCTCGCCGAGGACGGCCGCGAGCAGCGCCGGGGAGGCCGCGCCGCTGATGCGCAGGGCCTGCGGGATGGTGTAGGCCGCATTCCCCGGCTGCAGGCGATCGAGGAACCAGAGCCGCTCCTGGGCGAAGGAGAGCGGCACCGCCTTGCCCTCCCAGTCGCCGAGCCTGGTGGGGCCCCGGCCGACGAGCGCACCGGTGCCCAGGGCGGGCGCCACGAAGCGGCCCGCCAGCTCCGCGAGGACCGGCGCTTCGAAGATCGCCTGCAAGGGGATCTCGACGCCGAGCGCCGTCTTGAGACGGGAGACCAGGCGGGTGGCGGCGAGCGAGTGGCCGCCGAGCGCGAAGAAATTGTCGTTCCTGCCGACCGTCTCGATGCCGAGGATCTCCTTCCAGATCTGGGCGATCCGCTCCTCGACCGGCGTCTGCGGCGGCTCGGCCTCGCGCTCCGCCTCGCCCTCCGGCCGCAGCAGCTCCAGGGCGCGGCGGTCCACCTTGCCATTCGGCGTCAGCGGCAACCGGGAGAGGACGGAGAACGCCGCCGGGATCAGATGGGCCGGCAGCCGCGCCGCCAGGAACGCGCGCAGCTCGTCCGGCGCCGGCGCGGCCGCCCCCTCCGCGGCGACGACGCAGGCGAGCAGCGCATTGCCGGCGGGGGTCCGGCGCGCCACCACCACGGCGTCGCGGAGCTCCGGATGGGTGGCGAGGACGGCCTCGATCTCCCCCGGCTCGACGCGGAAGCCGCGGACCTTGATCTGCTGGTCGGCGCGGCCGCCGAATTGCAGCTCGCCGCCGGCCGTCCAGCGGACGAGGTCGCCGGTGCGATAGACCCTTCCCCCTGCCTCGCCGCTCCAGACATCAGGGAGGAAGCGCTCCGCCGTCAGGGCGGTCCGCCCGAGATAGCCGCGAGCGACGCCGGCGCCGCCGATCAGCAGCTCCCCCCAGACGCCGGCCGGCACCAGGGCGAGATCGCGGTCGACGACGTGGAGCCGGGTGCCGGCGAGGGGCCGGCCCAGGGAGACCGGATCCCCCTCGCCCCACCCCTCGAGGTCGGCGAAGGTCGAGGAGACCGTCGTCTCCGTCGGCCCGTAGGCATTCAGCAGCCGGACCCTGCCGCCGGTGCCGCGGAGCCAGTCGGCGAGACGGCGGGGCTGCACCTCCTCGCCGCCGATCACCGCCAGACGGACCGCCGGCGGCAGCGTGGAGCTCCCCTCCCCCAGCGCCGCCGCGAGCTCGTGCCAGAAGGCCGTCGGCAGGCCGAGCACCGTGATCTCCTGGCGCTCCACCTCGGCCACGAAGGTGGGGATCGAGCCGGCCGCCGCGTCCGAGCGCAGAGCCAGGAGCGACCCGACGGCGAGCGGGCACCAGATCTCGTCGACGCTGGTGTCGAAGCCCAGCGCGGAGAACTGGAGCGCGCGGTCCTCCGGCCTCAGGGCGTACATCCCGACCACCGCCTGCACGTAGGTGGAGATCGCGCGGTGGGATACCGCCACCCCCTTCGGCCGTCCGGTCGAGCCCGAGGTGTAGATGACATAGGCGGTCGCCAGGGGATCGAGCGCGAGATCGAGCGTGCCCTCCGGGCCCTCCATGCCGGCGCCGTCGAGCGCGACGAAGCGCGCCGGGCTGGCTGGCAGGCGGCTGCGCAGCCGCTCCTGTGCCAGCAGCACCAGGGCTCCGGAGTCCTCCAGCAGCAGGGAAATCCGTTCGGCGGGGTACTCCGGATCGACCGGCACGTAGGCGCCTCCCGCCTTGAGGATGGCGAGCATGCCGACCACGAGGTCGGCGGAGCGGCCGGCGGCGATCGCCACCCGCACCTCGGGACCGACGCCGGCGCTCCGCAGCCGGCGCGCCAGGCGGCTGGCGCGGCGGTCGAGCTCGCCGTAGGTCAGGCTCACTCCCGCGGCATCGAGCAGCGCCTGGGCCGTCGGCGCGGCGGCCGCGCGCTCCTCGACGAGCCGGTGCAGAGGGACGTCCCACGACCCGGAGCTCCGCGTGTCGTTCCACTCCCAGAGCAGCTGCGCCCGCTCCGGCGCGGCGAGGAGAGGCAGCGCGGAGAGCGGCCTGCCAGCGACGTCCATGACCTCCTGAAAGAGGATCTCCAGCCGGCCGGCCAGCCGCCGGATGGTCGCCGGATCGAACAGGTCCGCGTTGTAGAGCACCAGGGCATGGAGGGCATCCGCCCCCTCCATGAAGCTCAGCTCGAGGTCGAAGGGTGTGCTCGCCGTCCCGGAATCGACCGGCTCCAGGGAGAGGCCGGGGAGATCCAGCCGCCCCAGCGGCGCGTTCTGCAGGATGCAGAGGACCTGGAAGAGCGGGGTCACCGCCAGCCGGCGCTCCGGCTGCAGCTCCTCGACCAGACGCTCGAAGGGGAGATCCTGGTGAGCATAGGCCTCCAGGGTCGTCTGCCGCGCTTGCGCCAGCACCTCGCGGAAGGAGGGGTCCCCCGCGAGATCGCCGCGCAGCACCAGGGTATTGACGAAAAAGCCGATCAGCGGCTCGATCTCGCCCCGGTTGCGGTTGGCGACCGGCGAGCCGATGGTGATGTCCGTCTGGCCACTGAGGCGCCGCAGGAGCGCCTGGAGGGCCGCCAGCAGCACCATGAACAGGCTCGCTTCGTGGGTTTGAGCGAAGCGCGGCAGCCGCCGCGAGAGCTCGCCACCGAAGGTGACCAGCAGCCTCCCGGCGTTACGGCTCGGCGCCGACGGACGGGGCCGGTCGGTGGGCAGCTCGAGCACGGCCGGCGAGCCGGCCAGCCGCAGCCGCCAGTAAGCGAGCTGCCGCTCCAGCGCCTCGCCCTGGAACCAGCTCCGTTGCCAGACCGCGAAGTCGGCGTACTGGATCAGGAGCTCCGGCAGCGGCGACGGGGCGCCGGCCAGGGCGGCGCCATAGAGGGCCGAGATCTCGCGCACCAGCACACCGATCGACCAGCCGTCGGCGACGATGTGGTGGATGTCGAGGAGCAGGATGTGCTCCGCCGGCGCCAGGCGGACCAGCGTGGGGCGGAAGAGCGGCCCTCGCTCGAGGTCAAAAGGGCGGAGAGCCGTCGCGCGGGCCAGCTCCTGGGCCGCCGCCTCCCGGCGCTCCACCGGCAGGCCGGCGAGGTCGACCGTGGGGAGCCGCAGGAAGGAGGGGGCCGCGATGACCTGGACCGGCTCGCCCTCTCGCTCGTCGAACGTCGTGCGCAAGGCCTCGTGACGGCGCACCACCTCCGCCAGAACCGCCCGCAGGACGGCCGGCGACAGCGCGCCGGTCAGACGCAGGGCCAGGGGCAGAATGTAGGTGGCGCTGTCCGGCTCCAGGCGGTCGAAGAACCAGAGGCGGGTCTGGGCGAAGGAGAGGGGGGCCACCGCCAGGCCCAGCCGCGCCATCGCCAGCGGCGCGGCGGTCTCCTGCTTCGCCGCGTCCGCCTGACGGGCGAAATCGGCGAGCCCGGAGGCCTCGAACAGGGTGCGCACGGGGAGGTCGAGACCGAGGCGGCTGCGGACGCGGGAGAGGATCTGCACCGCCATCAGCGAGTGGCCGCCGAGCTCGAAGAAATCGTCCCGCCGCCCCACCCGTTCCAGACCCAGGACCTCGCACCAGATCGCGGCGATCTCCCGCTCGGTGGCGGTAGCGGGAGGAACATGGCCACCGGCCGTCTCGCCCACCTGCGGCGCGAAGGCGCGGCCGGCGAGGGCGCGGCGATCCAGCTTGCCGCTCGGCGTCAGCGGCAGGGCGGCGAGCTCGACGAAGGCGGCGGGCATCATAGGCGCCGGCAGGCGGGCCTTGAGCGCCTCGCGCAGCCCGGCCTCAGCGCTTTCGCCGTTGTCCCAGACGACGTAGGCCACCAGGCGCAGGCCCCCCGGCGGGTCCTGCCGCGCCACCACTGCCGCCTCGCGCACCCCCGGGTAGGCGACGACCGCCGCCTCGACCTCGCCCGGCTCGACGCGGTAGCCGCGCACCTTGATCTGGGCATCGGTCCGCCCGAGGTACTCGAGATCGCCCGCCGCCGTCCAGCGCGCCAGATCGCCCGTCCGATAGAGTCGGGCTCCGCTCTCCGCGCCGCTGGCGTCAGGGACGAAACGCTCGGCGGTGAGATCCGGCCGCCGGTAGTAGCCGCGGGCGAGGCCGACGCCGCCGATCCGCAGCTCTCCCGGCACGCCGGCCGGCACCGACCGACCACCTCGATCGAGGAGGTGGATGCGCTGGTTGGCGACCGGGCGGCCGATCGGCGGCAGCACCGGCCAGCGGCCGGGCTCGCCCTGCAGCACGAAGGCGGTGACGACGTGGGTCTCGGTCGGCCCGTACTCATTGAACAGACGGGCGCCCTGGCGGAAGAGGCTGGCGACCGCCGGGGTGACCCAGAGCTGCTCACCGGCGGTGATCAGCTCGCGCAACGCCGGCGCCTGACGGTCCTGCTCGCGGGCGACCTCGGCGAGCTGCTGCAGGGAGACGAACGGCTGGAAGAGCCGCTCGATCTGCCGCTCGACCAGGAAGTCGAGCAGCGCCGCGGGATCGCGCCGGAGCTCCTCCGGCATCATCACCAGCGTGCCCCCGGATGCCCAGGTCGAGAACAGCTCCTCGAAGGAGACATCGAAGCCCAGCGGCGAGAACTGAAGTACCCGCAAGCCGCGGTCCGGCCGCGCCAGGCAGGCCCAGCCGGCGAGGTTGACCAGGGCCCGGTGGGTCATCGCCACCCCCTTGGGCCGCCCCGTGGAGCCGGAGGTGTAGAGGATGTAGGCGAGGCTCTCGGGGGACGGGGGGAGCGCCAGGACGGCCGGCGGCACCCCCGCGGCGGCGCCGGTCGCCGGCTCGCCCAGCGGAGCGCCGCCACCGTCGAGGACGACGACGTCGAGGCCGTCCAGAAGCCCCGGCGGCAGCCCAGCGAGCGCGCCCTCCTCGGCGAGCGCGAGCGTCGGCGCCGCATCACCGATCATCAGCGCCAGTCGCTCCGCCGGGTAGGAGGGATCGAGCGGCAGGCAGGCGCCCCCTGCCTGGAGGACTGCCAGCACGCTCACCGATAGCGCGAGAGAACGGCCAACCCAGAGCGCCACCGGCACGTCGGGGCCGACGCCGGCACCGCGCAGCCGCGCAGCCAGCCGTGCCGCACGCTCCACCAGCTCACCGTAGGTCAGGCTCTCGTCCCCGTGCTCGACGGCGACGACAGCGGCGTCGAGCGCCGCCTGTCGCGCCACGATCCCATGCACCAGCTCCGCGCCTGGCAGCGCCCGCCGGGTATCGTTCCACTCGTGAACGAGCTGCTGGCGCTCGCCCGCGGAGAGCAGCGGCACCTCCGCGGCCGGCAGGTCGGGGTCGGCCATCAATCCGCGCAGCAGGCTCTCCAGGTGGGCGGCGAGGCGCCTCGGGGTCGGTGCGTCGAACAGCTCGGTGCTGTAGACGATCTCCGCCACCATTCCCTCGCCGCGCTCCCAGAAGCCCACCTCGAGATCGAACTGTGCCACCTGCGTCTCGAACTCCACCGGAGACAGCGTCAGGCCCGGGAGCTCCATGGCGCCCATCGGGGCGTTCTGGACGGCGAACAGGACCCGGAACAGCGGGTTCACCGACAGGCGACGCTCCGGCCGCAGCTCCTCGACGAGTTGCTCGAAGGGGAGGTCCTGGTGGGCGTAAGCCTCCAGGGTGGTCCGCCGCGCCCGCGCCACCAGGTCGCGCAGGACGGGCTCGCCGGAGAGGTCGCCGCGCATGACCAGGGTATTGACGAAGAAGCCGATCAGCGGCTCGATCTCCGCGCGGGTGCGGTTGGCGATCGGCGAGCCGACGGCCAGATCCTCGGACCCGCTCAGCCGGCCGAGCAGCGCCTGAAAACCGGCGAGGAGAACCATGAACGGGGTCGCCTCGTGCCGGCGGGCGACCAGCGCCACCTCGCGCGCGAAACCGGCGTCGAGGTGGACGTGGAAACGCGCGCCGCCGTGGGTCCGCACCGCCGGCAGCGGCCGGTCGGTGGGCAGCTCGAGGGTCGCCGGCATCCCCGCCAGCTTCTCCCGCCAGTAGGCGAGCTGGCGCTGCAGCACCTCGCCACGGAACCAGCCGCGCTGCCAGAGCGCGAAGTCGGCGTATTGGATCGGCAGTTCCGGGAGCGGCGACGGCGCGCCGGCGACGACGGCGGCATAGAGCGCCGTGATCTCGCGGACGAGCACCCCCATCGACCAGCCATCAGAGATGACGTGGTGCATGTTGAGCAGCAGGGCGTGATCGGCGGCCGCCAGGCGCAGGAGGGTGGCGCGCAGGAGCGGTCCGCGCGCGAGGTCGAAGCCGCGGTCGGATTCCTCCTGGGCGAGGCGGCGCGCGCGGTCCATGCGGAGCTCGGCCGGCAGGGCCGAGAGGTCGACCAGCGGCAGGGTCCAGCCCCCAGCGGCGGCAACCTCCTGGACCGGCTGGCCGGCCGCTTCGTGGAAGGTGGTGCGCAGGGCCTCGTGCCGGCGCACCACCTCGCCGAGCAGCGCCGCGAGGATGCCCGGCGAGGTTTCCCCCATGATCCGAAGCGCCAGCGGGATGTTGTACGCCGTCAGGCCCGGCTCCAGGCGATCGATGAACCAGAGGCGCTCCTGGGCGAAGGAGAGCGGCAGCGGCCCCGCGTCGGCAGGCCGGCGCGGGATGCGGTCGGGAGGCGCGGCGGCGCGCTCCTTCTCCTTGCGCCGGCGGATCTGCTCGAACAGGAGCGCCCGCTGCTCGCGCGACAGCCCAGCGAGGCGATCCTGGGGGGATACGGGGTCGGTCATCGCGCGTCCTCCTCTCGGCTCGCCGCGGCGAGCATCTCCTGGAGCTCCTCTGGGGACATGCTCGCGACCCCTTCCAAGCCATTCATGGTGCGCAGCGCCTCGTCGAGCAGGCCGTCGTCCACCTCCGCAAGCTCGCGCTCGACGATGAGGTCCGCCAGCTCTCCCAGGTCATGCGCATCGAAAACCATCTGTAGTGTCACCGGCAGGCCATGCCCCTGGTGCAGCCGGGAGACCAGCTGGGTCGCCAGCAGCGAGTGGCCGCCGAGCTCGAAGAAGTTGTCCCGCAGGCCCACGCGGTCGAGGCCCAGCAGCTCGCCGGTGACCGCGGCGAGCAGCTCCTCCAGCGGCGTCGCCGGCGCCACCCACTCACCCGCCGGCTCGGCCGGGCGGTCGGGCGAGGGGAGGGCGGAGCGGTCGACCTTGCCGTTGGCGGTGAGCGGCAGGGCTGCGAGCAGCACGAAGGCGGACGGCACCATGTAGTCCGGCAGCTCGGCTTCCAGGAAACGTCGCAGCTCGGGCGCCAGCCGCCGCTCCTGGTCGGCGCGCAACGGGTCGTTGGCGTAGGCACTCCAGGGCGGCTCCGCAGCGCCCTCTGCCCTCGGCGCGAGCCCAGCCTCCACTGCCGCTCCGCGCCGCCGGAGCAGGGCGTCGAAACGGCCGTCGACGCCGCCCGCAGCGGACCAGGTCAGATCGGCGTCGTAGCCGAGGCGGTCAGCGAGCACCCAGAGGTCCTCCGGATTCACCCAGTCGTGGCGGCGGACGCGGGTCTCGATCTCCTCACGCATCTCGGCGACGGTCTCCATCTCGCGGCCGGCGAGGAGGTCGAGAGCCGCGGCCTCGCCGGCCAGCCGGGAGTTGGGGATGCCGGCGAGGGCCACGGCGGTGGGACCCGCGGCCAGCCGCCGCTCCACCTCCGCCAGAGAGGCAACCGACTCCCAGGGGACGCGCTGGATCTCACCTTCGGGCCTGACGACCGCGCGCGAGCCGACATGGAGGATGACGTCGTAGCGGAAGCGGGTCAGCTCGTTGGCCTGGCGCCCCCGTTTGAGCAACACCTGGACATGCCGGATCGCCGGGAGCCGGCGGGCCAGGGCAAGAAAGAGGGCGGGATCGATAACCAGCTCCTCCTCCTCGGCGGCGCGGCGCCCCACCCGGCGCGCCAGCTCGGCCGCCGGCAGCGATCCCGAGGTGCGGTGCAGCTGCACCGAGGCGTGAAACGCCTCGAGCAGGGGGAGGCTGCGTACGTCGCCCACGAACACGGAGCCGCCGGGCGCTACCGCCGCCACCGCTCCCTCCAGCACCCGCACCAGATAGTCGACCCCGGGGAAGTACTGGATGACCGAGTTGAGCACCACCAGGTCGAACTCTCCCGGCCGCACCTGCGACCAGTCGTCGGCGAGCCCCTGCGCCAGCTCGACCTGCGGCAGCCGGCGGCGGTCGAGCTCGGCGTCCACCTGTGCCAGCGCCACCGCCGAGAAATCCATGCCGCGGTAGCGCTCCGTCGCGCCGGCGACGCGGAACAGCAGCAGGCCGGTGCCGCACCCGACCTCCAGCACCCGCCGGTGCGGCAGGGCGAGCAGCCGGCCGACGGTGCCGTCCAGCCACTCGCGCATCTCCGCCGCTGGGATCGGCTCGCCGGTGTAGCTGCTGTTCCACCCCTGGAGGTTGAAGCCGGCGTTGCCGCGGGACGAGAGGGGCGCCCCCTGCGCGTAGGTCTGGTTGTACAGCTCGCGCCACTGCTCGACGTGGCGCCGGTCCAGGCCGTCGCCGGCCGCCTCCGCCGGCCGCGGTACCACGTAGGCGACCAGACGGGTACCAGCCGGTCCGCCGTCGTCCCGTGCCGCCACCACCGCCGCGCCGACCCCGGGATGGCGGCTGAGCGCGCTCTCGATCTCCCCCAGCTCGATGCGGAAGCCGCGCAGCTTCACCTGGCCGTCGCGCCGGCCAAGGAACTCGATGCGGCCGTCGGCGCGGAAGCGCGCGACGTCGCCGGTCCGGTACAGGCGCTCGCCGCCCCCTGCGAAGGGGTCGGGCACGAATCGCTCGGCGGTGAGATCCGGCCGCCCGAGGTAGCCGCGCGAGAGTCCCTGGCCACCGGCGAGCAGCTCGCCCCAAATGCCGGTGGGAACGGGCCGCAGGTCGGCGCCCACGATGTGGACCTGGGTGTTGCCGATCGGCCGCCCCAACGGCACGGTGGCACCCACCTGCTCCGGCGCGGTCATCGGGAAGCAGCAGGTGAAGGTCGTCCCTTCGGTCGGGCCGTAGCCGTTGATCAGAGTGAGGCCGGGGAGCCCCTCGAGGGCGCGTCGGACGTGCGGCGGCGACAGCACGTCGCCGCCGGCCAACAGCTGCCTCAGCGGGCGCAGCGCCTCGAGCCGGTCCTCCACCATCGGATGGAAGAGCCCTGCCGTCAGCCAGAGCGAGGTCACCCCGAAGCGCGCGATCGCCTCCCCCAGATCCTCCATCGAGGGACGACGAGGAGGGAAGACCGCCACCCGGCCGCCGTTGAGCAGCGGCGCCCAGAGCTCCAGGGTCGAGGCGTCGAAGGAGATCGGCGCCAGTTGCAGGAAGACCTGATCGGCGCCGAGGTCGGCGAAGCCGCTCGCGCGCACCAGCCGCACGATGTTGCGGTGGCTGACGCCCACCCCTTTCGGGCGGCCGGTCGAACCGGAGGTGTACATCACATAGGCGAGCGCGTCCTGTGGCGCGCCGGCGGGCTCCGGCCCGGCCGTGGCCCCTTCAGCATCGCTGAGATCCGCGGGATCGGCCGTCAGCTCGACGACCGTCGTTCCCTGCAACTCCGCCGGCAGCTCGGCGAGCAGCTCCGGCTGGCCGAGGAGCAGGCGCGACCCGGAATCGGCGAGCATCCAGGCCAGCCGCTCGGCCGGGTAGGAGGGATCGAGCGGGACGTAGGCGCCGCCAGCCTTGAGAATGGCGAGAAGTCCCACGATCATCGCTGGCGAGCGCTGCGCCAGCAGGGCGACGCGGACCTCGGGGCCGACGCCGGCCGCCACCAGCCGGCGCGCCAGCCGCGTGGAGCGGCGGTCGAGGTCGGCGTAGGTGAGCTCACCCTCCTCGGAGGAAACGGCGATGGCGTCCGGCCGGCGCCGCGCCTGCTCGCCGAACAGGGAGGCGAGGTCGCCGCCGGGGATCGTCGCCGCCGTATCGCTCCAGTCGACCACCAGCTGGTGACGCTCGGGAGGCGCGAGCAGCGCCAGCTCCGACAGGCGCTGCATGGGCGCCGCGAGGACGGCTGCCAGCAAAGCGTCGAGGTGGGTCTCCAGCCGTGCGATCGTCGCCGGATCGAACAGATCGGTGCTGTAGGTGAGCTGGACCACGAGCCCTTCCGCCGCCTCGGTGAAGAAGATCTCGAGGTCGAAGCGGGTGGACGGAAACCCGAACTCGGCGGCGGCGAAGCTCACGCCGGGGAGCTCGATGGCGCGCCGCGGCGCGTTCTGCACCGCGAACATGACCTGGAAGAGCGGGTTGTGCGACAGCCGCCGCTCCGGGCGCAGCTCCTCCACCAGCCGCTCGAAGGGGAGATCCTGGTGCGAGTAGGCCTCCAGCGCCGCGCGCCGGGAGCGAGCCACCAGCTCGCTGAACGCCGGATCCCCCGCGAGGTCGCCGCGCAGGATCAGGCTGTTGACGAAGAAACCGATCATCGGCTCGATCTCGGCGCGGGTGCGGTTGGCGATCGGCGAACCGACGACGATATCGTCCTGGCCGGCGTAGCGCCCGAGCAGCGTCTGGATTGCCGCCAGCAGGACCATGAACAGGGTGGCGTCCTGCTGCCGCGCGAAGCGCTCCAGAGCGCGCGCGGTGAGGCCGCTGATCCAGTGCATGCGGGTGGCGCCGCGGAAGCTCTGGACCGGCGGCCGCGGACGGTCGGTCGGCAGGTCGAGGACCGGCGCGCCGGTCAACCGCTGACGCCAGTAGGCGAGCTGCCGATCGAGGACCTCGCCACGCAGCCACCCCCGCTGCCAGAGCGCGAAGTCGGCGTACTGGACGGCCAGCTCGGGGAGCGGCGAGACCCTGCCGGTGAGCGCCACCGGGTAAAGCGCGGTGATCTCCTCGATGATCACACCCGCCGACCAGCCGTCGGCGGCAATATGGTGGACGACGAGCAGCAGCGCATGGTCGAGCGGCCCGAGGCGGACGGCCTGGGCGCGCAGCACCGGATCGCGCTCGAGGTCGAAGGGTCGAGCGATCACCTCATCGGCGAGCCGCCGGGCCTCCGGCCCCTTGTGGTCTGCCGGCAAACAGGAGAGATCGATCAAGGGGAGAGCGACGCGGCCGGCCGGCGCAATCACCTGCGCCGGCCGCTCGCCGCGCGCGACATAGGTGGTACGCAGCGCCTCGTGACGGCGGACCATCTCGGCGAGCGCCGCCGCCAGGGCGGGCAGAGAGAGCTCCCCACGGGCGGCGAGCGCCAGCGGAATATGGTATCCGGCGTTGCCCGGCGCCAGGCGGTCGAGGAACCAGAGGCGCTCCTGGGCGAAGGAGAGGGGGAGGTCCCCCTCCCGTGGGGCGGCGAACAGGGGCGGGGCAGCGGCGAAATCCTCCGCGGCCAGGATGCGGTCGAGCTCCGCCGCGAGCTCGCCCACGGTCGGCGCCTGGAACAGCGTCGCCACCGGGATATCGACGTTGAGAGCCTTGCGCAGCCGGGCCGCCACCTGAGTCGCCAGCAGGGAGTGCCCACCCAGCGCGAAGAAGTTGGCCGACCGCGAGACCGCCGGCAGCGCCAGAACCTCACACCAGATCCCCGCCACCAGCTCCTCGGCCGGTGTGCGCGGCGGCGCGCCGGTGTCCTCTACGGCTATCGCGTCGAGCGCCGCCTCCGGCGCCGGCAACCGCGGGCGGTCGAGCTTGCCGTGCGCCGTCAGCGGCAGCATCGCGAGCCGCACGAACGCCGACGGCACCATGTAGGCCGGCAGGCGGGCCGCGAGGTGATCCCGCAGCAGGGACGCGGACGGGGAGCCCTCCCCTTCCAGCCCCTCCGGAACGAAATACGCCACCAGCCGCTTCTCCCCGTGGGCGTCGGCGAGCGCCACCACCGCCGCCTCGAGCACCCCCGGATAGGCGGCGAGTTGGACCTCGATCTCGCCAGGCTCGATGCGGAAGCCGCGGACCTTGACCTGGAGGTCGGTACGGCCGAGGAACTCGAGCCGGCCGTCCGCCCGGTGGCGGACGAGGTCGCCGGTCCGGTAGTAGCGCCGGCCGTCCCGCTCGACGAACCTCTCCGCCGTCAGCTCGGGGTGGCGGAGGTAGCCCCGGGCCACCACCGGGCCGCCGATCCAGAGCTCACCGGGCGCCGTCAGGGGCGCATCCCCCCAACGGTCGATCACCCGCATCTCGGCGCCTGCAAAGGGACGGCCGATCGGGGTCCCCTCCGGACGCGCGTCCGGCGGCAGGGCGTGATAGGTGCAGACGATCGCCGCCTCGGTCGGCCCATAGAGGACGACGACCTCCGCCGCGGGGAAGACCGCGCGCAGCTCGGCCAGCAGATCGGGCGGTACCAGGTCGCCGCCGGTGAACAGCGTCCGCACGCCGCCGAGGTGCTCCGTGCCGGCGCTGCGCGCCGCGGCGGCGACCTGTCGCATCAGGCTGGGAACGGCGTGGAACCGAGTCGCCCGCGCCACCGCTGCCAGCAGTGCAGCCGGCTCCAGGATCTCCTCCTGGCCGAGGATCTCGCAGGCGCCGCCGGCGAGCAGGGGCGCCCAGAGCTCGAGCAGCGCGATGTCGAAGGAGAAGCGGGCGACCTCGGTCATGCGGTCGTCCGCCGTGAAGCCGAAGCGGTCGACGAACGCGCCCAGCGTGGCGGCGAGGCTACCGTGCTCTACCATCACCGCCTTCGGCAGACCGGTCGTCCCCGAGGTGTAGATCAGGTAGGCGAGATCGCGGGAAGCGGGGAGGCACTCGGCCCCACCGCTCGCCGGTGCCGGCTCGGCGGGGGCCGCGAGATCGAGGGCGCACGCCCCGACCGGCAGAGCCAAGCCAAGGGGACCGCGGTGGATCACGGCCGCCGGCTCGGCGGCCGCCAGCAGGGCCGCCAAGCGTTCGGCCGGCGCCGTCGGATCGAGCGGCAGGCAGGCGCCGCCGGCCTTCCAGACGGCGAGCAACGCGACCGGCAGGTCCGCCGTGCGGTCGAGCAGCAGGGCCACCCGCGACTCCGTTCTCACGCCGCTGGCGCGCAGACGGCCGGCCAGCGCACCGGCACGGCCGTCGAGCTCGCCGAAGCTGAGCGTCTCGCCGGCCACGGTGAGAGCTAGGGCGTCCGGGGTGAGGGCAGCCTGGGCAGCGAAGCGCGCCGGCACCGTCCAGTCCGGAACCCGATCGCCGAGGCCGGCAGCGCCGCTCCATTCGGCGAGCGCCTGGTGGCGGGCCGCGGGGGCAAGCACCGGCAGGGCCGAGAGGGGGAGGTCCGGATCGGCCGTCATCGCCGCGGCCTGGAGGAGGAGGAGCTCGCAGAGGCGCTCGACGGAGGCGGGGTCGAACAGATCGGCGTCATATTCGAGTGCGCCCGCCAAGCTCTTGCCGTCGTCGAACAGCGACAGCATCAGGTCGTAGCGGGCGATACCGTCGTAGGCGTCGACCGTCTCGAAGGTGACGCTGGCGAGATCCGCGTTCCTTTCCTGGGTGTCGAGGACCTGGACGAGGGTCTGGATCACCGGCTGCCGGCTGGTGTCGCGCGGCGGCTGAATCGCCTCCACCAGCTTGCCGAAGGGGAGGTCCTGATGCGCGTAGGCGCCGAGCGCCGACTGGCGGACGCGCGCCAGCAGCTCGCGGCAGGCAGGGTCACCGGCGAGGTCGAGCGGGAAGGCGACCTGGGTCAGGAAAGTGCCGATCACCGGCTGGATCTCGGGCCGGTTGCGGTTGGCGTTGTTGGCGCCGAGGACCAGCTTCTCCTGGCCGGAGCAGCGGTGAAGGAGAGCCGCGGTGGCGGCGAGCACGATCATGAACAGGGTGGCTCCCTCCTGGCGCGCGAGGGTCCGCAGCCCCTCCGACAGCTGGCGGGAGGCACGCAGGCGCCGCTGCCCGCCGCGCATCCGCATCACCGCCGGACGCGGCCGGTCGGTGGGGAGGTCGAGCGCCAGTGGGTAGCCGTCCAGCCGCTCACGCCACCAAGCCACCAGATCGTCGAGCACCTCGCCCTGGAGCCACTCGCGCTGCCAGACCGCGAAGTCCGAGTACTGGACGGGTGGCTCCGGCAGCACCACTGCCGTGCCCGCCGCGCCGGCGATGTAGAGGGCGCCGAGCTCGGCCCAAACGATCTGGAAAGAGAGGTAGTCGACCACCAGGTGGTGCGCCGTCAGCAGGCAGACATGGTCCTGCGGTTCGAGGCGGAGCAGGATGGTACGCACCAGCGGCCCGCGCTCGAGGTCGAAGGGCTCGGCGGAGTCGAGGCCGACCAGCCGCTGTGCCTCGGCCCAGCGCCGGCCGCCATCCAGCCCTGAAAGGTCGACGCAGGCGAGCCGCTGTCGCCTCGCCGCCGCCACCCGCTGCACGGCGCCGCCGCCGACCTCCGGAAAGGTGGTCCGCCATGCAGCGTGGCGGCGCACGATCTCGTCGAGCGCCCGCTCCACCACCGGCAGCGAGAGAGGCCCGCGCATGCGGCTCGCCGCCGCGATGTTGAGCCCCGCCCCACTCGGCCGGAGCTGCTCCATGAACCAGTAGCGCTCCTGGTCGAGGGAGAGCGGCCAATCGCCCTCGCCGGTGACGCCACTCGCCCGTCGGACCGGCGGTGGCACCGCCGGCTGCCGGACGCGCGCGGCCCGCCGCTGCTGCTCGCGCAGCTTTTCGAACAGGGCCCGCTGTTCCGGGGTGAGGGCGGAGATCCGGCCGTCGAGACTCATACAGCTCCTTCTTCCGTGAGCGACTCTCCATCGAGCAGAGCCTGCAGGTCCTGGTCCGAGAGGTCACCGATGTCAGCCAGCACCTGGGAGACGAGGCGATCCGCCAGGTCGCGCAGGTCGGTGGCGTCGAACACCATCTGCAACGGCATTTCGATGCCGTGGCGGTCCCGCAGGCGCGCCGCCAGCTGGGTAGCGAGCAGCGAGTGCCCCCCGAGGTCGAAAAAGTTGTCGCGCATGCCCACCCGCTCGAGGCCCAGCACCTCGGCGCACGCCGTAGCGAGGTGCTCCTCGACCGGGGTCGCCGGGGCCAGGTACTCCTTCGCCCGGGCGGCGGCAGGATCGGGATCGGGGAGCGCCCGCCGGTCCAGCTTGCCGTTCGCGGTCAACGGCAGCCGGTCGAGGAGCACGAACGCCGCCGGGATCATCGGCTCCGGCAGAACGGCGGCAAGGTACCGCCGCAGTGCCGCCGCATCGAGCCCCTCCACCGGCTCGACGGTGACGTAGGCGGCCAGCCGCCGGTCGCCGCCTGCGGCCGGCCGGGCGACGACCACCGCCGTACGCACCTGGGGGTGACGGGCGAGCGCCGCCTCGATCTCCCCCAGCTCGACGCGGAAGCCGCGGATCTTGATCTGCCCGTCGCGGCGGCCGAGGAACTCCAGCACGCCGTCCGGCCGCCAGCGGACGAGATCCCCCGTCCGGTAGAGGCGGCCGCCCGGCGCCGCGGCGAACGGATCGGGGACGAACCGCTCGGCGGAAAGGGCCGGGTGGCCGAGATATCCCCGCGCCACCCCTTCTCCGCCCGCGAAAAGCTCCGCCCAGACCCCCACGGGCACCGGTAGCAGGTCGCCGTCGAGCACATGGACGCGCGTGCCCCGGATCGGCGTGCCGATCGGCACCGTCGTCGCCAGCCGCTCGTCGGCCAGATCCGCCGCGGTCATCGCATGGCAGGTTGTGAAGGTGGTGTTCTCGGTCGGGCCATAGCCGTTGATCAGCGTGCAGCCGGGAAGCCCCTCCAGCGCGCGGTGGACGACCGCGGGCGCCAGCACGTCGCCGCCGGCCAGCAGCTGGCGCAACGGGCGCAGCGCCTCTAGCCGCTCCTGCACCATCTGATGGAAGAGCCCCGCGGTCAGCCAGAGCGTGGTCACCCGATGGTGGGCGATCGCCGTTGCCAACTCGTCGAGCGCCGGGCGGCGGCCGGGGAAGACCGCCAGGCGGCCGCCGTTGAGCAACGACCCCCAGATCTCGAAGGTCGAGGCGTCGAAGGCCACGTTGCCGAGTTGCAGGACCGTCTCTCCAGCGCCCAGGGCGGCGCAACCGGCGGTCGCCAGGTGCGCGACGTTGCCGTGGGTCACCTCTACCCCCTTCGGCTCCCCGGTCGAGCCCGAGGTATAAATCACGTAGGCCAGCTGCTGGGGAGAGATCTCGGGGAGATCCGCCGGCTCGCCGTCCGGCCTGTCGGCACCATTCAGATCGACGAGGACGGCCCCGGCGTCAGCCAGAAGGAAGCGCCGCCGCTCCGCAGGCAGCTCGGGATCGAGGGGGAGGTAGGCGCAGCCGGCCTGGAGGATGCCCAGCAGGACGGGGATGAGGGCGACCGAGCGTTCGGCCGCGACAACGATCCGCGACTCCGGCCCTGCCCCCCCGCGGAGCAGCCGGCCGGCCACCCGACGGGCACGGCGATCGAGCTCGGCATAGGTGATTTCCTCGTCGCCGCAGACAACGGCCACGGCCTCCGGCGTGCGCGCCACCTGAGCTGCGAAGAGGGAGGGGACGGTCTTGGTGGCCTCACCGCCGGCACCGCTCCACTCGACCGTCACCTGGTGGCGCTCGGCCGTGGAGAGGAAGGGTTGGCGGACCGGCAGCTCCTCGGGATCGGTGACGAAACCCTCCAGGTGGGTCTCCAGGTGGGCCAGCAGACGTTGGACCGTGGCCGGGTCGAAGCGGCGGTCGGCGATGAGCCGAAGGCTGAGATCGCCGCGCGCCACCACCGTCAGGGTGAGCGGATAATTGGTGCGCTCGGTGAGGGCGACGCCGTCGAGCCGCAACCCGGTCAGCCGGTCGGAGTCGGCCGGTTTGAAGGGATAGTTCTCGAACGCCAGGAGGCTGGCGAACAGCGGCTCGCCCGCCGGCAGGTCGACAAGCTTCTGGATCTCGGCCAGCGGCGTCCATTCGTGCTGGCGCAGCTCGCTCTGGGCCGCCTGGAGGCGCGGCAGCCAGGCGGCCACCGGCTCGGCCACCGACACCTCCACCCGCACCGGCACCGTGTTGATGAACAACCCCACCATCGTCTCGACTCCCGGGAGCTCGGGGGGGCGACCGGAGACCACTGCGCCGAAGACGACGTCAGACGCCTGTGCGTAGCGCGCGAGCAGGAGCGCCCAGGCCCCCTGCACCAACGTGTTGAGGGTTACCCGCAGGCGTTGAGCCAGCGCCTCCAGATCGCGGGTGAGCGGCGCCGGCAGCACGGCCGTCCACTCGTGATAGTCCTCAGGGCGTCCGCCAGGCGTACGGTCGAAGGGCGCCGGGCGGTCGAACGGAACCGGGGTGGGCGCCGTGAAGCCCGCCAGCAGGCGCCGCCAGTAGCTCACCGCCTCGGTCTCGTCGCGAGTCGCCAGCCAGGCGATGTAGTCGCGGTAGGGGCGCGGCGTCGGCAGCGAGGCCTCGCCGCCGCCAACCGCCGCCGAGTACAGCGTGAGCACCTCGTTGAGCAGGAGCGGAAAACACCAGCCATCGAACAGGATGTGGTGCGTGCTCCAGACCAACCGGCGCTCCGCCTCGCCCGTACGCACGACGGCGAGCCGCAGCAGGGGCGCTCGGCTGAGGTCGAAGCCGCGCGCGCGGTCGGCGGCCAGGAGCGCGCGCCAGCGCGTCTCTACGTCCGCGGCGGGAAGGGTCTGCCAATCCTCGACGGTAAAGGGCACCTCGGCGGCGCGCCGCACGAGCTGCAACGGCCGCTCGACCCCCTGCCAGAGGAAGCCGGTACGCAGTGCCGAATGACGCTCGACGGCCCGCTGCCAGGCGGCGGCGAAGGCGGCCTCATCCAGCGCCCCGGAAAGCCGGGCGGTGAGCTGCTCGAAGTAGAGGTCGGCACCGGCACCGGCGAGCTGACTGTGGAAGAGCATTCCGGCCTGCATCGGAACCAGGGGATAGAGGTCCTCGACGGTGCGGTCGTCGCCCAGCAGCCGGTCGAGCGCCTCCTGATCAAGGCCGGCGAGCGGGACGTCGGAAGGGGTGAGCCCACCCGCTTCCGGCGACCGGCAGTGGTCGACCAGCGCCGCGATCTCGGCGACGAAGCCGCTCGCCAGCCGCTCGGCAGTGGCCGGGAAGTGGCGCTCCGGATCGTAGGTCCAGCTCACGCGCAGCAGGCCGTCGAGCACTAGCGCGTCGATCGCGAAGCAGGGGCCTCCTCCCGCTACCTCCCCCGCGGTGCCACGGACCGCCTCGGGGGCAAAGGAGAAGAGGTCGCCCTCCCCCGCCGCCGCGTCGAGCCGGCCTAGATAGTTGAAGGAGACCTGCGGCGAGGCGAAGCCTTCGGCTCCCTCCTGGGCGGCGAGATAGCGCAGCAGGCCGAAGCCCAGGCCGCGCCGGGGCACCGCCCGCAACCCTTCCTTGACCGCCCGGATAGCATCCCTGGGGCTATCTCCAGGCGGCAGCGTCAGGGCGACCGGGAAGATCGTGGTGAACCAGCCGACGGTGCGCGACAGGTCGACATCCGGGAAGATCTCCTCCCGCCCATGCCCTTCGAGGTCGACCAGCAGCGTGCGCTCGCCCGTCCAGGTGGCGAAGGCACGGGCGAGCGCGGCCAGCAGCAGGTCATTGACCTGGGTGCGGTAGACCTTCGGCACCTCCTGGAGGAGCGCCCGGGTCTCCTCGAATCCCAGCTCGACGGCAAAGGTCGCACGGGCACCACCACCGCCCGGCAGGTCGCGCGGCAGCGGCGGCAGGGCGGCAGGGAGCGCCAGCCACCGCGCGAGCTCGGCCGCGATCTCCGGCGAGCGGGCGAAGCCGGTGAGGAGCTCCGCCCAGCGCTTCCAGGAAGTGGTCTTCGCCGGCAGCGCGAGCCCCCGGTAAGCGGCGGTGAGATCCTCCAGCAGCACGCGCCAGGAGACGCCGTCGACCACCAGGTGGTGAGCGGTGAGGAGCAGGCGGTCCCCCCCCTGGCCAGCGCTCCGGTGGAACAGGGCGGCGGTGAACAGGGGGCCCCGCGCAAGGTCGAGCCCGGACTGGAGCTGCTCGGCGGCCGCTTCGAGAGCGGCGCCGGACCGGTCCGGCGACAGGAGGGTGAGGTCGATCTCGATCAGCGGTAGCGATGCCGCGGGCGCGTGGACCTGCCGCCAGCCCTCGCCGTCCCGCAGGAAGCGCAGACGCAGCGCGTCGTGGTGGGCGGCGACGTGGGCGAGGGCGGCCGCGAAGGGGGCGCCGGCGAGCCGCTCGTGAGGGACCAGCAGCACCGCCTGGTTGAACCGCCCGGGCGTCCGCCGTCCCTCGTCGAAGAAGCGACGCTGGATCGGCGTCAGCGGTGCCTCTCCCTGGACGGCCCCCTGATCCTCCTCCGGACCCGCCCCGCCGCCAGCAACGGCGGCCAGCTCGGCGACCGTCTGATGCTCGAAGAGCTGCCGGGGGGTGAACAGGAGACCCTCGCGCCGAGCCCGCGCCACGATCTGGATGCTGAGGATCGAATCGCCGCCGAGCTGGAAGAAGTTGTCGTGGATCCCCACCCGTTCGATGCCGAGCACCTCGCGCCAGATCGCAGCCAACCGCTCCTCCTTCAGGTCGCGGGGGAGGGCGGCGCCGGCGGCCGCGCGCACCGGCGGCCGGGGCGCGGGGAGCGCCCTGCGGTCCACCTTGCCGTTGGCGTTGAGCGGCAGCGCGGCAAGCGGCACGAAGAACGTGGGGACCATCGGCTCCGGCAGGCGGGAGCGGAGGAAGGCGCGGAGGGCCTCCGGCTCCGGCAGGGCATCGCCGGCCACGTAGGCCACCAGTTGGTTCTCCCGGCCGGTCACCGCGCGCGCCACCACCACCGCCTCCCGCACCGCTGGATGGGCGACGAGGGCCGCCTCGATCTCCCCCGGCTCGATGCGGAAGCCGCGCACCTTGATCTGGTGGTCGATGCGGCCGAAGAACTCCAGCAGGCCGTCCGGCCGCCAGCGGACCAGGTCCCCCGTGCGGTAGAGCCGCCCCCCCACCGCGGCAGCGAACGGATCGGGGATGAACCGCTCGGCGGTCAGAGCCGGGCGGTTCAGATAGCCGCGGGCGACACCGTCGCCGCCGGTGAGCAACTCCCCCCAGACGCCTACCGGCACCGGCCACAAGCCGGTGTCGAGCACGTGGACGGTCGTGCCCTGGATCGGCCGGCCGATCGGCACCGTGGTGTCCCATCCGTCGGCGTCCCGCATCGGGAAGCAAGTGGTGAAGGTCGCGTTCTCCGTGGGGCCGTAACCGTTGACCACCGTGCACCCCGGCAGGCCGGCCAGGGCCTGCCGCACGTGCGACGGCGACAGCACATCTCCACCGGCGAGCAGCTGGCGCAGGGGGCGCAACCCCTCCAACCCCTCGCTCACCATCTGGTGGAAGAGGCCCGAGGTCAGCCAGAGCGAGGTCACCCCGTAGCGGTCGATCGCGTTCGCCAACTCGTCGAGCCCCGGGCGATGGCCGGGGAAGAGCGCGAGGCGGCCGCCGTTGAGAAGCGGCGCCCAGGTCTCGAACACCGCGACGTCGAAGGCAAGGTTGCCGAGTTGCAAAAAGGTCTCATCCGACCCCATGGCCGCCCAGCGGGCCTCGCGCACCAGGCGCACCACGTTGCCGTGGGTCACCGCCACCCCTTTCGGCTGGCCGGTCGAGCCCGAGGTGTACATCACATAGGCGAGCTGGCTGGCGTCGACCGCGGGGAGCGGCACCTCCCCATCACCCTCGTCCTCCGGATCGAGCAGGTCGAGCGGGACGGCGCCGGCGTCGGCGAGCAGGAACTGCCGCCGCTCCGCCGGCAGATCCGGATCGAGGGGGAGGTAGGCGCAGCCGGCCTGCAGGATGCCGAGCAGGCCGGGGACCAGGGCGATCGAGCGCTCGGCCGCGATGGCGATCCGCGACTCGGGCGCGACGCCCAGCCGGCGCAGCCGGCCGGCCACCCGGCGGGCCTGGCGGGCGAGCTCGGCATAGGTCAGCGACGCGTCGCCGCAGACCACGGCGACCGCATCCGGCGCGCGGATGGCCTGCGCGGCAAAGAGGCCGTGGATCGTCGGGGCGACGGGAGGGGCGAGGGCGGTGTCGTTCCACTCAGCCGCCAGTTGGTGACGCTCCGCCGCGGAGAGGACCGGCAGCTCCGACAGGTGCTGGTCCGGATCGGAGACTGCCGCTACGGCCAGGAGCAGGAAACGCTCGACGCGACGGATGGTGGTGGCGGCATCGAACAGGTCGGCATCGTATTCGAGCCCTCCTTGCAGTTGGTCGGGGTACTCGAACACCGTCAGCATCAGGTCGTAGCGGGCCTTACCGTCCCAGGCGTCGAGCGGCTCGGAGACGAACTCACTGCTCGCCGCGGGAGATTGGGCGGAATACTGGGAGGAATACTGGACGTCGAGCACCTGGACGAGGGTCTGGATCAGCGGCTGGCGGCTGGGATCGCGCTCGAGGCCGATCGCCTGGACGAGCTGGCCGAACGGCAGATCCTGGTGGGCGTAGGAGCCGAGCGCCGACTGGCGGACGCGCGCGATCAGCTCGCGGAGCGTGGGATCGCCGGCGAGATCGATGGGGAACGGCACCTGGGTAAGGAAGCAGCCGAGCACCGGCTCGATCTCCGGCCGGTTGCGATTGGCATTGTTGGCACCGAGGACCAGCCGCTCCTGGCCGGAATCGCGGCAGAGGAGGCCGGCAGTCAGCGTCAGCACGAGCATGAACAGGGTCGCTCGCTCCTGGCGGGCGAGGCTCCGCAGTCCGTCCGCCAGCTCGGCGGAGGTGGTGAAGGCACGACGGCCGCCGCGCATACGGAGGGTTGCCGGCCGGGGTCGGTCGGTCGGCAGGTCGAGGTCTACCGGGAAACCGGCCAGCCGCTCGCGCCACCAGGAGGTCAGCTCGTCGAGGACCTCGCCCTGGAGCCAATCGCGCTGCCAGAGGGTGAAGTCCGGATATTGCACCGGTGGCGGCGGCAGCGCCGGCCGCTCGCCGCGGGCGAGGGCGTCGTAGACGGCCGTCAGCTCCCCCCAGACGATCTGCGACGAGATCCAGTCGGTCACCAAATGGTGGACGGTGAGCAGGCAGACGTGGTCCTCGGCCGCCAGGCGCACCAGGCTGGCGCGCACCAGCGGGCCGCACTCGAGGTCGAAGGGGGCCGCCGACTCCTCCATCACCAGGCGCAGGATCTCGCTCTCGCGGCGCGCCGCCGGCAGGCCGCCGAGATCGATCCGCCGGAGCGGCAGGGGACGGGGGGCGACCACCCGTTGCACGGGCCGGCCGTCGACGGTGGGGAAGATCGTCCGCCAGGCGGCGTGCCGGCGCACGATCGTGGCGAGCGCCGCCTCGATCCGCTCGGCTGCGAGACGGCCACGCATGCGGGTAACTGCCGCGATGTTGAGGCCCGCGCCGCCCGGATAGAGCTGCTCCATGAACCAGTAGCGCTCCTGGTCGAACGACAGCGGCCAGTCTCCCTCCGCAGTGGCACCGCTCACCCGCGGCACCGGCGGCGGCTTGAGCAGGCGCCCGGCCCTCTGCTGCTTCTGGCGGAGCGCCTCGAACAGGGCCCGCTGCTCGGGAGCGAGGGCGGCGAGACGGTCGATGACGCTCATGCGGCCTCCGGGAACGACGCGAGCGAAGGGAGCTGCGACAGCCGCACCTCGGGGCTGGCGACGACGCAGTCGACGATCCGGCGGAACAGGCCGAGCCAGCGCTCGACGGTCGCGCGGTCGAGAATGTCGGCGTTGAACTCCACGGGTCCGGTGAAACCCAGGTCGTCGTAGTCATAGAGGCCGAACATCAGGTCCCACCGCGAGTTGCCGTCGAAGAGCGGCACCGCCTCCGAGTCGACGTCCTCGCCGCCGCCGTGGCTCTGGCCAGCGAGGACGAGGAGCAGCACCTGCACCACCGGATTGCGGGCCGGATCGGGCTCCGGCTCCAGGACGTCGACCAGCTTGTCGAACGGCATGTTCTGGTGGGTATAGGCAGCGAGAGAGGACCTCTTCACTCGGGCCAGCAATTCGCGGAACGTCGGATCGCCGCCAAGATCGACGGCGAACGGTACCTGGGTCAGAAACTGCCCCAGCATCGGCTCCAATTCCGGCCGCGGACGATTGGCGCTGTTCGAGCCGACGACCAGCTTTTCGCGGCCGGTGAGGCGGAAGAGCAGCGCGTCGACGACGGCGAGCAGGGCCATGAAGGTCGTCACCCCCTCGCGCCGGGCGAGGGCCCGCAGACGGTGCGCGGGCTCGGGGCCGGAGCTGAAGGGGATCATGCCGCCGCGCTGGCTCTGCGCGGGCGGGCGGATGCGATCACCGGGAAGATCGAGCACGAGCGGAAACCCGGCAAGCTCGCGGCGCCAGAACTCCGTGTAGTCGTCGAGCGCCTCGCCGCTCCACCACTCGCGCTCCCAGACCGCGTAATCGGGGAACTGCAGCGCCGGCTCGGGGTAGGGGCTCGGAGCGCCGACGCGGGCCGCCTCGTAGAGTCCCATCAGCTCCTGGAAGGCGATCTGGAACGTGATCCAGTCGGTCGCGATGTGATGCACGGTGAGCAGGCAGAGGTGCTCCAACTCGTCGGTGCGGACGAGAGCGGCGCGCACCAGCGGCCCGTGCTCGAGGTCGAAGACCGCGCGGGTGCGGTCGAAAAGATCGCGGCGCCCTTCGGTCTCGCGACGCTCCACCGGCAGGGCCGTGAGGTCGATCACGGCGAAATCGACATCCGCCACGTCGCCGGCCACCCGCTGAACCGGCCGGCCATCGACCACCGGGAAGGTCGCTCGCCAGGCGGCATGGCGGCGGATGATCTCGCGCAAGGCCGCGATCAGCGCCGGCACCCGGATCTCACCGTGCATGCGGCTGGCGGCGTCGACGTTCCAGGAGACCAGCCCCGGGTTCTCGCGGTGCATGCGCCAGAGCCTCTCCTGGTCGATCGCCAGCGGCCAGTCGCCGGCCGCGGTGGGACCGGTGACCCGGGGGACCGCCGGCGGCAGGAGGAGCTTGGCGGCCGCGCTCTCTTGCTGCCGGCGACGCAGCGCCTCGAACAGGGCGCGCTGCTCCGGAGTGAGCGCCGAGAGGCGCTCGGTGACGCTCAAAGGGCCGCTCCCATCTCGGCCAGCCTGAGAGCCGCCTCGTCGGGCGATAGCCCCTCGATGAGGGCCAGAAGCGCTTCGAGATCCTCGGCGCTCTCCTCGCCCTTGGCGCGGCCGATCAGCTTCGCCAGCTCGACGATCGTGGGCGCCTCGAACAGCGCCGTCACCGGCAGATCGGCCTCGAACAGGGTGCGGATCTGGGTGACCATCTGGATCGCCAGCAGGGAGTGGCCACCGAGCTCGAGGAAGCTGTCCTCGACGCCGATCGGCGCGATCCCGAACAGCTCTTCCCAGAGGCCGGCGAGCCGGCTCTCGCGCTCGTTGCGCGGCTCGACGTAGGCGGCGCCGAGCCCCCCCGGCCGCTCCGCTTTCTCGCCGCGATGCAGCGGCGCCATCTGGGCGAACAGGCTCTCGGCGGTGATGGAGTCGGTCTCGGCGATCATCGCCGGCAGATCGCGCGACGCCACGATCACCTGCGGCAGAGGGGAGGCGAGCAAGCGGTGCAACGCCTCGCCGCTCCGTCCGGCAGTGACGCCCCAGGCGGCGACGTTCTTCTGGATCTCCTCCGGCTGCAGGCCGCCGCCGGCGCCAGCCGCCGCGGCGATCAGCCACCCCTCCCACTGGTAAGGGTCCCAGTGCGCGGCAACGGTGAAGGGGCCCTCACCGCCGGCCCGCCGGCGGGCCACGGCGTCGAGAAAGGCGCCGGCGGCGGCGATGTCGACCTGGCCAAGGCCGCCGGTGAACGCCAGGGTGGAGGACATCAGCAGCACGAAGGCGGGGGGCTCAGGGTCGGAGTCGAAGGCCGCCAGCCAGGCTTCGGCGCCCAGCGCCGCAGGGTCGATGGCGGCGCGCAGGGCCTCGGCGGTCTTGAGCTGGATCAACCCGCCGGTGAACGCCCCCGCGGTGTGGAACGCTCCCTGGAGTGGACCGAGGGCGGCGCGGACCTGGGCCAGCGCCGTCGCGGCGCCTCCCGGCTCGGCGCGGACCAGCAGCAGCCGTTCGCGCTCCTCCGCCCCGAGTCCAGAGAGCCGACGGACCGCCGTGCCGAGCACGTCAGCTCCCGGCGGTACCGCCGGCAGGCCCTCCCAGCCGTCCCAGCGCTCGGGCGGTGGGAACTGCGGCGGCACCACCAGCGCAACCCGCGCATCCAGGGTCCGCAACAGCCGCTCGGCGAGGAGCACGCCGGCCCCATGAACGCCGTCGGTGATCAGGTAGGCGCCGCCCGGGACCAGGCGCGAGGCCGCCGTCTCCCCCAGGCGCACCCGCTCGAAGGAGCGCACCCAGCGCCGCCGGCCCCGAAAAGCGACCGCGACGTCGGCCGGGCCACCTGCGACCAGCGACGCTTCGGCCAGGAGCTGGTCGATCAGCCGTTCCTCCGCGGCCGAGCCGGCGGCGACGGGGACGACGTCGATGGCGGCGCAGGTCAGCCGCGAGGACTCCTGGTGGATCACCTTGACGGCGCCGAGGACGGTGGCCTTGCCCGGGTGGACCGGATCGCCGTCTGTCACGTCGTGCAGGCCGTCAGCCACCATGGCGAGATGCACCGGCGAGCTTTCGCCGCCGATGGCGGTGACCGCCTGCTCGAAAAGGATCAGACTGAGCAGCCCGCTCGTCTGCGCCGGCGCGAAGCCGGGGTCGGCGCCGGTCACGCCCCAGAGGTGGAGGACCCTGCCGGGAAGCTCGCCAGCGGTCCGCAGGTGCTGAAGAAGGCTGTCGTAGTCCTGACGCCGGTCGGGGTCGACGGTGAAGGCCTCGCCGTCGGCCTGGAACCCGGTACCGGCCGCGACGGTCGAGACGGGAAGCCCCTCGCGCCGCAGCCGCGCGGCAATCCGCTCGCCCAGGCCGCCGCGGTCGAGGAAGATCAGCCAGCCGCCCGTCAGGGACACGTCTCGCGCGAGCGGCGCCTGCTTCCAGGCCGGTGCCCAGAACCAGTCCGCGAGATCGGCCTGCGCCGCCGCGACAGGAGAAGCCGCAGCCGTCACGGAGCCCATGGCCGGCGGCTCGATCCAGCAGCGCTGGCGCTCGAAGGGATAGGTCGGCAGAGGCACTCGTCGCCGGCGCTCACCGGCATACAGCGCGTCCGGGTCGAAGGGCACACCGGCTACCCAGAGCCGGCCGAGGGCGTCGAGCAGAAGCGCGAGGTCCGATCCCTCCTCGCTCGCCCGCCGCAGGGTGCCGACCGCGATCCGCCCTGCTCCCCCCTCCGGTTGCTGGCGCACCAGGGTGGCGAGCGTTCCCCCGGGACCGACCTCGACCATCACGCGGTCGGGATCGCGCAGCAGCTCGGCAAGCCCTTCGGCGAAGCGCACCGGCTGCACCATGTGGCGCGCCCAGTAGCCGGGATCCTGGAGGTCGGCGGCGGTGATCCAGGTGCCGGTGACGTTCGACAGGTAGGGGATTTTCGGTGCCCCCACTCGCGCCGTGCCGGCGAGCGCGGTCAACGTCGCCGCGGCCGGCTCCAGCATCGGCGTGTGGAAGGCGTGGGTGGTGGTAAGTCGCAGGCAGGTCACTCCCCGCCCGCCGAGCTGACGCTCGAGCTCCGCCACCTCGTCCTCGGGACCGGCGGCGACAGAGAAGTGTGGCCCGTTGGTAGCGGCGACGGCGAGCGCTCCCTTGAGCAGCGGCCGCAGGTCGGCCTCGGGGAGCGGCACGGCGAGCATCGCCCCGCCCGGGAGCTCCTGGATCAGCTTCGCCCGCCGCGCCACCAGGGCGAGAGCGTCCGCGAGCGAAATCGCCCCCGACAGGCAGGCGGCGACATACTCTCCCAGGCTGTAGCCGATCATCGCCTGCGGCTGGATCCCCCAGCCCATCAGCAGCCGGGCGAGCGCATATTCGACGACGAAAAGGATGGGCTGCGCGTGCTCGGTACGGGCGAGGCGGCGGGACGCCTCGTCCCCAGGCTCGGCGCCGCGGCGGAGCATGGCGCGCAGATCGGTCTTCCGCTCGGCCCCCGACTCGCCCGCAGGGCGCGGCGCCGCCGAAAGCAGGAGCTCGCGGACGTCGGCTCCCAGGTGCGCCCGCAGGATCTCCGCGCAGCGGTCCACCTCGATCGCGAACGCCGGCTCGGCATCGTAGAGCTCGCGCCCCATGTCCACATAGTGGTCGCCGAGACCGGGAAAGAGGAAGACCACCGGCCGCTGGCCGCCACCGGAGACGCCGGTGACGCCGCGCCCGTCCCGCAGCGAAGCGACGGCGTCCGCGACGTCTCTGCAGACCAGGGCCCGGCGGTGGCTGAACGCCTTGCGTCCCACCTGCAAGGTAAACGCGGCGTCGGCCAGATCGAGGTCCCCGGCCTCCAGCCGGCCGGTCAGCCGGTCCGCCTGCGTGGCGAGCGCCGTCGGCGTGCGCGCCGAGAGGGTCAGCAGCTGCCACGGACGCGACGGACCGGAAGGTTGCTGTGTTGGCGGCTCCTCCAGCACGACATGGACGTTGGTGCCGCCGAGACCGAACGAGCTGACTCCCGCGCGGCGGGGAGAGAGGTCCACCGGCCAGGGTGTCGCTGCGGTCGGCACATAGAAGGGCCCGAAGTCCACCTGCGGATTGGGACGCGCGAAACCGACGCTGGGGGGGATCGTGCCATGGCGCAGCGCCAGGACGGTCTTGATCAATCCGGCCGCGCCGGCCGCGGCGTTCAGGTGGCCGAGGTTGCTCTTGACCGATCCCAGCGCGCAGGGGCCGCCGCCATGCCCGGCCTGAGTGAAGGCCTGGCGCAGGGCCGAGACCTCGATCGGATCGCCGAGAGCGGTGGCGCTGCCGTGCCCCTCGACGTACCCGAGGGTGTCCGGCTCGATCCCGGACATGAGCAGGGCCTCGGCAATCACCTCGGCCTGCCCCTCGATGCTGGGAGCAGTGAACCCCACCTTGGCCGAGCCGTCGTTGTTGGCCGCCGAACCGAGGATGACGGCGTGGACGGTGTCCCCCGAAGCCAGGGCGTCCGCCAGACGCTTGAGCACCACGACGCCCGCCCCCGTCCCCGGCACCGAGCCGCCGGCCCCGGCGTCGAAGGACCGGCAGTGGCCGTCTGGCGAGGAGATGCTCCCCTCCTGGTAGAGGTACCCCTCGGCGACCGGCGCGCTGATCGACACGCCGCCGGCGACCGCGAGATCGGACTCGCCGGCGAGCAGGCTCTGGCAGGCCATGTGGACGGCCATCAGGGCGGTCGAGCAGGCGGTCTGCACCAGGGTGCTCGGGCCACGCAGGTTCAGCTTGTAGGAGAGCCGGGTGGCGGCGAAGTCGCGGTCGTTGAGGATCAGCACCTGGAGAGTACCGGCCTTCCGCAGCTCCTCGACGTTCGGCAGCAGGTTCGACAGCAGGTACGAGCTGGTACCCGAGCCGACGAACACCGCCGCGCGGGCGCCGCCGCGCTCGGGATCGCAGCCGGCGTCCTCCAGCGCCTCCCAGGCGCACTCGAGCAGCACCCGGTGCTGGGGATCCATCAGCTCGGCCTCGCGGGGCGTGAAGCCGAAGAAGGCGGGCTCGAACAGCTCGACGCCCGCGGCCACCCCCTTGGCGCGCACGTAGGCGGGATCGCCCACCAGCGCGGGATCGGCTCCCGCCGCGATCAGCTCCTCCGCGCTGAAGAAGGAGATGGACTCGACGCCGTCGCGGAGGTTCCGCCAGAGCTCGTCGACCGAGCCGGCGCCGGGAAACCGGCCGGACATGCCGACGACGGCGATGCCCTGGGCCGGGGAGGTCTCAATGGAATCAGTCATCGGTCGATTCGTCCTTTCGTAGCCCCGGTCTTCCTTCGGGCTTGCCGCGGCGGCCCGCCCGGCCCTGGCGGAGCTGGCGCAGAGAATCCTGGCGGGAGACGGCGCGGGCGCGCCCCTGCTCCGCCTTCTCCTCCAAAGGAGCCGCCGCGGCCGGTTCCTCAGTCAGCCGGCGGGCCATGGCCTCGATGGTGGTGTGGCGGAACAGCTCCAGGATCGGGATCTCCCGACCCAACGCCTCGACGAGGCAGCCGTGGAGCTTGACGATCAGCAGCGAGCTGCCGCCGGATTCGAAGAAGTTGTCGTTCACCCCCACCCGGTCGAGCTCCAGAACCTCGCGCCAGACACCGGCGATGACGCGCTCAAGCTCGTTGCGAGGCGCGACGTACACCTCGCCGGCAACCACACCGGCCGTAGCGCCGGACGCCACGGACTGCGGCGACGGCAGCGCCTCGCGGTCGAGCTTGCCGTTGGCCGTGACCGGCAGCCGCTCCAGGATCACGAACGACCAGGGGATCATGTACTCTGGCAGGGTCTGACGCAGGGCCTCGCGCAGCTCGGCCGCGACGGGCGTCGCCGCGCCGGCGGGGACGACGTAGGCGACCAGGCGCTTCTCCCCGGCCACGTCCTCGCGCGCCACCGCCACCGCCTCGCGAACCTCGGGGTGGCGCAGCAGCGCCGCCTCGATCTCCCCCAGCTCGATCCGATAGCCGCGCACCTTGACCTGGAAGTCGACCCGGCCGAGGAATTCCATGGTGCCGTCGGCCTGGAAGAGCGCGCGGTCGCCGGTAGCGTACATGCGCGCTCCCGGCTGTGGCGAGAAGGGATCGGGAACGAACCGCTCGGCGGTGAGCGCCGGCTGGCCGGCGTAGCCGAGCGCCGGGCAGTCGCCGCCGATGTAGTTGTCGCCGGGCACGCCGGGCGGGCAGGGGATGAGAGCGGCGTCCAGGACGTAATACCGGGTGTTGGCGAGCGGCCGGCCATAGGGGATGGCCGACCACGCGGGATCGACCTTGCCGATCGGGAACCAGTTGGACCACACGCTGGTCTCGGTGGCACCACCGAAGTTGGCGATCAGTGCGTTCGGGAACGACTCCCGGACGCGATCGGGGAGGGCGAGAGGGATCCAGTCGCCGGCGAGGAACACCCGCCGTAGCGATCTCCCCTCCCCCGCCGGCGGGAAGAAGGGGACCAGTTGGAGCAGTGCCGCCGGGGCCGAGTTCCAGCTGGTGATCCCCTCGTCACGCAGCACCGCCGCCAGCCGTTCGGGATCGCGCAGCTCCTCCTCGGTCGCCACCCGCAACGCCGCGCCCGCGCCCAGCATCCCCAGCAGGTCGTAGATCGAGAGGTCGAAGCAGATCGAGTTGACGAACAGATGGCGGTCGCCCGGGCCGATCGCCATCGTCTCGTTGTTCCAGCGCAAGGTGTTGGCCGCCGAACGGTGGCGGACGACGATCCCCTTGGGAGCACCGGTCGAGCCCGAGGTGTGGATCAGGTAGGCGGAATCGTCCGCGGCCACCACCGGCACCGGACGAGAGGCCGGGGAGCTGTCCGCCGCCGGGCCGGAAACGATCCCAGCGGTGAGAGCGGGGAGGCGCTCCGCCATCCGGGAGGCTTCCGGCAGGAGCGACGGACCGGCGATCAGCACCCGGGCCCCCGTTCCGGCAAGGATCGTCTCCACGCGCTCGGCCGGCCAGGCGGCGTCGAGCGGCACATAGAGGCCGCCGGACTTCAGGATGCCGAGCACGGACGCGACGAGGTCGAGCGAGCGTTCCATCCAGAGCCCTACCGGATCGCCACGACGGACCCCCAAGGCCCGCAGGTGGTGCGCCAGACGGTTCGCCCGCGCCTCGAGATCGCCATAGGTGAGGGTCTCCCCGCCACAGATCGCCGCCGGCGCCGCCGGCCGGAGATCCGCCTGAGCCTCGAAGAGCTGGTGGAGGGTGGGATCATCCACCCAGGCCCGGGCGGTGTCGTTCCACTCCTGGAGGATCTGCTGACGCTGGCCGGCATCGAGCAGTGGCAGAGTCGCGACGGCGGCGCCCGGGCGCGCGACGGCGGCGGCGAGCAACTCGCGCCACTGGCCGGCGAAGCGGACGACGGACGGCGGATCGAAGAGGTCGGTGGCGTACTCGACCGCTGCCAGCAGGCCTCCCCCCTCGGCGGGGTCCTGGGCCAGCGCGAGGGTGAGGTCGAACTTGGCGTTGCGGCTCGCCGGCTCCTCGGCGGCGAGGGTCAGGCCGTGGAGATCGGCGACCGGCAGCGGCGTGTTCTGGAGGGCGAACAGGACCTGGAAGAAAGGCGTGCGCGCCGGGTCCCGCTCCGGCTGCAGCTCGTCGATCACCTTCTCGAACGGCATGTCCTGATGGGCGTAGGCCCCCAGGGTGGTCTCGCGCACCTGGCGCAGCAGGTCGAGGAAGCCGGGCGCCGCCGCGAGATCCGCCCGCAGCACCAGGGTGTTCACGAAGAAGCCGATCAGCCCCTCGGTCTCCGCCCGGTTGCGGTTGGCGATCGGCGTGCCGATCGCCAGGTCGCTGCGGCCGCTGAGGCGGGAGAGCAGCGCCAGCATCGAAGCCGCCAGCACCATGAACGGCGTCGTCCCCTCCCGCCGCGCCAGCGCCGCCAGGGAAGTGACAGCGTCGCCGTCGAGGGCGAAGCGGTGCTCCGCCCCCCGATGAGAGGCCACGGCGGGCCGGGGCCGGTCGGCGGGGAGCTCGATCTCCGCCGCCAGACCGCGCAACCGCTCCCGCCAGTATCCGGACTGGCGGGCGAGGGCCTCGCCGGCGAGCCAGCCACGCTGCCAGAGAGCGAAGTCGGCGTACTGGATCGGCAGCTCCGGCAGCGGCGACGGCCGGCCCGCCCGCGCGGTGGCGTAGAGCGCTCCGATCTCGCGCACCAGCACCCCGGCCGACCAGCCGTCCGAGACGATGTGGTGGAGGTTCATCACCAGCGCGTGACGGCGGTCGTCGAGCCGCAGAAGGGCCGTCCGCATCAGCGGTCCACGGGCGAGATCGAACGGCCGCGCCGCCTCCTCGGCGGCGATGCGCGCCATCTCCAGCTCCCGCGCCGCCGCGGGGAGGGTGGCGAGATCGATCACGTCCAGCCCCCGGCGGGTGGCCGGCTGCACGAGCTGCACGGGGTCGCCCGACTGCTCGACGAAGACGGTGCGCAGAACCTCGTGCCGGCGCACGATCTCGGCGAAGGCGGCGGCCAGCGCCGGGACGTCGAGCTCGCCCGTCAACCTCAGCACCATCGGCAGGTTGTAGACCGTCCCGCCGGGCTGCAGACGGTCGAGGAACCAGAGGCGCTCCTGGGCGAACGAGAGGGGGAAGGTGGCAGCGTGCGGCTGCCGCGGGATCGGTCCGTCGGGAGCCGGGGCGCCAGCGGCGAGCGCCGACTCAATGGCGTGCGCCAGCTCGGCCACGGTGGGCCCCTCGAACAGGCGGCGCAGGGGGACCTCGACGTTGAACGCCTCGCGCAGCCGGGACATTACCTGGGTGGCCAGCAGCGAGTGGCCGCCCAGCTCGAAGAAGTCGTCGTGGATGCCGACCCGCCGGACGCCGAGGACTTCGCTCCAGATCGCCGCCACCAGCTCCTCGGCGGGATCGCGCGGCGCCAGGGAGGCATCGTCCTCGCTCTCGATCTCGGGCGCGGGGAGGCTCCGGCGGTCGACCTTGCCGCTCGGTGTCAGCGGCAGGCTGTCCAGCCGGATCCAGGCCGACGGCACCATCGCATCCGGCAGGCTCTCCGCGAGGAACGCCCTGAGCGCGGTGGTCGCGGGGGGTTCGACGCCCTCCCGGAAGACGACGTAGGCGACCAGCCGGCGCGAGCCGGCGCCGGCGCCGCGCACGGCGACGGCGGCTTGGCGCAGCGCCGGGTGATGAGCGAGCGCGCTCTCCACCTCTGCCAGCTCGATCCGCTGGCCGCGGATCTTCACTTGATGGTCGCCGCGGCCGATGTAGTCGATCTCGCCGTCGGGCAGCCAGCGGGCCAGATCGCCGGTGCGGTAGAGCCGCGCCCCGGGCTGCCAGCCCTCCACGTCTTCGAACGGATCGGGGAGGAAGCGCTCCGCCGTCAGCTCCGGCCGGGCGATATACCCCCGCGCCAGGCCGGCGCCCCCGACGTACAGCTCTCCCGGGACGCCCACCGGCACGGGTCGCAGGTCGGCGTCGAGCAGGAAGACACGGGCGTGGTCCAGAGGCCGGCCCACGGTGGGGCGCTCGGGCCAACCCGCGGGATCGCCCTCCAGGGCGAGCCAGGTGGCGACGTGGGTCTCCGAGGGGCCATAGTGGTTGTAAAGTGCCGCGCCGGGCAAGGCGGCGAACAGGGCCGCCACCTGGGGAGTGACGAAGAGCTGCTCGCCGGCGCTCATCACCTCGCGCAGGTGGCCAGGGATCTCTCCCGGACGGACGGCAAGGGCGAGCTGCTGGAGGGCGACGAAGGGGAGGAAGAGACGCTCCACCCGCTGTCCGGCGAGCAGGCGCAGGAGCGCCGGGGGATCGCGCCGGACATCGTCGGCGACCATCACCACGGCTCCCCCCGCGCACCAGGAGGAGAAGATCTCCTGGAACGCGACGTCGAAGGAGAGCGCCGCGAACTGCAGCGTCCGGCCGCCGCCCGCCTGCGAGGCGCGGAGCTGCCAGTCGAGCATCGCGGAGAGGGCGCCGTGGGTCATCGCCACCCCCTTCGGCCGGCCGGCGGAGCCGGAGGTGTAGACCAGGTAGACCAGATTTTCGGGATCGACGGCCACCGGAGGCAGGACCGGGTCCGGTCCGCCGCCGCGCGCCTCCTCCAGCCACAGGACCGAGCTGGCGTCCGCCGGCAGCGCGGCTTCGAGGTCGGGCGAGGTGAGGATGACCGGGACTCTCGCGTCCTCCAGCATCAGGCGCAGCCGCTCCCGCGGATAGGCGGTATCGAGAGGCAGGCAGGCGCCCCCCGCCTCCAGCACGCCGAGGATGGCGGTGGCGAGGTCGAGCGAGCGGTCGAGGAAGATCCCCACCGGCACGTCCGGACCGACGCCCAGGCTCCGCAGTCGCGCGGCCAGCCGGCGGGCCCGCCGCAGCAGCTCGCCGTACGTCAGGCTCTCGTCGCCGTCGACGACGGCTTCAGCCTCTGGATGGAGGGCCGCCCGCCCGGCGATCCGCTCGTGAATGCACCAGGGGCTCGACCGTGGCCGTGGCGGCCCGCTCCAGGCGGCGAGCTGCTCGCGCTCCGCGGCGGTGAGCAGGGGGAGGGCGGAGAGGCGGGTCTCCGGCGCGGCCACCGCCCCACCGAGCAGGGTGAGAAAGTTCCCCAGCATGCGGCCGGCGGTCGCCGGGTCGAAGAGATCGCGGCTGAACTCCAGATGGCCGCCGAAGCTCCCGCCGCTCTCCGCCAGGAAGAGGGTGAGATCGAACTTCGCCTCCCGGGTCTCGATCTCCACCCCCTCGACCGCCACCCTGGGAAGATCCAGGAAGGCGAGCAACGGCACGTCGTTGAGCGCCAGCATGACCTGGAAGAGCGGGTTGCGCCCCCGCTCCCGCTGCGGCGCCAGGTCCTCGACCAGCCGCTCGAACGGCAGGTCCTGATGGGCGTAGGCCTCCAGGGTCGCGGCGCGAGCGCGGCGGGCCAGGGCGCGGAACGACGGATCGCCCGCGAGGTCGAGCCGGAGGGCCAGGGTGTTGGTGAAGAAGCCGATCACCCCTTCGGTCTCCAGGCGGTTGCGGTTGGCGACCGGAACTCCCACCACCAGGTCGCGCTGGCCGGTGAGGCGGGAGAGGAGCGCGTCGAAGGCGGAGAAGAGGACCATGAAGGGGGTCCAGCCCTGGCGCCGGGCGAGGGCGCGGAGGTCTCCGGCCAGCGCCGCGGGGAGCGCGAGCGGCGAGCGTCCCGCGGCGAAGGTGGGCGCCGCCGGGCGGGGCCGGTCGGCGGGCAGATCGAGCGTCTCGGGAGCGCCGGCGAGCACCCGCCGCCAGTGCGCCAGCTCGGCCTCCAGCCGCTCCCCCGCGAACTGCTCCCGCTGCCAGTGCGCGAAGTCGGCGTACTGGAGAGGGAGCTCGCGGAGGGGCGGGGGCTCCCCCACCGCGGACGCCCGGTAGAGCACCGCCAGCTCGCGCATCAGGATGCGCAGCGACCAGGCGTCCGAGACCGCGTGGTGCATCACCACCGCCAGCAGGTGCTCCTCGTCGCCGGTGCGCAGCAGCAGCGCGCGCACCAGCGGCCCGGCGGCGAGGTCGAACGGCAGCCGGGCCGCGGCCGCCAGCAGCCGGGCCGCCTCGGCTTCCGGGTCCGGGTGCGCGCGCAGGTCGACGACCGGCGGCGTCACTTCCGAGGGGGAGAGGACGACCTGCACCGGCAGGCCCCCCCCGCCCTCGCGGAAGACCGTGCGCAGCGCCTCGTGGCGGCGGGCGATCTCCCCCAGAGCCGCCGCCAGCAACTCCGGACGGAGCGGTCCGCGCAGGCGGAGCGCACCGGGCACGTTGTAGGCGGAGCTCTCCGGCTCGAGCTGCTGGAGGAACCAGAGCCGCTCCTGGGCGAAGGAGAGCGGCTCTCCCTTGGGATCGCGCGGCACCGGCCGCGGCGGCGCGACGGCGGCCGTCCCGTCGTTCCGGAGCTCGGCGATCCGCCGCGCCAGCCCTGCCGGCGTCGGCGCCAGGAAGAGGTCGGCGGGGGTGAGCTCGACGCCGAACGCCTCGCGAGCCCGCGACACCGCCTGGGTGGCGAGCAGGGAGTGGCCGCCGAGGTCGAAGAAATCGTCGTCGGGACCGACGGCACTCACCTCCAGCAGGACGCTCCAGAGGCCGGCCAGCAGCTCCTCGACCGGGCTGCCGGCGGGGCCGGAGACCTCGGCCCGCTCGGCGGCCGGCGCCGGGAGCGCCTTCTGATCCACCTTGCCGTGGGCGGTCAGCGGCAGCGCCGCCAGCTCGACCAGGGCGGCCGGCACCATGTAGTCGGGCAGGCGCTCCTTGAGGGCGGCGCGCAGGGCGGCGAGGTCGAGGCCTCCCTCGCGCGGGACCACGTAGGCCACCAGCCGGCGGTCCCCGGACTCGGCCGTCCGCGCCACCACGGCGGCCTCGCGCACCCCCGGCTGGTCGCGGAGGGCCGCCTCGATCTCCCCCGGCTCGATGCGGAAGCCGCGGATCTTCAGCTGGCCGTCCATGCGGCCCAGGTATTCGAGGCCGCCGTCCGGCAGCCGCCGCGCCTGGTCCCCCGAGCGGTAGAGCCGCGCGCCGGCGGCGCCGAAGGGATCGGGCACGAAGCGCTCGGCCGTCAGCTCCGGCCGGCCGAGGTAGCCGCGCGCCACCCCCGGCCCGGCGACGTGGATCTCGCCCACGACCCCGAGCGGGGCGAGGTGGCGGTGGCGGTCGAGGAGATGGACCCGGAGGTCCGGGATCGGTGTTCCGATCGGGCTTCGCCCCGCCCGCGCCAGGTCTGCCGGACGCATCTCGCGCCAGGTGACGTGGACGGTGGTTTCGGTAATGCCGTACATGTTGACCAGCCGGACATCGCCGTGGCGGGCGAACCAGGGAGCGAGGCTCGCCGGCTCCAGCGCTTCGCCGCCGAAGATCACCAGGCGCAGCGCCGGCAGCCCGGCGGGGGCGTCCGCGTCCACCGGCAGAAGCTGTCGGAACGCCGACGGGGTCTGGTTGAGCACGGTCACCCCCTCACCCGCCAGCAGGGCGTGAAACGCCTCCGGCGCGCGGCTTACCTCGTAGGGGACCACCACCAGGCGGCCACCGTGGAGGAGGGCGCCCCAAATCTCCCAGACCGAGAAGTCGAACGCGAACGAGTGAAAGAGCGTCCAGACGTCGCGGCGGTCGAAGCCGAACCCGGCCGCGGTGGTGGCGAACAGCCGGGCGACGTTGCGGTGGGTGACCAGCGACCCCTTGGGGACCCCGGTCGAGCCCGAGGTGTAGATGACGTAGGCGAGCCCTTCCGGCGTCACGCCGCTGCGCGGAGCGTACGCCGGCTCCGCCGCCAGCCGCGGGCGGTCCGCGTCGAGGCGGACGACCGCCATCTCCGCCGCCGGGACCAGCTCGCGCAGCGCCTCGGTGGTCACCAGCGCCGCCAGGCCCGACTCCCCGGCGATCAGTGCCAGGCGCTGCGCCGGGTAGCGCGGATCGAGCGGCACGTAGGCGGCGCCGGCCTTGAGGATGCCGAGGATCCCCTCGATCAGCTCGGGCGAGCGGTCGAGGCAGAGCCCGACCCGCGACTCCGGCCCCACGCCCAGGCGCCGCAGGTGGTGCGCCAGCCGGTTCGCCCGGCGGTCGAGCTCGCCATAGCTCAGGCTCTCCCCCGCGAAGGTCACCGCCGGCGCCTCGGGCGCCAGCGCCGCCTGGAGGGCGAACCGCTCGTGCAGGCGGAGCTCCGCCTCGCCGCCGCCGAGGGCCGGGAAAGCGCCGGCCGCCGCCTCCCCGGCCATCTCCCCGGTCATCTCCCCGGTCAGCTGCCAGCGCTCGGCCGCGGTCAACAGGGGGAGCTCGGAAAGGCGGCGCGAGGGGTCGTCCGCGGCGGCCGCGAGCAGCGTCAGCAGATGCCCCATCCAGCGGTCGATGGTGGCGGGATCGAAGAGGCCGGTGCGGTACTCCACCCAGCCGGTCAGCCGCCCCTGGTTGTCGTAGACGGCGAGGGTGAGGTCGAACTTCGCCACTTCGGGGTAGAAGTCCATCAGCTCCAGGGTGAGGCCCGGCATCGGCACCATCGAGAGCGGATTGGCCAGATAGTTGAAGGCCGCCTGGAAGAGGGGCGACAGGCCGGTGACGCGCTCCGGCTGCAGATCCTCGACCACCCGCTCGAAGGGCAGGTCCTGGTTCCTCTGGGCGGCCAGGGCGGTGTCGCGCACCCGCCGCAGCAGCGCCGCGAAGGAGGGGTCGTCCGCCATCCGGTTGCGCACCACCAGGGTGTTGACGAAAAAGCCGATCATCCCCTCGGTGTGGAGGCGGCTGCGCCCGGCGGAGGTGAGCCCGACGGCGACGTCGTCCTGGCCGCTCAGGCGGGAGAGGAGCGTCGCGAAGCCCGCCAGCAGAGCGGTGAACGCGGTGATCCCCTCGCCCGCCCCCAACCCGCGGAGCCGCGCCGCCAGATCGGCGGGGAAGCTCACCACCCGGCTGGAGCCGCGGTCGCCGGTGCGCGCCGAGCGCGGCCGGTCGGCGGGAAGCTCGAGCACCGGCACCCCGGTGAGCTGCCCCCGCCAGTAGACGAGCTGGGCGTCGAGGGCGCCGCCGGAGAGGGCCTGCCGCTGCTGCAACGCCCAGTCGGCGTAGCGCACGGGGAGCGCCGGCAGCGACGGCGACCGGCCGGCGGCGAAGTCGGCGTAGAGGCTCGCCAGCTCGCGGAAGAGGACCGCCGTCGACCAGCCGTCAGTGGCGATGTGGTGGAAGGTCGACACCAGGACCCGCCGGTCGGTTTCGAGGTCGAGGAGGAGGAAGCGGACGACCGGCCCGCGCGCGAGGTCGAACGACCGCGCGGCGTCGGCGCTCAAGGCCCGCCACAGGGCGCGCTCCCGCGCCGGCGCGGGGAGCGCCGTCAGGTCCACCCCCGTGAAGGCGAGCCCCACGGACTCCGGCGGCAGCACGACCTGCACGGGCTCCCCCTCCGTCCAGGAGTAGACCGTGCGCAGCGGCTCGTGGCGGCTGACGATCTCCGCCAGCGCGCGCCGCAGGGGCCCCGTCTCCAGCGGGCCGGTGATCCGCGCCGCGATCGGCACGTTGTACTTCGGGCTTCCGGGCTCGATGCGGTCGAGCAGCCAGAGGCGCAACTGGGCGAACGAGAGCGGGCTGGCGCTCCCGGCCGGCAGGGGGAGCTCCGCCTCCCGCTCCCCCCCCTCGCCGCTTTCCAGCGCTGCGGCGATCTGCCGGGCCAGGGCCGCCACCGTCGGCGACTCGAACAGGCTGTTGAGGCCGAGCTCCACCCCGGTCTCCTCGGCGATCCGCATGGTCACCCGGTAGGCCAGCAGGGAATGGCCGCCGAGGACGAAGAAGTCGTCCTCGGGACCCACGGCCTCAATGTCCAGCACCTCCCGCCAGATCGCCGCCAGCCGCTCCTCCAGGGAGTTGCGCGGCAGCTCGCCGGGACGACCGGAACGGCGGGGGGTCGGGCGGGGGGGGACCAGAGAGGGGACCGGACGGGCCGGGCGAGGGGCCACCGGCCCCAACCGCTCCAGCTCCAAGGCGGCCGTGGCGGCCTCCGGATGGCCGGCCGCCAGGCGCGCCGCCAGACCGGCCACCGTCGACGCCTCGAACAGGTCGGTCATCGACGCCACGATGCCCAGCAGCTCCTCGATCCGCGCCAGGATGCGGATGGCCAGCAGCGAATGGCCGCCGAGCGTGAAAAAGTCGTCGTCCGGACCCACGACCCTGACCTCCAGCACCTCGCGCCAGATCGCCGCCAGCCGCTCCTCCAGCGGCGCCAGCGGCCGCTCCGCGGCAGGGTCGGAGCGCCGGGAGTCCGGGTGGAGGTCCGCCGGCTCCGCGGCCAGCTCAGCGGCCGCGGCGGCATCCAGGCCGCCGAGAGCCATGCGCCCGGCCAGCCCGGCCACGGTCGGCGCCTCGAACAGGTCAGTCATCGAGATCTCGAGGCCGAGTTGCTCCTCGGCCTGCGCCAGCACGCGGATGGCGAGCAGCGAGTGGCCGCCGAGGGCGAAGAAGTCGTCGTGGACGCCGATCCGCGGCTGCTCCAGCACCTCGCACCAGATCGCCGCCAGCCGCTCCTCCAGCAGCGTGCGGGGTGCGGCGAAGCGTTCGGCGCCGGCCTCGAGCGGATCGCGCGCGGCGAGCGCCCGACGGTCGACCTTGCCGTTGGCGGTCAGCGGCAGCTCGGCGAGGGCGACCAGGCGGGAGGGGAGCATGTGCTCGGGCAGGAGCGAGCGCAGGCGCTCGTCGAGGTCCTCCGGCAGCTCCTCCCCCCGCGGCACGACATAGGCGGTGAGCGCCTTGCCGCCGGCCTCCTCGCGCGCCACCACCGCCGCCTCCGCCACTCCTGGCAGCCGCAGCAGGGCCGCCTCGACCTCGCCGAGCTCGATGCGGAAGCCGCGAATCTTCACCTGCTGGTCCCGGCGGCCGAGGAATTCGAGGGCGCCGTCCGACCGCCAGCGGGCGAGGTCGCCGGTGCGGTAGAGCCGCGCTCCCCCCTCGCGGGAGAACGGGTCGGGCACGAAGCGCTCGGCGGTCAGCTCCGGCCGGTCGTGGTAGCCGCGGGCCAGGCCGTCGCCGCCGGCGTACAGCTCGCCGGGCGCCCCCGCCGGCACCAGGCGCAGGTCGCCGTCCAGCAGATGGACCGTGGTGTTGGCGATCGGGCGGCCGATCGGGATCGGATCGTCCACCGCCGCCTCGTCCCGCATCGGGTGGCAGGCGGTGAAGGTGGTGTTCTCGGTCGGTCCGTAGCCGTCGATCAGGGTGAGCCCGGGGAAGGTGGCGAGGGCCCGCCGGACGTGCGCCGCCGACAGCACGTCGCCCCCCGCCAGAAGCTGCGAGACGCCGCGCAGGACCTCGGGGCGGCTCTCGATCAGGGAGTGGAAGAGGCCGGCGGTGAGCCAGAGCGTCGTCACCCCTTCGCCGGCCACGGCCGGACCGAGCTCATCGATCATAGGCGCGCGGCCGGGGAGGAGGGCCAGGCGGCCGCCGTTGAGCAGCGGCCCCCAGATCTCGAAAGTGGCGGCGTCGAAGGCGGCGGGGGCGAGCTGGAGAAAGACCTCGTCCGGGCCGAAGCGGGCGTAGCCGGCGCCGCGGACCAGCCGCACCACGGCGCGGTGGGTCACCTCGACCCCCTTGGGGCGGCCGGTGGATCCGGAGGTGTACATCGTATAGGCCAGGCTCTCGGGCCCCACCGGGACCGCCGGCTGGGGCGCGTCGTCCTCCGCCGTCCGGTCGACCAGCTCGCCATTGGCGTCGACCAGGATCTCGACGATGCCGAACGGCAGCGTCAGGGAGTCGGCGAGCCCCATCTCGACCACCAGCAGGTTGATCCCGGCGTCCTCGGCCATCCACTCCAGCCGCTCCGCCGGATAGGCGGGATCGAGCGGCACGTAGACGCCCCCGGCCTTGAGGATGCCCAGCATGCCGGCGATCAGCGCCGGCGAGCGCTCGACGCAGAGGCCGATGCGCGCCTCCAGGGTGGCGCCGGAGCGGCAGAGGCGCGCCGCCAGGCGGCTGGCGCGGGCGTCGAGCTCGGCGTAGGAGGTCCGCTCGCCGGCCTGGCTGAGCGCCGCCGCCGGCGGCGTCCTCGCGGCCTGCTCGGCGAACAGCCCGTGGATCGTCGCCTGCCGCGGATAGTCGACCTCAACGCCGCTCCAGGCGCGCAGCTGCGCCGTTTCCGCGGGCGCCAGCAGCGGTAGGTCGGAGAGCCGCGCCTCCGGATCGGCCACGATCCCCGCCGCCAGCGTACGCCAGTGGCCGAGCATGCGGTCGACGGTGGGCGGATCGAAGAGGTCGGCGTCGTACTCCAGAACGGCCGAGAAGCCCTCCCGTTCGCGCACCACGCCCAGGGTGAGGTCGAACTTCGCGGTACCGGTCTCCAGCCGGCGCACCTCGGCCGCCGCCTGGCCCAGCCGCTCGATGGCGACCGGCTCGTCGAGCCGGAAGATGACCTGGAACAGCGGGTTGCGCCCCCCCTGGCGCTCCGGCCGCAGCTCCTCCACCAGCCGCTCGAAGGGGATCTCCTGGTGGGCATAGGCACCCAGGCAGACCTCGCGCACCCGTCCCAGGAGCTCCCGGAAGCCGGGGTCGCCCGCCACCGGCGTGCGCAGCACCAGCATGTTGACGAAGACGCCGATCAGCCCCTCGACCTCGGCGCGGCCGCGGTTGGCCACCGGCGAGCCGACCGCGATCGTCGGCGCGCCGGCGTAGCGCGCCAGCTGCGCCTGGAAGACGGCGAGCAGGACCATGAAGGAGGTCGCTCCTTCGCGCCGGGCGAGTTGCTCCAGGCCAACCGACGTCGCGGCCGGCAGGGCAGCCGCGCGGGTGCCGCCGCGCCCGGCGCGCAGCACCGCCTGAGGGCGGTCGGCCGGCAGCTCCAGCGGAACCGAGCCGGCGAGCCGCTCGCGCCACCAGTCGACCTCCGCCTCCAGCCGGCCGCCGCCCAGCCGCTGGCGCTGCCAAGCCGCCCAGTCGGCGTACTGGACGGGCAGCGGGGGGAGCGCCGCGGGGACCCCCGTGATCGCCGCCCCATAGAGAGCCGCCAGTTCGGCGACGAGGATCTCGAGCGACCAGCCGTCCGCCACGATGTGGTGCAGGGCGATGGCCAGCAGGTGATCCGCGGGCGAGACGCGAAGGGCGACCACGCGCCAGAGGGGGCCACGGGCGAGATCGAAGGGCGCCACCGCCACCTCGTGGGCCAGCCGGTCGGCCTCGGCCTCGGCCACCCGGGGGGAGGACGCCGCGAGGCCCGCGAGGTCGACCAGGGGCAGGGCGACCGCCGGCGCGTCCGGGACCTGCGACGGCTCACCGCCAAGGACCCGGAAGACGGTGCGCAGCGCCTCGTGCCGGCCGACGACCCCGGCCAGGGCACCTTTCAAGGCCGCGAGATCGAGGGGGCCCGTCAGGCGCACGGCTCCCGGCAGGTGATAGGCCGGGCTTCCCGGCGCCAGGCGGTCGAGGAGCCAGAGGCCGCGCTGGGCGAAGGAGAGCGGCAGCGCGCCGCCGGGGGGGCGCGGCACCGGCAGCACCGGCAAAACCGCCGCGCCGCCGGTGGCGATCCGCTCCGCCAGCGCCGTCACGGTGGGGTGCCGGAAGACGCTGCTGACCGGCAGATCGACGCCGAACAGGCGCGACACCCGCGCCAGCAGCCGGGTGGCCAGCAGCGAATGGCCGCCCAGCGCAAAGAAGTCGTCGTGCGGTCCCACCCGCTCGACGCCGAGCACCTCCGCGACCACCCCGGCGAGCATCTCCTCGACCGGAGTGCGGAAGGCCACGGTTTTCGCCGCCACCCCCGTGGGCGCGCCCGGCGCCGGCAGCGCGCGCCGGTCGACCTTGCCATTGGGAGAGAGGGGCAGGGCGTCGAGGCCGACGAAGGCGGCGGGGACCATGTGCTCCGGCAGGCTCTCGCGCAGGAACCCCCGCAGCTCCGCGGCGGACACCCCCGCCGGCGCGACGTAGGCCACCAGCTGCTGGCCCCGGTCGCCGTCGTCGCGGGCCGTGACCACCGCCTCGCGCACCTGGGGGTGGCGGGTGAGCGCCGCCTCGATCTCCCCCAGCTCGACGCGGAAGCCGCGGATCTTCACCTGGTGATCGAGGCGCCCCAGGTATTCGAGCACGCCGTCGGGCCGCCGCCGGGCGAGGTCGCCGACGCGGTAGAGGCGGCTACCGGCCGCGGCCGCGAACGGGTCGGGGACGAACTTCTCGGCGGTCAGGTCCGGCCGCCCGAGATAGCCGCGCGACAGCCCCGCTCCCGCCAGGAACAGCTCTCCGGGCACCCCCGCCGGCACCGGCTCTCCGTAGGCATCGAGCAGGTAGACCCGGGAGTTGGCGACCGGCCGGCCGATGGTCACCTCGCGCCCCGCCTCCAGCAGCGCGACCGTCGAGTAGGTGGTGTCCTCCGAGGGGCCGTAGGCGTTGAGGATCCGCGCCGCCGGCGCCGCCGCCTGGAGGCCGTCGACCAGCGCCGGCGGCACCGCCTCGCCCCCCAGGCTGACCGTGCTCACCCAGGCGGGGAACCGGCCGGTGCGGACCAGCTCGGCCACCACCGAGGGAGCGCCGCAGACCAGCTTCACCTCGCCCGCCGTGGCGAGGCCGGGGAGGGCCAGCAGGCTCTCGACGACGAAGATCCGGCCTCCCCAGGAGAGGGGGGCGAAGATCTCGAAGACGGAGACGTCGAAGCCGATCGAGGTGGCGGCGAGCGCGCCCGCCAGCTCCTCGGCCGGGAAGGCCTCGCGCGACCAGTGCATCAGCACCACCGGGCTGCGGTGCTCGATCGACACCGCCTTCGGCTTGCCCGTCGAGCCGGAGGTGTAGATCAGGTAGGCGAGGCTCGCGGGGACGGCGAGCGGCACCGGATTCTCCGCGCTCTCGCCGCTGAAATCGTCTTCGACGCCGAGCCAGCGGTCGCCGCACTCCGCCGCCAGGCGGGGCGCCGTCGCCCCCTCGCCGATCACCACGCGCGCCGCCGAGTCGTCGAGGATCCCCTTCAGCCGCTCGCGCGGGTAGGCCGGGTCGAGCGGCACGTAGGCGCCCCCCGCCTTGAGCACGGCGAAGAGGGCCACGATCATCCGCTCGCTCCGGCGCAGGCAGACCCCCACCCGGTCATCCGGCCCGACCCCCAGCCGCCGCAGCCGGTGGGCGATCCGGTTGGCGCGGGCGTTCAGCTCGGCGTAGGTGAGCCGCGTGCCGCCCGCGACGACGGCCTCGGCGGCGGGCGTGCGCGCCGCCTGGGCCTCGAAGAGCTGATGCAGGAGCCCCTCCGGGTAGTCGCGCGCGGCGCCGTCCCAGGTCTGGAAGAACTGCCCCCGCTCGGTCTCCGACAGCAGCGGCAGGTGCCGGAAGGAGGTCTCCGGCGCCGCCACCGCGCCGGCGACCAGGGTGCGGAGATGGCCGAGCATGCGCTCCGCCGTGCCGCCGTCGTAGAGGTCGGCGTTGAATTCGAGCGACAGCTCGAGGCCGCCGCGCCCGTCCTCGGCCGCGAACAGGCTGAGATCGAGCTGCGCGCGCCGCTCGGCGAGCCGCACGGACTCCAGCTCCAGGCCGCCGAGCGCGATCCGCGCTCCCGCCTCGCCGAGGGAGAAGGCGGCGAGCCCGGGCTCGTCGCCCCGGCGCCCCTGCTGGAAGACCAGCATCGCCTGGAAGATCGGCGAACGGGCGGGATCGCGCACCGGTCGCAGCCGCTCGGCGGCGAGAGGGAACGGGAAATCGCCATGCTCCATCCCCGCCAGCGCCGCCCGCCGCGTCCGGTCGAGCAACTCGGCGAAGCCCGGCCCACCGGCGAGATCGGCGCGCAGCGGCAGGAGGTTGACGAAATAGCCCACCAGCCCCGCCAGCTCGGGGAGCGGCCGGCCGGCGACCGGCGCGCCGACGGCGAAGTCGTCCTGGCCGGTGGCGCGGGCGAGCTGCGCCTGGAAGGCGGCGAGGAGTGCCATGAAGGGGGTGGCTCCCCGCCGGGCGGCGAGGGCGCCCAGAGCGGCGGCGAGCTCGGGCGGGAGCACCGCCGCGCGGGCGTCGCCGCGCCAGGTCTGCACCGGCGGCCGGGGGTGGTCGGCGGGGAGGTCGAGGTCGCGCACCCCCGCCAGCTGCTCGCGCCAGTACGACCACAGCCGCTCACCGCGCGCGCCGGCCAGCGTCGCGGCCTGCCAGCGGACGAAGTCGGCGTAGCGCAGCGGCAGTGGCGGCAGCGATGCCGGCGCCGCGCCACCGTAGAGCGCCGCCAGCTCCCGCGCCATCACCGCCAGCGAGGCGAAGTCGGCCACGATGTGGTGGACGACGAGCAGGATCGTGTCCCGTCCTTCCCGGTCGCGGAAGATCCGTGCCCGCAGCAGCGGCCCCGTCTCCAGCGCGAACGGCCGCCAGGCTTCCGCCGACAGGAGTGCCTCCAGGTCCTCCCCCACCTCCACGACCTGGACCTCCGGCGCCAGCTCCGCCAGCACCCGCTGCACCGGCTCGTCCCCGACCATGGGAAAGAGGGTGCGCAATGCCTCGTGACGGGCGGCGAGGGCCGCCAGGGCACCGGCGAACGCCGCCGCGTCCAGCCCCTGAGTCCGCGCCGCCACGGCGATGTTGTAGGCCCCGCCTTCGGGCGCCAGCCGGTGGAGGAACCAGAGACCGCGCTGGCCGGGAGAGAGCGGAGCGTCGCCCGTCTCGCCGAGGGCGCGCAGCGGCGGAATTTCCCCGCCGGTCTCCTCGGCACCGGCGAGGCCGCGGGCCGCCAGCTCACGGATCGAGGCTCCCTGGAGCAGCTCCGCCAGCGGCAGCGACAGGCCGAGCGCGCTCTCCACCGCCCCCTTGAGCTCGATCGCCGACAGCGAGTCGAGGCCGAGGGCAGTCAGCGGCTGATCGAGCCCCAGCGCCGACGCCGCCACGCCGACGGCGGCCGCGGCGCGCTCGCGCAGGTAACCTTCCAGCATCTCCCGGCGCTCCGCCGGCTCCAGGCCGGCGAGCGCCTCCGGCGTCAGCGCGGCCGCCATCTCCGGCGCCGGATCCGCGGCGGCCAGCGTGCTCCGTCCCATCAAGGGCAGCTCGCCGGCGAGGTAGAGATCGCGGCAGCGCCGCCGCTGCACCTTGCCGCTCGACGTCTTCGGCAGCCCCGCCTGGCGGATCAGCGCGACCTCCTGCACCTGGGCCTCGTGCTCGGCCGCCACCGCCCGCCGCACCGCCTCGGCGATCGCCTCGACCTCCGCGCTCCGATGCCTCGCCACCTCATGGACGACCACCAGCCGCTCCTCGCCCCCGCCCTCCACGGCGAACGCCGCGCCGCCCCCCGGAACCAGGTCCGGATGGGCGCGCTCGGCCGTCAGCTCGACGTCCTGCGGATAGAGGTTGCGCCCGCGCAGGATGATCAGGTCCTTCATCCGCCCGGAGACGTATAGCTCGCCGCCGGCGAGGAAGCCGAGGTCCCCGGTGCGCAGGAACGGCCCTTCCCCCGTCGCCAGGAAGGCGTTGAAGTCGAGCGCCGTGGCCTCCGGGTTCTCCCAGTACCCCCGCGCGACGCTGGGGCCGGAGATCCAGATCTCCCCCTCGGTTCCGGCCGGCCGCTCGGCGCCGCTCTCCGGTTCGACGACCGCCAGCCGCTGTCCCGCTCCGACCCGGCCGCAGCTCACGCGCTCCTGCTCGGTCCTTCCGCCGTGCCCGCCGGAGACGAACAGCGTCGCCTCCGCCAAGCCGTAACAGGGGAAGAACGCCTCCGCCCGGAAGCCGCTCGGCGCGAAGGTCGCCGCGAAGCGCTCCAGGGTCGAGGCGCGCACCGGCTCGGCGCCGTTGTAGGCCAGCTTCCAGGAGGAGAGGTCGAGCCCGGCGAGCGCCTCCGGGCTCGCCTTGCGCGCGCACAGCTCGTAGGCGAAGTTGGGGCCGCCGCTCACCGTCCCCCGGTAGCGGCTGATCGCCTCCAGCCAGCGCATCGGCCGCTGCAGGAAGGCGACCGGCGACATCAGCACGCAGGTCCCGCCGGCGTGCAGCGGTTGCAGGACGTTCCCGATCAGCCCCATGTCGTGGTAGAGCGGCAGCCAGCCCACCACCACGGAGCCCTCGTCCATCCCGAACGCGGCGCCGATCATCCGCTCGTTGTGCAGCAGGTTGGCGTGGGTGACCATCACTCCCTTCGGCGCCGCCGTCGAGCCCGAAGTGTACTGGAGGAAGGCCACCGCCTCCGGGTCGGGCTCGGGGAGGTGAGCCGCGCCTCCCGCCGCGCCGGCGCCCAGCGCGTCCGTGGCGATCCACCGCAGCCCGGCCAGCTCCGGCGCCACGGCCAGCAGCCCGCGCGGCTCGACCGTCCCGGCCAGGAGAGCCCCGGTGGTCAGCGCCGCCCGGGGCGTCGCGTCGTGCGCGATCGCCCGCAGCCGCGACTGCGAACGGTCGTTGGCCCGGGGCGGATAGGCGGGGACCGCCACCACCCCCGCATAGAGACAGCCGAAGAAGGCCGCGATGAAATCGAGCCCGGGGGGATAGAGCAGCAGCGCGCGGTCGCCCGGCCGCATCTCCGGCGCCAGCGCCGCGGCGATCGCCGCGGCCCGCCGGTCCAGCTCCCCATAGGTGAGGCGCCCCCCCTCGGCCTCGCCGTCGGCGAGGAAGGTAAAGGCCACCTGATCCGGCCGCCCGGCGGCGCGGGACCGCAGAAGCCCGGCGACCGTGGCAGCGCCGGCTTCGGACTGTACCGTGGGCTCCGTCATGGCTTTCCTCTCTCGAAACCGCTCAATTCCTGGGACAAATTGTCTCCCTGGGAAAGCTGCGCAACCTTCAAACTCATCCCGTAAAACATCAATTTCTTTCAAGCGACGGCGGGCTGCTGCGCGGACCACGATCGCGGACGGACTTTTACAACCGCAAATAAGGTGTCCGTTCTTCCATCTCCCGAGACAGACAAGATTGTGGCGTTTTAGTGTCCCGTCCCGGCACCCCGGCCGCACCGGATAGGGGGAGCTTCGCCCGCGTGGCGCTTGGCCACGTCGTCTCGGGTCAACGAGTTGATGAGCCGGCTCGCCTGAGGAGGTCGACGCGAGGGGGCTTCGCGAGGCCCCCTCTGTTCAGCCCGCTTGCCGCAGCGTCTTCTCCTGCAGCCACTTCAGGACGATTCTCAGGGCGTCCTGACGGACCTCGTGCCCCATGTCGAGCTCGCGATAGGTCATCGCCACCCCGTAGGGGCGCAGGGCCTCCCGGGATTCGCGGGCGCGCTCGACCTCGATCCGGTCATCCCGCGTGCCGTGCAGGACCAGTACCGGGAACCCCTCCTGGCCGGGGAGCTTCGGCACCTCTTCGGCGAGCTCCTGCGGGAACCAGGAGGAGAGGGCGATGAGGCCGGCGAAGCGGGAGGGATCGCTCAGCGCCAGGTGGTAGGCCATCATCCCTCCCTGGCTGAAGCCGGCGACCACGATACGGCGCGGATCGATGGGATAGGAGGCCGTCGCCGTGCCGACGAACTCCTTGAGGGCGTCCGCCGCGTGCCGGAACGCCTCGACGTCGGGCGCCTCTCCCGGCCGCAGCGGGAACCAGCCATGGCCGTACTGGCCGCCGCCGAACGGCACGGCGACCTGCCCCTCCGGGCAGAGCACCACGGCTTGGCCGTCAAAGAGGAGCGGAGCGAGCCCCAGAAGATCATGGGCACTGGCCCCCCAGCCATGGAGGAGGATGACCGCCGGGAACGGTCCGTCGCCGGCGGGAACATGGGCGGTGTAGAGAAGGTTCATGGATTTTAGATTTTGGATTTTAGATTTTGGATTGGGGGACGAGGTGACCAGGCTTTCAGGGTCTTGATGGAGGCTACGGTCATGGCGGCGATCTCGTTGGTTTCCGCTCCTCCACGATTCCCAGTTTGGCGATCACGTCGGGGGCGGACTTTCCCCGGCAGGCGGCGCGATAGTTGGCGCCGACCGAAGTCGCGGATCGTAGCAGCTGTTTCCCAATCACGTCAGCCGATCGGTTCCTCTCCTTGAACGTCCGCTCATCCATGGCATCTCTCTACATCATTTACACCGGTTTTCCAATCCAAAATCTAAAATCCAAAATCATCCCCGACGGGCACCGTCGCCTCGACCGCCCCCAACGGTGGATCGCCGGCATAAACGACCCGCTCCAGGAACAGTCCGGACGGCGGCGCCGTCCATTCGGCCGGCAATCCCTTTCCGGATTTCGGAGTCCGCGCTGCAAGCAGGGTTTCGAAGTCCCGGCGGTCGAGCTCGCCGGCCCCGACCTGCACCAGGGTGCCGACGACGCGGCGGACCATCTTCCAGAGGAAGTGGGAGGCGGTGAGACGGACCAGGATCAGGGCGCCGGCGGTGGTCACCTCGGCCTTCTCCACCACCACCAGCGTGCTCGGCTGCTCGGCGGGGCGCTCGCAGAACAGGCGGAAGTCGTGCTTCCCCGCCAGTAGCGAGGCCGCCGCCGCCATCTTCCTCTCGTCGAGCGGGCGCTTCACCCACCAGACGAAGCGCTTGGCCAGCGCCGTGCGCCGCCGCGAGATCTGGTAGAGGTACGAGCGCGAGAGGGCATCGTGGCGGGAGTGGAAGCGGTCCGCCGCCGGCGCCAGGGAGAGGATGTGGACGTCGGCCGGCAGCCGGTCGTTGACGGCGCGCCGGAAGGGCTCGGGATCGACCTCCCTCGCCAGCCGCAGGTGCGCCGCCTGCGCCAGGGCGTGGACGCCGGCGTCGGTCCGCCCCGAGCCTCCCAGCTCGCGGACGGTTCCCCCCGCCTCCTCGATCGCCCGGCGGAGCTCTCCCGCCACCGAACGCGCGTTCTTCTGCTCCTGCCAGCCGTGATAGCGGGTTCCTTCGTACTCGAGGGCCAGGCGGTAAGTCGTCATGATGCGCTCCAGGCCGGCCCGCGAGCCGGCCCTGTGAAAGGTCGTGGTAAGATGTACATTCTGAATTTTAGCGGGTCTCTCTCGGACCTGCCGCCCCTTTACGGAGAAACCAGATGAAGAAGATGACGATCGTGCTGTTCACCGTCCTCGCGCTGACCGTGGCCGCCCTGGCCGGCGCCGCCGGCACCAAGGGTACCTGGACCGGCTGGGTCACCGACGAGCATTGCGGCGCCAAGGGAGCCAGTGCCGATCACAAAGCCTGCGCCGAGAAGTGCCTGCAAAAGGGCGGCAAGCTGGTCTTCTACAACAGCGACGACAAGAAGATCTACCAGCTCGACAAGCAGGACGTCGCCAAGGCCAACATCGGTCAGGAGGTGAAGGTGACCGGTGAGGTGGACGGCAAGTCCATCAAGGTCGACTCGATCGCCCCGGCCGTCGGCAAGTAGGCCTCGCGCCCCTTCGGGGCGAACCCTCACTCCCCAACCCCTCTCTCCCCGTCCCCTCCCACCCTCCCTCACCGGCAGAGAGGGGCTCAGGACGAGGGGTTTTGCTTTTCTCCCTCTTCTCCCCTTGAGGGAGGGTGGGAGGGGACGAAGGAAGAGGGTCGGGATGATGAGGGCCCTCTCTAGATCCTCACCTTCCGGCTCACCATCGTGCTGTCGCCTTCCTGGAGCGAGGCCGAGGCCTTCGGCCGCGCCGCCACCAGCGCCCCCGCCGACGGCGGCAGGTCGTAGGTGCGGTCGACCACGTACCAGTCGGCCGGCTGCGTCGAGCCGAGGACGAGGTCCAGAACGGCGCCCGCTGCCGGCACCGTGCGGTAGGTGACCGCCCGCCATCCCCGCTGGCGCGGAGGTGGCCCGCCGGGCCGGCCTCCCATCGGAATCGTCTCGCCTTCGACCTCGATCGCCTCCACCTGGACGGCGGCGGGGATGTACACCGTCCCCACCCGGGCGCCGCGCGGCGAGCTCAGCCGCAGGCGCAGGTGGCGCTTGCCGTCGGTCACCGTGTCCGCGAGCACCGCCAGCTCCGGCCCCGGCGCGTTCAGGGGGGGCGCCGGCGCCACGAAAGCGACGAAGACCGGCGGCTGCCAGGGGAAGTAGGGCACGGGCTGCCGGCCGAAGGGCGCCGCCTGCCGCAGGGCCGGCGGCAAGGGGGCGCCGCCGAGCGCCACGAAGCGGGTGGCGCCGGAGACGGCGTCCTGATGCGCCACGAGGCTCAGGCTCTGCGGCGACGCCGGCGAGTACGGCGGCGAGACGCGGGCCCAGACCAGGCAGACTACCGCCAGGGCGAGAGCCGCCAGCGGCAGCCAGCGCCGGGCCAGCGGACCGGCTCCGGACATCAAGGGGGTCAGCGAGCTGAAGACCACCGAGAGCAGCACGGCGGTAGCGAGCAGGCCGGTCAATCCGAGCCCCAGATAGAGCGGCGTCAGGACCGCGAACCAGAGCAGCGCCGCCACGGCGACCGGCAGGACCGCGGCCAGCGTGCGGCCACCCGGCGAGCCGCCGAACGCCAGGCCGCAGACGCCGGCCACCAGCGCCGGCACCAGGATCAGATAGCTCATCCCGGGGAGCAGGAAGCCGAACAGCAGGCCGAACAGCGACCAGGAGATCCAGACGCCCGCCCAGAGCCCCGGCAGCCCCACCCGCCGCGCCATCAGCCCCGCCAGGCCCGTCCCGCCGAAGAACGCGACCAGCCAGAAGACGGCGATCGCCGGCCCGGGATGAGCGACCCAGGGGGCCGGGAACGCCCGGGCGATCAGCAGCTCGAAGACGACGGCCAGGATCAGCACGAAGAGGAGCGCCGCCAGCGCGGCGGTGAAGCCGAGCATGAAGGAGCCGCCGGTGACGGCGAGGCCGCGCCGGTGGAAGAGGACGGCGGCGCCGATCGTCAGCGCCAGCGCCAGCAGCCCGAGCAGTGGCGAGAGCCCCGCCGGCCAGCGCACCACCACCGCATGGAACAGGTCGAAGAACACCGCCCGCCCAGCCGGCAGGTGCGCGAGGTCCTGCTCGGCCAGCCCGCGGACCGCCGCGAGGGCGTTGTCCCCCTGGTGCTGGAGGCTGGCGCCCGAGACGTCCGTGAGGTTGTCGAGCGGCGAGTGGTACTGCGCCGGGTTGCCGATGAAGGCGAAGTTCAGGCCGGGCATCCCGGGCTGCTTGAACAGCGTCAGGTCGGTGTTGTTCGGCATGTACTGGTAGATGGTGGAGAACAGCGAGCTGGCGAAGGGGTGCGGCGCCCGAGCGGCGAAGGCGGAGAGCATCCAGGCGTCCGCGCCGCTGGTCTCGAACAGCAGGCTCGGGCCGCCCGTGCCGCGGGCCTCCAGGTTCACCACCGCCCCCACCTCCGCCATCGTCGGGCTGTGCTCCACGAAGGCCTTGGCCCCCAGCAGCCCCTCCTCCTCTCCCTCGTCGAGCAGGAAGAGGACGCCGTGGCGCGGCGGCGGACCGTTCTTCAGCACGCGCGCGACCTCAAGGATTGTGGCCACGCCCGCCAGATCGTCGCTGACGCCCGGGCCCGCGGGCACCGAGTCGTAGTGGGCCATCATCAGCACCGACCTGCCCGACTCGCGGCCGGCGAGGCGGGCCAGCACGTTGCTCACCCGGGCGCATTCGCCGCCGCTGGTGCAGGCCACGACCTCCTGGATCTCCGGCTCCAGGCCGAGGGCGCGGAGCTGGGCGACGATCCGCGCCCGCACGCCGGCGGCCGCGGCGGAGCCCACCGGATGGGGCGCGCCGTCGCCGAGCAGGTCGCGCAGCACCGCCGCCGTCCGGCCGGCCGCGAGCTCCGCCGGCGGCGCGGACGCCGGTTTCGCCGGAGGGGGACCCTGGAAGACTGCCAGCAGCAGGGCGAGGGCGCACAGCGCCAGGGCGACGACGAGCCCCCAGCCGGCGGCCCGCGCCCCGGGTGCGACGTCTCTTCTCGATCCAGCCTGGTCCGCCATGTCTGTCCTCCCCTCGGATGGAGCGCGGATTCTAGAACAGTTCCAGAGTGCCCGCCGGATCGGCCGGCGGGACGGGACGGTCTTGTCGTTGATGCCGCTACCCTCTTCCTACGTCTGTGCCCTTCGGAGCGGTCGCCCCCGAGGGCCAGGACGAAGTGGATCTCTCCACCGTTGACGCCCGGCGCCCCCTCCACTACCCTCGGGCCATGGCTCCCGTCGCCGAGGATCTCCTGTTCGGGCGCATCGCCCTGCACTACAAGCTCGTCACCCGCGAGCAGCTGCTGGAGGCGGCCCAGCTCCAGAGCCGCGACGGCGACGACCGCCGGCTGGGCGAGGTCCTGCAGGCTCAGGGGATCCTGACGCCGCGCCAGATCGAGCAGATCCTCGCCGTGCAGCGCGACTATGCCGCCAAGGCCGCCCGGCAGGAATCCGCCGCCGCGCCATCACCGCCGTCGCCAAGCGCTCCCGCCGCGCTGACGCCCCAGGCGATGCCCCCGCTTACCGTGCAGGCGATGCCCGAGCTCGCCGTGGCGCCGCCGCCGCCACCGCCGGTGATGCTAACGACCGCCGCCGAGCCCAAACCCAATGCGCTGTCCCCGGCCCCCCCGGCCCCCCCGGCCGCCGCCGGCGACCCCACGGCCGCGCCGGCGTTCGACCTCGACGCGCCGCGCGCCCTCGACCGCCTGCTCGAGCGCGCCCTGAAGGTCGGCGCCAGCGATCTCCACATCCACAGCGGCTCGCCGATGAAGATCCGGGTCCACGGCCAGATGTACGACATCGAGGGGGGCACCCTCGCCGCGCGGACGGCCGAGCGCCTGATCCTGGAGATCCTCACCCCCGAGCAGACCCAGGCCCTCCGCGACCTCGGGCAGGTGGACTTCGCCTACACCCTGTCGGGCAAGGGGAGGTTCCGCAGCAACGCCTACCGGCAGCAGCGCGGCATCGACGCCGTCTTCCGGGTGATCCCGCCGAAACCGCCGAGCCTGACCGAGCTGGGGCTCCCCGCCAGCCTCTCCCGGCTGGCCAACTACCACCAGGGGCTGGTGCTGCTGACCGGACCGGCCGGCTGCGGCAAGTCGTCGACCCTCGCCGCCCTGGTCAACATCATCAACGAGGACCGGCACGACCACATCATCACCATCGAGGACCCGATCGAGTACATCCACCCCTCGAAGAAGTGCGTGGTCAACCAGCGCCAGGTCGGCCCCCACACCGGCTCCTTCGCCCGCGCCCTGCGCGGCGCCCTGCGCGAGGACCCCGACGTCATCGCCATCGGCGAGCTGCGCGACCTCGAGACCGTCTCGCTGGCGCTGACCGCCGCCGAGACCGGCCACCTGGTGCTCGCCACCCTGCACACCAACAACTCCATCCGCACCGTCAACCGCATCCTCGGCGTCTTCCCGCCGAACCAGCAGGACCAGATCCGCACCATGGTCTCCGAGTCGCTGCGCGCCATCGTCTCCCAGCGCCTGGTCGCCCGCGCCGACGGCAACGGCCGCGTGCCGGCCCTGGAGATCCTGATGGCCAACAAGGCCGTGGGCAACCTGATCCGCGAGAACAAGACCTTCCAGATCAAGTCGGTGCTGCAGACCGGCGCCGCGCACGGCATGTGCCTGCTCGACGCCTCGCTCGCCGAGCTGGTGAAGACCCGGGTGATCACCCGCGAGGAGGCGCAGCGCAACGCCGAGGAGCCGCAGCGCTTCGCGGGAGGAGCCTGATGCTCCGTGTCCAGGCAAAGACCGTAGGGGCGGCCCTGTGTGGCCGCCCTGGAGGGAAGGGCGCCCACATAGGGGCGCCCCTACAGTTGACGTTTCGAGGGTGACTCATGGCGCGCATCGACGAGCTGTTCCGCTATCTCCAGGACCACAAGGGGTCCGACCTCCACCTGGCGGCGGGGCTGGAGCCGCGCATCCGCGTCCACGGCTCGCTGGAGCCGGTCGAGGGGTGGCCGGTGCTCTCCCACTTCGACCTCCTCGACCTGCTGCGCGAGATCGCCTCCGACGACCAGTGGGAGGAGTACAAGGCGTGCGGCGACCTCGACTTCGCCTACGGCCTCGAGGGGATGGCCCGCTTCCGCGCCAACTTCCTGCGCCAGGAGAACGGCTGTGGCGCCGTCTTCCGCATCATCCCCGAGAAGATCGTGCCGCTGGAGGAGCTCAACCTGCCGCGGGCGATCGACAGCCTCGCCCACCTCCAGCAGGGGCTGGTGCTGGTGACCGGCCCCACCGGCTCGGGCAAGTCGACGACGCTCGCCGCGATCATCGACAAGATCAACACCACCTATCAGAAACACATCGTCACCATCGAGGACCCGGTCGAGTTCGTGCACCAGAACAAGCGCTCGGTGTTCTCCCAGCGCGAGGTGGGCGCCGACACCGAGAGCTTCGGCGCCGCCCTGCGCGCCGCTATCCGCCAGGACGCCGACGTCATCCTAGTCGGCGAGATGCGCGACCTCGAGACCATCGCCCTCGCCGTCACCGCCGCCGAGATGGGCGCCCTGGTCTTCGGCACCCTCCACACCAACGGCGCCGCCAACACCATCGACCGCCTGATCGACGCCTTCCCCGCCGACGAGCAGTCGCAGATCCGCACCACCCTCGCCGAATCGATCGCCGGCATCGTCTCGCAGCTCCTGCTGAAGACCGCCGACGGCAAGGGGCGCTGCGCCGTCAACGAGATCCTGCTCAAGACCGCCGGCCTGCCGAACGTCATCCGCGAGGGGAACACGCCGATGATCGTCTCGATCATCCAGGGCGGCCGCTCCCAGGGGATGCAGCTGATGGACGACGCCCTGATGGCCCTCGTCGAGCAGGGGCGCATCACCCCCCGCGAGGCCTTCATGAAGGCCACCAACAAGGCGAAGTTCGAGGCGCTGGTCAAGGACGACGAGGCGTAACGGGCCGGGCGCCCCGTTTGGGGCCGTCCGACCCCCGGTCCGGACCCGCAGCGTCCCCGACCGGTCCGGACGATCCCTGGACGGGGACCGTCGCACCCGGGAGCGGTCCGGACGACCCCCGGTCGGGGACCGACGCACCCGGAAACGGGTCGGGTGATCCCCGCTCCGGGCCCGACGATCCCCATTCAGGGACGGTGCGGACCCGGAGGGGATGCAGCGGGCCCGAAACGGGGTTGCGGGCGCTCCGCCGCCCGTTCCTCAGTCACCCTCGCGCGGATGCGCCTCCTCGATCCGGGCGGCGATCTCGTCCGGGATCGGGATCGCCTTGATCCCCGACGGGTCGTTGAGCACGCAGCAGGCGCATGTCATCTTGCCGCGGGCCAGCGCGGTGCCGTCGCGCGCGACGTCGACGCCGTAGGTCAGCGAGCGCGTCCCCTTGCGCAGCACGCGGACGCGGATCTCCAGCTCGTCGCCGAAGCGGGCCGGCGACAGGTACTCGCAGGAGACCGCCACCCGCGGCCAGCCGAGCTCGCGGCCGTCCGCGTCCCGCCACTGCACCCCCGGCCCGATCGCCCGCAGGAACGCGTGCTCGGCGTTCTCCATGAAGACCAGGAAGCGCGAGAAGTGGACGATGCCGCTCATGTCCGTGTCCACGTACTCGACCCGTCTGCGGATGCGCTGCTCGTGCATGGCCCCTCCCCGGTGACGCGAAGCCGGTCTGAAAGAGCGCCTATGGTACTGCTACTCTTCCCCCATGCCGCACGTCCTCGCCCTCGACCAGGGGACCACCAGCTCGCGCGCCATCGTGTTCGACGGCTCCGGCGCCGAGGTGGCCGTGGCGCAGCGCGAATTCCGCCAGATCTTCCCCCGGCCCGGCTGGGTGGAGCACGACCCGCTGGAGATCTGGGAGTCGCAGCTCGCCGTGGCCCGCGAGGCCCTCGCCAGCGCCGGCCTCGCCGCCCGTGACGTCGCCGCCCTGGGGATCACCAACCAGCGCGAGACGACGCTGCTCTGGGACCGCGCGAGCGGCCGGCCGCTCGCCAACGCCATCGTCTGGCAGGACCGCCGCACGGCCGAGACCTGCGACCGGCTGAAGCGCGAGGGGCGCGAGGGGCTCTTCCGGGAGCGGACCGGCCTGCTGCTCGACCCCTACTTCTCCGGCACCAAGCTCGCCTGGCTCCTCGACCACGTCCCCGGCGCCCGCGACGCTCCGGAGCGGCTCGCCTTCGGCACCGTCGATTCCTGGCTGCTCTGGAACCTGACCGGCGGCGCCCTCCACGCCACCGACCTCACCAACGCCTCGCGCACCCTGCTCTGGAACCTCCACACCGGCGACTGGGACGACGAGCTGCTGGCGATCCTCGACGTGCCGCGCGCCATCCTCCCTGAAGTGCGCTCGTCCAGCGAGGTCTACGGCGAGACGTCGACCGCCCTATTCGGCGCCCCGATCCCCATCGCCGGGGTGGCCGGCGACCAGCAGTCCGCCCTCTTCGGGCAGGCCTGCCTGAGGCCCGGCATGGCGAAGAACACCTACGGCACCGGCTGCTTCCTGCTGATGAACACCGGCGAGCGCGCCGTCCCCTCGCGCCACCAGCTGCTCACCACGCCGGCCTGCCGGCTGGGCGCGGCAGCCGATCGGACCGACTACGCGCTGGAGGGGAGCGTCTTCGTGGCCGGCGCCGTGGTGCAGTGGCTGCGCGACGGCCTCGGGCTCATCCGCTCGGCCGCCGAGGTCGAGGCGCTGGCGGCGAGCGTGCCGGACGCCGGCGGCGCCGTCCTGGTCCCCGCCTTCACCGGCCTCGGCGCGCCCCACTGGGACCCCTACGCCCGCGGCGCCCTGATGGGGATCACCCGCGGTACCACCGCCGCCCACATCGCCCGCGCCGCCCTCGAAGCCATCGCCTTCCAGGTGGCGGACGTCCTCGACGCCATGGCCGCCGACGCCGGTTTCCCCATCGCCGAGCTGCGGGCGGACGGCGGCGCGGCGGTCAACGATCTCCTGCTGCAGCTCCAGGCCGACCTCGCCGGGGTGCCCGTCGTCCGCCCCCGCGTGCGGGAGACCACCGCCCTCGGCGCCGCCTACCTCGCCGGCCTCGCCACCGGCGTCTGGAAGGACACCGGCGAGATCGCCGCCCGCTGGCAGGCCGAGCGGACCTTCGAGCCCGCCCTGAGCCCGGACCACGCCGCGGACCGGAGGGAGAGGTGGAACCGGGCCGTCGAGCGGGCGAAGGGGTGGGAGGAGGAGAGCGACGCCGCCTCGCCGCCCGGGATTGAAATCCCGGGCTACTGACGACCGTCCCATCCGGGACTTAAGCCCACCCTCTTATACACAAGTCGAGGGTTCTGGAATCTTGCCCCGCAAGGGGCAAAGGCATGTAGCCTGGGGCGTCAGCCCCAGGTAGCGGTTCCAAAGCAACCCAAAGCCCCGAAGGGGCGGCAGCAGTCTTCCTCCACGAGTGGGTTTGCCGTCGCCCCTTTGGGGCTTTGGCGACTGCCGGTGGCTGCCATTCCTGGGGCTCGCGCCCCAGGCTACATGCCTTTGCCCCTTCGGGGCAAAATCTCGAGATCCGTCGAGATGTGTATAAGAGGGTGCCTCAAGCCCCGGGAAGGAGCGACCGTGGGTAGCCCGGAATTTCAATCCCGGGCGGTCGCCGGCCACGGAGGCTTCCGCGAAGCCTCACCGCCCGGGCTGAGCCGGGCCCTTCGAGACCCCCACCACCCTCCGCATCATCCGCCGCCGGTGGCCGCGCGCCGGACCTTCCGGCAGCTCCACCTCCGGCTGCGCGGCCTTCCTCCGCACCTTCTCCAGCAGCGCCGGATACTCCGGCCGGGCCCGCACCGACGCCAGATCTGCGTCCTTCTCCAGCAGCTCCGGATTGCGGAAGCCATGGCGGACGGCGAGGTCGAGCTGCTCGAGCGCCGTCGTGGGGTTGCCCCCGACCGCGCGCAGGCAGGCGAGGTTGTAGAGGGGGAGCCAGGAGTCCGGACGGATCCTGGCGGCCTTGTGGAAGTAGTCGGCCGCGGCGGCCGCGTCCCCGGTGTGGCGGGCCGCGTTGCCGGCCTGCAGGGTGGCCTCGAAGTCGCTCGGCTCCTCCTGCAGTGTGCGGCGGTAGGCCTGGAGCGCCTGCGCGTAGTCCCCGCGCTCGAAGTAGAGATCGGCCAGCCGGCGCCAGACCCGCGGGAAGGTGGGATCGAGGGCGGCGGCCTTGCGGTACCACTCCTGCGCCGTCTTCTCGTCGCCGCGCAGGGACGCCACCATCCCCAGGTTGCTCATCGCCTCGACGAACCCCGGCGAGATGGCGAGGCCGCGGTGGTAGTCCTTCTCCGCACCGTCGAGATCGCCGACCAGCAGATCGATCGTCCCCAGCATGCCGTAGACCCGGAACTGGCCGGGATCGAGGGCGAGCGAGTGGAGGTATTCGTTCCGCGCGCCCGGCAGATCCCCCTGCTTGAGGCGGGTGAGGGCGAGGATGTTCTGCGCCGACAGGTTCTTCGGGGTCACCGCCATGATCTCGCGCAGCAGCGTCTCCGCCTCCGCCCAGTGCTCCTGCTGCGCGAGGTGGCGGGCATCCTCCATTTTGTTGTAGAGGCCGATGCCGTCCTTGGGGTCCATGCCGGCCACCGCCTCCCGCTGCTCGCGGGGCGCCAGGTAGCCGAGCGACTGCAACGCCTCCTCCGTCTGCTGGTCCATCACCGCCGCGCGCGGCTTCAGGGCCCGGCGCTGGCTGTCGGCGAGGATACGGGTGAGCTCGCCGTCGAGGATCGCCCCCCGCCGCGCCTCCTTGGGATAGAGGTTGGTCACCTCAGCGGGGTCGCGCTTCAGGTCGTAGACCTCGGGCTTCGGCGCGCGGATCCACTTGTAGCCGCCGTGGCGGACGCCGTAGAGCGGCGCCATGCCGAAGCCCACCTGGGAGAGCAGCGACTCCGAATACTGCGCCAGATCCGGGGGGGCGACCTCGCCGCGGAAGGCCGGCCCGAGGTCCACCCCTTGCGTCTCGGCGGCGCCGGGGAGATGCAGCAGGCCGAGCAGGGTCGGCACGATGTCCACCGAGCGGACCGGCCCCGGGTAGACCTTCGCCTGCGGCAGCCGGCCGGGAGCGCGGAAGAACAGCGGCACGCGGACGGTGGCATCGTAGATAAAGACCGCGTGGGTCTTCTCGCCGTGCTCGCCGAGGCTCTCGCCATGGTCGGCGGTGAGCACGACCAGCGTGTTATCCAGGATCTTCTGCCTCTCGAGCTCGGCGAGGATCCTCCCCACGCCGCGGTCGGCCACCGTGATCTCGCCGTCGTAGGGGGTCGGCGCCAGGGAGAGCTCCGCCGGCGGCGCCGAATAGGGCTGGTGGGCGTCGAAGAAGTGGACCCAGAGGAAGAAGGGCTTGCGGACCTTCTCCCGCTGCCAGGAGTGGAGCCACTTCACCGCCCGCAGCGCGGTCTTCGGTCCCGGCCGGCTGCGGATCATGAACAGCTTGGCCTCCTCCTCGCTCCAGAGGTCGTCGTCGTAGCCGTCGAACCCCTGGCTGAGGTTGTAGCGCCGGTTGAGCACCAGCGCCGAGACGATCGCCTGAGTGCGGTAGCCCACCCGCTTCAGCCGCTCGGC
>DATBAW010000162.1:0-2385 GCA_036271335.1 Thermoanaerobaculia bacterium
ACCCACCCGCGACCACGGAGCCTTCGGCGGCTCGCGGCAGGCTCGGCAGCGGCGCGCTCTCGTGCTCATGGATCGGCTGGCGCTCGTTGTTGTCCTCGGGGCTCAGCAGCCGGCGCTTGGCGGTGATCGCCTGCGCCGATTCGTCGGCCTTGAAGCGCTGGAAGAGGACCGCCTCGCGGGCCGACCGCTCGGTATTACCAAGCGCCCGCCAGCAGACCATGGCGGTGTAGTGCATCTGCACGTCCTCGGGATCGACCAGACCGACGCGCTCCAGCACGGCGAGCGCATCCTTGTACTGCCGCTTGAGGAAGAGCAGCCGCGCCTCCTGGTTGAGGACCACGCGGTCGCGCGGGAACTTGGCCTCGGTGGTGCGCAGCGAGGCGAGCGCGCCGTCGTAATCGCCCTGCGCCTTCTGGATCATCGCCTTGAAGAAGTAGCCGCGCGGCAGCCCCGGAGTGATCGCGATCGCCTTCTCCACGAACGGTTTCGCGGCCTCCACCTCGCCCTCCTGGATCAGCGCGCGGGCGACGTTCAGCCAGCCGTCCGCATAGCCCGGCTCGGCTTCGGTGACTTTCCTGAAGGCGAATTCGGCCCCCTTGAGGTCGCCTTGCAGCAGCAGGCCGATGCCGTAGTCGTTCCAGCGCTCGCGGTCCTTTTTCTCCGCCACCTGCCGCCACTGCGTCGCTCCGCTCCCACCGATCGGCAGCCTGGCCTCGGCGGAGGCGACGGTGACGATCGGCAGGTCGGGGATCTCCCCCTTGATCTTCCCCGAGACGTTGGCGGGGATGTTGTGCGGATCGTACGACCATGCCGCGCTGTTGGCGTTCTTGGTGATCAGGTGCTCCTCGCCGGGCTTGGGCTGGCCGGCGTAGGCGAACTGGGTGTAATTGTGCGCGAACTTCCGGTAGTTGAGCTTCGCCGTCAGAGTGATCGGTCCCACGGCGTCAGCCGGAATCCGCACGCGGTAATGCGCGACGTCGGCCGCGCCGGGCGGGATCAGGCGGACGTAGAGCACGCTGCGCGCCTGCCAGGCGTTGCGCTTGTCAATCGGATTGCCGTCGCCGTCGAGCTGATAGGAGCGGTAGAAGTGCGCTCCCGGCTCCACCGGGCCCTTGCCGTCGTCGTCCACCCGGCCGCTCCAATAGACCATCTTGCCGGCCGCGTCGCGCCCCTGGAGCTCCAGCCAGACGTCGAAGGCGTCCACCGTGCCGCCCGGGAAGAAATGGCCGATGGCGCGCGTGCGCACGACCACGTCCACCCGCACGGTCGAGCCCGGCTGGATCGCCGGCGCCGCCTTGTCGATCGGCGCCGCGAGCTGCCCGACGTCGCGGATCACCACCGGTCCTCCCTGCTCGGCCTCCTCTCCTACCGCGAAGGTGGTGTTGAGCCTCGGCGCCGTGTCTCCCTGGGCCTTCGGCAGAGTCCGCCGCACCATCGCCGTCTCGCCCTTCCCCTCGGCCTCCGGCGACACCGCGAAGATGTCGGTGGTGATGAACCCTGACTTCAGGAACTTCTCGACGACCTCCGCCTGCGCCTTGTCCTGGTTGACCGTGGCCAGCGCCATGTTGGCCGCCGGGAAACGGTGGGAGTGGACCTTGCCGTCGTGATTGCCGGGATCCTGCGAATCGACCATCGGCATGTGGCAGCTCGAGCAGGTCTTCGACTCCGCCGGGTAGTAGAACGAGCGCGCTCCCTGGCCCGAGACGCCGCTCGCCTGCCAGTTATCGTAGTCGTTGAAGCCGCGGGCCCAGCGGTAGGAGTTCACCGGCACGTCGAGATGCACCTTGTGACAGCTGGCGCAGAACTCCGCCGAGCTGCGCATGAAGGGCTTCATGAAGGTACGCCGGTGCGGCTCGGGCTGCAGATAGGTCAAAAAGTGATCCATTCCGTGGATCACCGGATTCTTGCTGCTCGCCAGCTCGTGGAGCGCCGGGTATTCCATGGTGAAGTCGGCGTTGCCCATCGAGCTCGCCACGTGGGTGATGGCGTGGCAGGAGGTGCAGGCGAGCCCCGCCTGCGCCTCGGGCGTGTCGATCTGATCTTTGATCGGCTTGTCGAAACGGCCGTTGAAGAACACCGCGTGGTCATGGCAGCCGGCGCACCACTTGCTCGGCCGGGTGCCGACCACGCTCTGCATGTACTCGATCGATTTGCGATAGAATTGATTGTTGAACGACGCGAAGTGGTGGGCCGAGCTGTTCCACTGCTGATAGATGTCCTGGTGGCACTCGCCGCAGGCCTTCGAATCCATGAAGAAGTTCGACGGGATGACGCCGCCGACGTTGGTCTTCGCCGACGACGGGAAGAACGGCGACTTCGGGCCTCCGCCTTCCCCGTCCATCGAGGTGGGAACGATCAGTGGATTGACGATGCGGTCGTTCGGGT
>DATBAW010000163.1:0-2927 GCA_036271335.1 Thermoanaerobaculia bacterium
GCGGCTCTGCAACCTCAGCCGTCCCCCCGGGTCGAAGCTGATACCGCAGTTGGCGCCGTCCATCTTCTCCTCGACGACCAGGTGCTTGCCGGCCAGCTCGCCGAAGCTCACCACGGCCAGGTCCTCGTCGCCCGCCTGCAGCCCGGAGCCCTCGAGATGCGGGGTCCGAGGGTACTTGCGGATTCCCTCCATCAGCGGCCCGTCCGGGCGACCGCGATGACAGGACCGGGCACGTAGTCGAAGGTGACCCGCGCGGCGGACGGACCAGCTCGTCGGGGGGACCGCTGTACGATGAAGGATTGCAAACGAGTTGTAAGGGTCACGGGAGCCGCAGCACCAGGATCGTCTGGTCGTCCTCGCGCGGCGCGTTGGCGGTGAAGCGGGCGACGTCGGCGAGGACGCCGTCGCGCAGCCCCTCGGCGCCGCGGCCGGCGTGACGGGCGAGGCTCTCCTGCAGGCGCTCGAAGCCGAACATGTCGTCGTCCCCTTCCCGCCGCGCCTCGACCACGCCGTCGCTGAACAGGAAGAGGGTGTCGCCGGGGGAAAGCCGGGCGGTGTGGGCGTCGATCAGGAGCTGGCCACGCACGCCGAGCGGATAGGCGATCGATTCCATCGTGTCGACCCTGCCGGTGGCGCTGATGCGGTAGGGGTGCAGGTGGCCGGCGCTGGCGTACACCATCTCCAGCCGCCGCGGATCGATGACCGCATAGACGAGGGTGGTCAGCAGCCGCTTGCGGGCGGTCTGGAAGACGGTGCGGTTCAAGGTCTGGAAGACCGCCGCGACCTCCGGATCGAAGGTCACCTGCACCGCCAGCGCCGACTTCGCCATCGACATGATCAGCCCGGAGGAGACGCCGTGGCCGGCGACGTCCCCCACCGCCACGGCCAGCCGGCCATCCTCCAGCGCCAGCACGTCGTAGAAGTCGCCGCCCACCTCGGAGGCCGGCAGGTAGGCGTGCGCGATGTCCACCCCGGCGAGACGCGGCGGCAGGTCGGGGAGGATCGAGCTCTGGATCCGCCGCGCCGTCTCCAGCTCCACCCGCTGGCGCTCGCGGTCGGCGATCCGCCGCACGTGCGGCGGGATGTCCTCGTAGCGGTAGACGAACTCCTTCTGACTGCCCAGGTAGCGGAGGCTGACCAGCAGCGGCACCGCCAGCAAGCCGAGCGCCAGCCACCCCTGGAGCTGGAGGGCCGGCGCCACCGACGTCAGCAGAGGGTAGGTCGCGATCAGGGTCTGCGCGACGAAGGCTGCGAGCAGCACCGTCAGCAGGTCGGTGGTCAGGAAGAGCGCCACCAGCGCGGCGCCGAAAAGAGCGCTGGTGAGCAGCGTCCAGCCGACCGGCAGCACGGTGGCGATCGAGGGGTGGATCACGCCGAACACCGCGACCGCCAGCAGCGAGCCCCACCACCGCCCCAGACGCCGGGCGGCCAGCGGCAGCAGGCAGAGGACGACGGCCAGCGTGAAGGAGAGTTCGAACACCAGGATCAGCAGGAACAGGTCGAGGCCCGGCCAGGGGCTGTTGCCGCTCATCACCTGCGAGGCGAGCGGCCAGCCGCCGCCGGCGCGCACGGCGAGCAGGAGGGCGGCCGTGCCGCCCGCGATGGCCAAGCCCGCCATCCACCCCCGGAAGGCGGAGAGCGCCACCGTGCCGTTCAGCCACGCCCGCTGGAAGAAGGCGTCGAAGGCCGCCAGCTTGTGCCCCCAGCGCTCGCGGCAGATCGACTCGCCGACCGACCACGAGAAGAAGGCCAGCACCGCGGCGGGAACGAAGAAGAGGACCATTCCGGAAAGCCAGATCACCCAGGTGTTCTGCTCGCGGGAGGCGGCGCCGACGCTGCTCGTCTCGGAGAGGGCACGGCCGCACATCAGCATGTAGAGGAGGCCCGCGCCCGCCACCAGCAGGAAGATCTCGGCGCCGCGCCGGGCCCCGATCTCCCCTTCGTGGTAGCGCTTCAGGAACGGGAGCGCCAGCCCGCCCGCCAGCAGGAAGACCCAGATGAGCCGCGACAGCGACAGGAAGGCCACCCCGCGGACGGCGCGGATGACCTCCTTTTCGCGCGGATCGTCGAGCCAGAGGTCGAAGCCCACCAGCCGGTCGCCGGCGAACTTCACCTCGACGCCGTGAGCGTTGCCGGGGGGGAGCGGATTCAGGCGGTCGCGATAGCGGACGGTGATGTCGACCCGGTGGGCGAGCGTGACGCTGCGCAGCTCCGGCGGCTCATAGTGGGAGAGGTCGACCCCCTCGTGGGTGAGGAACGCGTCCGCCCGCTTCCGCGCCTCCTCGGGAGCGAGGACCGCCCCCTTGGCCTCGGGATCGAGACGCAGCATCAGGGCGAGCACCTTGCCCGAGAGCGCGATCTCCGCGCCGTAGGTGATCTCGTAGAGGGGCGCCCCCGGCGCATAGACCGCCACCCGCCAGTTCATCGGCGGCGGCAGGCGGGAGTCCTCCAGGCTCGCCAGGCCGCGGTGCTCGGCCACCCACTGGAACCGGCGCTCCATCAGGGCGTTGGTATCGAGCCGCGTCACCACGTAGGCGTTCTTGACCGGCTCGCCGAGGTCCCGGAAGCGCTCGAGAGCGATCCGTACCGCCTGCTCCCGCGAGACCGACAGCGGTCGGGGGAGCAACGGGAAGGCCCGCGGGAACGCCCAGGCCAGCAGAATCACCCCGGCGGTGCCGGCGATCAGCCAGAGGGCGATGGAGCGCGGGTTCCTCATGATTGGAGTACGAGAACGGCCTATTGTAGGTTGCTTTGGTGGGGGAAAAGCGCTGGCCCCCGCCCCGAAACCTCACCCCCGGCCCCCATACGCGTTAACCTTCGGCCAGGAGCCTGGCAAAGGCTGAGGCCTCAGCGGCTTGGCTCTTTCGTTGTCGTGGTGAATCCCGGAGGCGAGCTTGGATTTGGCGGGTTTGATCGAGAAGCGCGGT